>JAFEFG010000047.1 GCA_018240685.1 Pseudomonadota bacterium | reverse complement strand
AAGATGCGCGACCTCAGCGAACAGGACATCGAGGGTTTCAAACGCGCCGCGGCACACTATGTGACGTTGGCGAACGCCTATCGCAATGGCGGCAGGCTGAAGGCGGCGGAGTAGGGCCGCCATGGCGGGCGGATGAGCTACGCGGTCAAGGAGATCTTCAAGACGCTGCAGGGCGAAGGGGCGCAGGCCGGGCGGGCGGCGGTATTCTGCCGCTTCTCCGGGTGCAACCTCTGGTCGGGACGCGAGGAGGATCGCGCCACCGCCCAGTGCCGGTTCTGCGACACCGACTTCGTCGGCATGGACGGCACCCAGGGCGGCCGCTACGGCTCGGCCGGGGCGCTCACCGATGCGATCGAGCGGGCCTGGGCGGGCGATCGGGCGCACCGCTTCACGGTCCTGACCGGTGGCGAGCCGCTGCTGCAGGTCGACGACGCGCTGATCGAGGCCCTGCATGCCCGTGGCTTCGAGATCGCGCTGGAGACCAACGGCACGGTCGAGGTGCCGGCGGGGATCGACTGGGTCTGCGTCAGCCCCAAGACGGCCGAGCCGCTGAAGGTGCGAAAGGGGGACGAACTGAAGCTCGTCTATCCGCAGCCGCACCTTGCGCCGGAGACCTTTGCCGGCCTCGATTTCCGTCGCTTCTCGCTGCAGCCGATGGATGGGCCGGACGTGGCGGGGAATACGGCCCGCGCCATCGCCTACTGCCTTGCCCATCCGCAATGGCAGCTCAGCACGCAGACACACAAGCATCTCGGCATTCGTTGACATGTGGGAACTGACAAAATCGTTTCGTTTCGACGCCGCGCACACGCTCAAGCGCAGCATCGATACCGCCTCGAGCAAGCGCATCCATGGCCATTCCTATCGGGCCGAGGTGACGCTACGCGGCGAGCCCGATCCGGAGACCGGCATGGTGGTCGATTTCGGCCTGCTCGAGCGGACGCTGGCGGAGGCGCGCGACGGGCTCGATCATCACATGCTCGACGACATCCCGGATCTCGGCCCGGCGACGATGGAAAATCTCGCGGCCTGGATCTGGCGGCGCCTGGCCCCTGTCACCAAGGGGCTGGTGAAGGTCACCGTGCACCGCGACAGCAACAGCGAGTCCGTGACCTATCGCGGTCCGGCGCTCAATCGATGAGCCGCACCTTCACATAGGACCCCGGCGCATCCTCGAGGGCCGGCAGGCCGCCGGCACCCGGTACACGGGCGGGCACCTTGGGACCGGACTTCTCCGACAGCCACTTGTCCCAGTCGTTCCACCACGAGCCCGGATACTCGGTGGCGCCGGCCTTCCACTCCTCGAGGGTCGGCGGGTTCTTGGGCGTCTCGTTCAGCCAGTGCTGGTACTTCTTGGCGTGCGGCGGGTTGACGACGCCGGCGATATGGCCGGAGCCGGCCAGCATGAAGCGGACCGGACCGGAATAGAGCTGCGTCGCCTTGTAGACCGACCTGGCCGGCGCGATATGGTCTTCCTTGCCGGCCTGCAGGTAGATCGGGATCGTGATCTTGCGCAGGTCGATCGGGACGTTGTCGATCACCAGCCCGCCGGGCTTCGCCAGCAGATTGTTCTGGTACATGTTGCGCAGGTAGTAGCTGTGCACGGCCGCCGGCATGCGCGTGGCGTCGGCATTCCAGAACAGCAGATCGAAGGGGAAGGGATCCTTGCCCATCAGATAGTTGTTCACGACGAACGACCAGATGAGGTCGTTGGCGCGCAGCATGTTGAAGGTGGTCGCCATCTCAGTGCCGTCGAGATAGCCCTTCTTGCCCATGATCTCTTCGACGCTCGCGAGCTGGTCCTCGTCGATGAACACGCCGAGTTCTCCCGGCTCGGTGAAGTCGACCTGGGCGGTGAAGAAGGTGCAGGCGGCGATGCGCGTGTCGCCGCGCGCCGCCATGTAGGCGAGGGTGGCTGCCATCAAAGTGCCGCCGATGCAGTAGCCGATCGCCGACACCTTGCGTTCGCCGGTTGCCTGCTCGATCGCGTCGAGCGCGGCGAGCGGCCCGAGCTTCATGTAGTCCTCGAAGGTGAGCTTGGCGAGCTCCTCATCGGGATTGACCCAGGAGACGACGAACACGGTGTAGCCGTGCTCGGTGGCCCATTTGATGAACGAGTTCTGCGGCTTGAGGTCGAGGATGTAGAACTTGTTGATCCACGGCGGCACGATCAGCAGCGGCATCGTGTACACCTCGTCGGTCGAGGGCGCGTACTGGATGAGCTGGATCAGCTTGTTCTGGAACACGACCTTGCCGGGCGAGGTGGCGACGTTCTCCCCGACACGGAACGCCTTCATGTCGGTCTGGCGGATCGCCAGCCGGCCCTTGCCGCGCTCGAGGTCGGTGAGAAGGTTCTGCAGGCCCTTGAGCAGGTTCTCGCCCTTGCTCTCGACGGTCGCCTTCACGACCTGCGGATTGGTGAGGGCGAAGTTGCTGGGGGACATCGCGTCGATGAACTGGCGCGTATAGAAGTCGACCTTCCGCGCCGTCTTCTCGTCGATGCCCTCGACTTCCTTGACCGTGCCCTGCAGCCAGCGGGCGGTCAGGAGGTAGGACTGCTTGATGTAGTCGAAGACGACCTCGTCCTTCCAGGCAGGGTCGCTGAAGCGGCGGTCGCCCTTGGCCGGCTCCGCCAGCGGCTCGACCGTCTGGCCCATCATGCGCTGGGCCGTCATCTGCCAGAGCCGCATGTACTGCTGCCACAGTTCGATCTGGGCCTGCACGAGCTTGTTGGGATCGGCCAGCATCTTGGCCGTGAAATCCATGAAGGTCTGGGTCAGCCGCAGCGGATCGGCCGGCTGCGGCCCCTCGGCCGCGTAGCGGTCGACGAATTCCTTCAGCAGCTTCTGGCTGCGTTCGGCGATGTCCTTGAGGGCCGCCTGCAATTTCTCGGAATCCGCCGCCGAAAGGCCTGCTGGGGGGCTGGCAGAAGCGGATGAGGCGGTGCTGTCCGACATGCGTTTCCTCGTCTAGGTCATTGCCTTTGTAGCGTTTCTTGCGATAGTCGTGCCAGCCCGATACTATAACTTGTGCTGGATCGCCTGGGCTGCCAAGACCCTGATCTTAGGTAGGCTGCGACAACTGACGGGTCAATTTTCGTCTCGACCTTCGTTAAACAGCGCAGGCAGGTTTCAGCAGGTGAGGATGATGCGGAATTCGAGGAACAGGAAGGGCTTGAGGCCGCTCTCGGCCGCGCTTGGCGTATCGGCGCTGGCTCTCCTGTCGGGGTGTGGCTGGTTCGGCGGCAGCACCCCCGCCGATCTGCTGAAGATGCGTCCGGGCGCCGACAAGGACGTGCCGGTGAGTTCGGTCCTGCCGCCGCCGCCCTCGGGCCAGCAATACGGCCCGCCGGTGGTGCCTGTCGACGAGGCGCGCGGCGGCTCCCAGATCGGCTCGGTGGTTGCCGCCAGCGGCGGCCAGAAGGCCCAGATCGAGAAGCAGCAAAAAGACGAACTCGCCCAGGAGCAGCGGGAGCGGGCGTCCCGGGAGAAGGCGGCGCGCGAGGCCAAGGAGGCGGAGAAGAACGCCGCCCCCGGCAAGGAAGCCAGCACCTCCGGAGACAAGCCCAGCGAACCGCCGACCCAGCCCGTCGCGCCCCCCCGGGAAGCGGTCACAGGCACACCTGTGCCGCCACCGGCACCGGACAACAGCGCTCCGGCCAACCCGCCGGCTGCTCCGCCGGCCGACGCCAAGCCGGCCGGTTCGTGAGATTGCATGATGGCGCCGCCGCTCGAGCATGATCGCAGGAGGGCGGCCGCCGGCCTCTGAGCCCAAAAGGAAGAAGCAAATGGACGACTCGGAATTCCATCGCCTCAAGCGCCTGCCGCCCTACGTGTTCGCGGAAGTGAATGCGATGAAGGCGCGCGCCCGAGCCGCCGGACAGGACGTGATCGACCTCGGCATGGGCAATCCCGACCTGCCGACCGCACCGCACATCGTTGCCAAGCTGGCCGAGGCGGCCGCCAATCCGCGTGCCCACGGCTACTCCGCCTCGCGGGGCATCCCCGGCCTGCGCAAGGCCCAGGCCGCCTACTATCAGCGTCGCTTCAACGTCGACCTCGATCCCGAAAGCGAGATCATCGTCACCCTGGGCTCGAAGGAAGGCCTGGCCAACCTTGCCCAGGCGATCACCTCGCCGGGCGACATCGTGCTGGTGCCCAACCCCAGCTATCCGATCCACCCCTACGGCTTCATCATCGCTGGCGGTTCGGTCCGGCACATCCCCGTGCCCGGCAGCACGTCGCTCGACGAGTTCCTGGCGGCCCTCGAGCGGGCGGTGCGCCACACGGTGCCCAAGCCGATCGCCCTGGTGCTGAACTATCCGTCGAACCCGACGGCCCAGGTCGTCGATCTCGACTTCTACGCGGCCGTCGTCGATTTCTGCAAACGGCAGAACATCTGGATCCTGTCGGACCTGGCCTATGCCGAGATCTACTTCGATGGCGTCCCGCCGCCGTCGGTGCTGCAGGTGCCGGGCGCGCGCGACATTGCGGTCGAATTCACCTCGATGAGCAAGACCTATTCGATGGCCGGCTGGCGCATCGGCTTTGCCGCCGGCAACAAGACGCTGATCCAGGCGCTGACCCGCATCAAGTCGTACCTCGACTACGGCGCCTTCACGCCGATCCAGGTGGCGGCGACGGCGGCGCTCAACGGGCCGCAGGATTGCATCGCCGAGGCGCGCAACACCTACCAGGAGCGGCGCGACGTCATGATCGAGGGGCTGAGGGCCGCCGGCTGGGAGCTGCCGTCTCCGTCCGCCAGCATGTTCGCCTGGGCGCCGATCCCCAAGCCGTTCGCGGAGCTGGGGTCGCTGGCCTTCTCCAAGCTGCTGCTGACCCAGGCCAATGTCGCGGTGTCGCCCGGTATCGGTTTCGGCGAGCATGGCGATGCCCATGTCCGCATCGCGCTGGTGGAGAACAAGCATCGCATCCGGCAGGCGATCCGCAACGTGCGGCAGGTGCTGGCCGATCCGTCACGGGCGATCGACCTCTACCTGCGCGGCGTTGGGGACAACATCACCCCCTTGAAGGCTCGCGCCTGATCCTTTCCTGTCGTATCAGGCGGTCATGAAATCCCCCCTCAGAATAGGCATCGCCGGCCTTGGCACGGTCGGTGCCGGCGTCGTGAAGTTGCTGGCCGAACACGGCCGGCTGTTGTCCCTGCGCGGCGGACGGCCACTGAAGCTCGTGGCCGTGAGCGCGCGCAGCCGAACCAAGAAGCGTGACATCGACCTCACCGGCGTACGCTGGGAAAAGGACCCGCTGACGCTGGCCGAGGCGCCCGACATCGACGTGGTGATCGAGCTGATCGGCGGCTCGCGCGGCGTGGCGCGCCAGCTGGTGCGCCGGGCACTCATCGCGGGCAAGCATGTCGTGACCGCCAACAAGGCGCTGCTTGCCATGCACGGCACGGAGCTCGCCGCGCTTGCGGAGAAGAAGGGCTGCATCCTCGCCTTCGAGGCGGCCGTCGCGGGCGGCATCCCGATCATCAAGGCCCTGCGGGAGGGCCTGGTCGGCAACAAGGTCAGCCGCCTCTACGGCATCCTGAACGGCACCTGCAACTATATCCTCACCACGATGCGCGAGACCGGTCGCGACTTCGACGTCGTGCTGGCCGAGGCACAGGCGGCGGGCTACGCCGAAGCCGATCCCAGCTTCGATGTCGATGGCATCGATGCCGCCCACAAGCTGGCCGTGCTGACGGGCGCCGCGTTCGGCTGCCAGGTCAATTTCGAGGGCGTGCATGTCGAGGGGATCCGGCGCGTCACCTCGATGGACATCCAGTTCGCCGAGGAATTGGGCTATCGCATCAAGCTCCTAGGGATCGCGCGCGAGACCAGGTACGGGATCGAACAGCGTGTCCACCCCTGCATGGTCCCGCTCGAGGCTCCGATCGCGCACATCGAGGGCGTTTTCAATGCCGTGGTGGTCGAGGGCGACTTCGTCGGCACCACCATGTTCCAGGGCCGCGGTGCGGGCCAGGGACCGACCGCTTCGGCGGTCGTCGCCGATCTGGTCGACGTGGCGCGCGGACGCGACATGCCGGCCTTTGTCGTCCCCGCCGACCGGCTTGCGGCCAAGAAGGTGTCGCCGATGGGACGCCACGTCGGCGCCTACTACATCCGTCTGATGGTGCAGGACCGGCCGGGCGTCATCGCGGCGATCTCGAGCGTGCTGGCCAGGGAGCGCATCTCGGTCGAGTCCATGCTCCAGCGCGGCCGTTCGCAGTCGGGCGAAGTTCCCGTCGTGCTGACCACGCACGAGACGGAAGAAGCGGCGATGCAGCGCGCGATCGCGCGCATCGCCAAGCTGCGGGCTGTGGCGACCGAGCCCTGCCTGATCAGGATCGAGGCATTCTAGAAGGCGTTGCGGGAGACCCAACGGAGGAAGCGATGGCGGATATTGGCAAGATGGACCGCAACCTGGCCCTCGAGGCGGTGCGCGTAACGGAAGCTGCGGCACTCGCGGCCTCCAAGCTGATGGGGCGGGGCGACGAGAAGAAGGCCGATCAGGCGGCCGTCGACGCCATGCGCACGACTCTGAATTCGCTCAACATCGAAGGCACGGTGGTGATCGGCGAGGGCGAGCGTGACGAGGCGCCGATGCTCTATATCGGCGAGAAGGTGGGCACGGGGGCCGGCCCTAAGATCGATATCGCGCTCGATCCCCTCGAAGGCACGACCATCACCGCCAAGGGACTGCCCAATGCACTGGCGGTCATGGCGATGGCCGAGCATGGCGGCTTCCTCAACGCGCCCGACGTCTACATGGACAAGATCGCCGTCGGCGGCGGGCTGCCGGAAGGCATCGTCGATCTCGACAAGACGCCGGAGCAGAACCTCAAGGATCTTGCCAAGGCCAAGAAGGTGGAGATCGACGATCTCGTCGTCTGCATCCTCGACCGGCCGCGCCACGCCGAACTGATCGCCAAGGTCCGCGAGGCGGGCGCCCGCATCATGCTGATCGGCGACGGCGACGTTTCGGGCGTGATCGCCACCTCGACCGGCGATTCGGGCATCGACATCTACATGGGCTCTGGCGGCGCGCCGGAAGGCGTTCTGGCGGCGGCGGCCCTTCGTTGCATCGGCGGCCAGATCCAGGGCCGGCTGCTGTTTCGCAACGACGACGAAAAGGCCCGCGCCCGCAAGTGGGGCATTACGGACCTGAACCGCAAGTACTCGATGATCGACATGGCCAAGGGCGACGTGATGTTCGCGGCGACCGGCGTGACGTCGGGTTCGATGCTGAAGGGCGTGCGTCGCTTCGGCAACGGCGCCGAGACCCATTCGATCGTCATGCGCTCCAAGACCGGGACGGTGCGCTGGGTCTCCGCCCATCACAATTTCTCGATCAAGACTGGCCTGCCGAGCTGGGCGTAGCCATCCTTAATCGACGGCCAGCCATCGGGTTGGTACGAAAGGTGCGTAGCGAGGCCCGTGGTCGACATGGGCAAAGCAAAGGGCATGATCTGCGCGGCAATCCTGTCGGCGCTGGCACTTCCAGCGGCCGCACAGGATGCCTGCGGGCTCGTTCCAGCGGCGGTAGCGCGTGCGCCCGATCCGTTCTCGGCTTATATCCCGTCGGTCGACAGCGCCCAGTCGCTGCCGAAGGAGGGGGTCTTCGCGTTGCGTCTGAGGCCGGCCGACGAGGTGATCTATCCGGTCGCTCCGGAGCGGGGGAGCGACGGCGGAAACGGCGGCATCATCACCCTCGAGAATATTCCGGCCGGTCGGTATCGCATCGTTCTGTCCGAGCCGGCCTGGGTCGATCTCGTGCAGGAACGCCGGCGCCTGCCGATCCTGTCTTCGGATCGCGCCACCAATTGTCCGGGGACCCGAAACAGCGTGCAGGCCGAGGTCAAGGGCGAGCCGCTGACCCTGCAGATCGGCGGGACGGCGGCGTCGCGCATCAATGTCGCCGTTCTGCGTATCTGGCCGTTCGAATGGAAATGGTAGCTGGCCTTTTCCGGCCCTTCGACTCCTGCCGCCCAGATCGCTAGTAGAAGCCGTATGCCCTCCGAAGCACGCCTCGTCCGAGCCGCCTTCCTTGGCGTCGAGCGTTCCCTGACCGGCCGGCGTTGGGCCGAGCGGTTGTCGGACGAGCGCCTTGCGCTTGCCATGGCGCAGCGTCACGGCCTGCCGGAAGCGATCTGCCGTCTGCTCGCCGCCCGGTCGGTCGGTCTCGACGACGTACCGGATTTCCTCGAGCCGACGTTACGCAAGTTCCTGCCCGATCCGCTGCACCTGAAGGACATGGCGGCGGCGATCGAGCGCCTAGTGCAGGCGGTACGCTCGGGTGAGCGCATCGTCGTGTTCGGCGACTACGATGTCGACGGGGCGACGTCCTCGGCCCTGCTGCTGCGCTTCTTCCGGGCCGTGGGCGCGAACATCGGCGTCTACATTCCCGACCGCCGCAAGGAAGGGTATGGCCCCAATGCGGCGGCGTTGGCAAAGCTCAGGGAAGAGGGCACCTCGGTCGTCGTCACGGTCGACTGCGGCGTCACTGCGCACGAACCGCTGCTGGAGGCCCGGCGTGTCGGCCTCGACGTCATCGTGATCGACCACCACCAGGCCGAGATCGCCTTGCCGCCGGCGGTGGCTGTCGTCGACCCCAACCGCATCGACGAAAGCAGCCCGCACAAGCAACTGGCGGCTGTGGGCGTCGCCTTCCTGCTGGCGGTCGGGGTCAACCGGGCGCTGCGGGAAGCCGGCTGGTACGGCGATGCGCGGCCGGAACCCGATCTGCGCCGATGGCTGGATCTGGTGGCGCTCGGCACGGTCGCGGATGTCGTGCCGCTGACTGGTGTCAATCGGGCGCTGGTGCGGCAGGGGCTGCGGGTCATGGCCGAGCGCGGCAATGCGGGACTCGCCGCCCTGGCCGACGTGGCGCGTCTGCGGGAGCCGCCGGGTGCCTATCATCTCGGTTTCCTGCTCGGGCCGCGGGTCAATGCGGGAGGCCGCGTCGGACAGGCCGACCTCGGGGCACGACTGCTCGCCAGCGACGACCCGCACGAGGTCGGTGCACTGGCGATCCGCCTCGACGAATTCAATGCCGAGCGACGCGCGATCGAGCGCGAGGTGCTCGACCAGGCCATTGCCCGTATCGAGGGCACCTATGGTCCCGATCGCGAGGCCTTGCCGGCGGCGCTGGTGGTGGAAAGCGAAGGCTGGCATGTCGGCGTCATCGGCATCGTCGCCAGCCGCCTCGTCGAGCGCTACGGCCGTCCAGCCTTCGTGATCGGCATGGACGGCGATGTCGGCAAGGGCTCGGGACGATCGGTGCGCGGGGTTGATCTTGGTGCCGCCGTGATCGCGGCTCGCCAGCAAGGGCTTCTGATCAACGGCGGCGGGCACGCCATGGCTGCCGGTCTCACCGTGGCGCGTGATCAGGTTGCAGCATTGACCGCATTCCTCGACGAGCGATTGGCGCCGCAACTCGGCGCTGCGCCGCCCGTCCGCGAGTTGGGCATCGATGCGGCCCTCGCGCCGGCGGCGGCAACCCAGGAATTGGTCGCCATGGTCGAGCGGGCCGGCCCGTTCGGCGCGGGCAATGCGCTGCCACGCTTCGCCTTGACCGGCGTACGTGTGGACTACGCCCAGCCGGTCGGGGAGGGGCACGTCCGCTGCACCCTGGTCGGCCAGCAGCGCGGCCGGGTCGAGGCGATCGCGTTCCGGGCCGGCCAGAGCGCCCTGGGACCGGCGCTCCTGGATCGGGCCAAGCCTGTTCTGCATGTCGCAGGCGCGCTTCGGGTCGATCGCTACAATGGCCGGGAAAGCGTGCGTCTGCAGATCGACGATGCAGCCTCGGCGGCGGGCTCGATCCAGCTCTGAAGAGCCGTTCCCGGGCTCGATCCAGTGCGTTTCTGCGCGCTTGATTTGCCGGCCCCGGACCGTTACATGCACGCACTCTTGCCGCCTCGTCCCCATCGTCTAGAGGCCTAGGACATCGCCCTTTCACGGCGGTAACAGGGGTTCGAATCCCCTTGGGGACGCCATCCTCCCTCCGATAGGGAGGGCTGTCAGCTGCTTCCGCCGTTCGGCGAGGCTGACGACCGACAGGACATCGACAAGAAAATGGTTTCCCGCGGCGCGCTCATTGCGTCGCCTCGAACTCGGCAAGCGAGAACCGCGGGCCGTCGCGCGAGGACGATATAGAATTTGCACCGCGAAGCCCTTGTTTCAGGGCGAAAAACCGTCTTGGCGGCGAGCCTGACAAACTCGATACGCAATTGCGGCTCAGACTAAATGCATTTTAACTATAAATTTAACTATAATTTGTAATGTAGGCTGCAACGATGATCCGTCCAGTTCCCTGTGACGATCAACGTCAGGCAAGATGATTAGACGCTTATCGAGCGAGAAAGATTGAAGACCATGTCCAGCCTCCGCACCCTAGTGCTGATCCTGTCGCTGTTCATGCTCGGGACAGCTGTTGGACGGGCCAACACGCTCGATGCTGCACCGGCGGGCATGACCCAGGAGCAGTTCGACGCACTCGTCGATGCCATCAGCAAATCCGTTGCCGAGAAGCTGAAGGACGAGGGCCTCGCTGCTCCGACGCCCGCCGCGCCCGTGCAGGCCCCCACACCCAGCTCGGCGGCCAAGCCGAAGGCGGGGAAAGGCACTCCAGCACCCAAGCCCCAGGTCGTGAGGACGCCGCCGAAGGAAGGGCCGAGTGAGCTGGCACTCTTCCTCAACCGCGCCAAGGTCGTGGCGATGGCGTTCCCGGTGCTGGGCGAGCAGCTTGCGGCGTTCACCCGGATCCTGAGGCAGCAGCTTCCCGATGGCCGCGGGCCGTTCCAATTCCTGCTGTGGCTGGCCGCGATCGGCGTTGTGGCCGTCGCCGTGGAAAGCATCCTGCGCGGGGTGTTGCGTCGACCGCGTGCCCATCTTGCCAGCTCCACGGGGGCGGAGAAGGGGCTGAAGTCTTTGGTCAGTCTCGGCTTGCTGGCGGCTTTGGACGGCCTCGGCGTCTTGGCGGTCTGGCTGATCTGCGAGGGGGCAGTGGGCTTGTGGTTCGAGGGGACCACTCCGCAGGACCGGCTTGCCGATGCCGTGCTGCATGGCATTTTCGGTTGGCGCCTGTACGTGCTCCTGTTCCGCATCGTGCTGCAGCCCGACATGCCGACAGCGCGGCTGTGCAGCATCGAGAACGGCCCGGCCCGCTCGATGTATCTGCGGATCTCGACGGTCATGCTGGTCATCATCATCGGCCGCATCGTCGCCCAGATCCTGTTCGCCATGAGGACGCCGTCGGAGGCGATCGCGGCCTATCAGGTCGTCATTGTCCCGCTCTATCTCGCCGTCTTCCTCTGGCTGGTCTTCCGCTCGAAGGAAGCGGCCCAGCAATGGTTCGCCGGCCTGGCCACCGCGTCGTCGCTGGCCGGTGCCGTGGGCCGTCACTGGATCGGATTCGCCACGACATTCTTCCTCGCCCTGGGTGCGACGCAGATGTACAGCGCCATCTCGGACCGGGTGAAGGTTGGCGGGGCGATGCTGCTCACGCTCAACCTCGTGATCGCGCTGGTGCTGTTCGAGACGCTGATGCAGGCGTTTGTCCGCAGGCTCGATTCGCAGCTCGTCGGCCGCACGCCGGCGAGCGACTTGCCGAAGCTACCCGATGTCGTGGCCCGTTGCGTGCGCGTCGCTGTCGTGATCGGCGTCGCGGTGACAATCGTGGAGCGCTGGGTGGTCGACGTGCTGGGCCTGGCGAGCCCGGATCAATGGGACCAAATCACCCGTTCGTCGCGCACGGCGGGCATTACGCTGTTCCTGGCTTTCGTGCTGTGGGAACTGTTCAAGTTCGTCACTGATCCCTATACGGCCCGCAAGACGAAGGATGCCGCCCAGGCGATCGTTGACGGAGATGCCTCGGCGGCGCCGGCGACGCGTATCAGCACCGTGATGCCGCTCCTGCGGATGGCGGTGGCAATCCTGATCGTATTCCTTGCGATCATGATCTCGCTCGAAGACTTCGGCGTCGACGTCATGCCGCTGCTCGCCGGGGCGTCGATCTTCGGCATCGCGATTTCCTTCGGCAGCCAGACGCTGGTGAAGGACATCGTCTCCGGCATCTTCTATCTGACGGACGATGCCTTCCGGGTCGGCGAATACATCGATTGCGGCAAGGCCAAGGGCACGGTCGAGGGCTTTACCCTGCGCTCGATCAAGCTGCGCCACCAGAATGGCCAGGTGCATACCATCCCGTTCGGCCAGCTGGGCCAGATCACCAACTTCAGTCGTGACTGGATCACGGTGAAGTTCAATCTTCGATTCGCCCGCGATACCGACATCGAGAAGCTGCGCAAGGCGGCGAAGAAGATCGGCCAGGAGATGATGGAGGTGCCCGAGATCAAGTCGGAGGTCCTGGCGCCCTTCAAGATGCAGGGGGTCGCCGACATCATAGACAATGCCCTGCTGATCCGCTTCAAGTTCACCGCCCGTCCAGGAAATCCGGCGATGATCCAGCGCGAGGCGGTCAAGCGCATGTTCAAGGTCCTGCCGACGCTCGGTATCGAGTTTGCGAAGGGTGGCGCGGCCGTGATTCTGCAGACGCAGGCTCTCCATCCGGACGGCGCGCACGCCGCGACCACATCCCAGGAGATTACCGTACCTGTGGCCGCGGCCTGAGGAGGGGCTGCGGCTCTGGTGCCCGCAGCAACGGGTGACCGGGCGTGTTCCAGATCGCGCCCGGACGGTGCAGCCTCAGTTGCAGCTGACTGACGAGCAGATGTTCTGCTGGCTGGTGACCGGCGTCGGCGACGGTGGTGGCGGCGTGTAGACCGGCGGTGTCGGATCCGACGTTGGTGTCGTCGGTGAAGATGTCGTGGAAGGGGTGGAAGAGTCCGACGTCGTCGGCGCCGTGGATAGTGGATTCGAGGACGGTGTCGGATCCGGCGTCAGGGTTAGGGGCGTTGGCGGCGTTTGCGGAGTTGCCGTCAGCACGGCCGCTGGCAGCGACGCGAGCTGAAGCGGCGACGGTCCTGAATCCCGCGCCTGAGGGAAGGTCAAAACCGGCCCCGTCGCGGCGAAACCGCCGTCCGTCTGGAGGGGCGCAGTACCCTGCAAGGGGCCGCTGCCCAGCAGGGGGCCGCTTCCTTCGACCGGGCCTGCGCCCAGCAGCGGACCGGCCCCGAACAGTGCTCCGGCGCCCTGCAGCGGACCGGAAGCCTGCATTGGCCCGCCGCCGAGGACGGGACCGCTGCCAACCAGGGGGCCGCCGGCCAGAAGCGGCCCCGATCCTTGAACGGGGCTGGCCGCCCCGAGAGGACCGGCGCTGCCCCCCGGCTGCAGGGAGGCCGTGCTGGTGGTCGATGGCGCGGTGAGGAGCGTGGCGAGCTGCTGGGTCGACGGCGTCGCCGCGATCACAGCCTGGGGCGGCATTGCGGAGTTCACCTTGCTGACACCGGCGCTCGCGACCGCCGCGCGGATGGCTGCCCGCGGGCGTGTGTTGCTCGCATTGTTGTTTGCCGGGCTCGGTGTCGCCGAGCGGCCCGCCGGCCCGCGGGGCGTATTGATCACGTTCGAGGGGGAGGCGCCGCCAGTCGTCGGAACGTTGAAGACTCCACCGGGCCCGTTCGATGAGGGCGGGCCTTGTTCGAAGGCCGCGACGCTGCTTGCAAGCGAACCGGGGGGAATCGGCGCCGGAGGCGCAGGCGGCTGGCCGGGCGTCACCGTCATTTCGGTGCCGGGTTGCGTCGTCGTCCGTGTGACGCCCTCGCTCGTGATCGAGAATGAAGTGCCAAACAGGAAGTCCGCCTTCGTGGCGCCCGACGGCGCGATGGCCACGGTAAGGATACCGCCTCTGATGCCCATGCTCGCCGACGGCGTGTCGATCTTGACTTCGGATTTCTTGCTGATGACGCCGCCCACGAAGCGCAACGTTCCGCGGGAGAGCTTGAGACTCATCTCTCCGGATTTCTGATCGGGATCGTAGACGTACTTGTCGATGACGATGACGCTGTTGGGGCCGATCGTGATCGAACTGCCGTCGTTGAACACGAGGTGAGCGCGATCGGAAGCGGTTGTCGTAACCTTCTCGTCGGCGCTCATGTCGATGCCGACGCGGAGGATTCGCTCGGCGGCGGCTGGCGGCTGTCCCTTGGGTTCGCCTTCGACCACAGAGGCGATACCGACGCGCGCGACAGCGGGCGCGTCTCCAAGCGCCAGTGCCGCAGCGGTCGAGATCAGCGACACGCCGAAACGCCGCATCTGGTGATTGCGCAAGCCGCGTATTCCGATGAAACCCATGGATATCTCCTCAGCCGCCTACGGCCTTGAGGAATGTCTCGGCGCGCTCTTTGACTTCGTTCGGGGCGTCGGGCGAAGCCTTCGCCGCTTCGAGGTATGTGCGCGCTGCTTCTTTCGAGCCCAATCTGAAATAGAGCACGCCGAGTTCCAGTTTCACTTCGGGCAGGTCGCCCTCAACGAGAAGCAGCCGCTCGAGAGCCGAGATCGCACCTTCGATGTCGCCGAACTGCACCGCGATCTGGGCGAACTTGGCGAGCGTTTCTGCATCGGACGGCCTCAGCAGTGTCTGCTGAAATGCCTCGTCATAGGCACGACGAAGCTCTGCCGATGGCTCAGTCTTCGAATCCGGTGCGGGCGTGGCCGACGGCAAGCGAAGGCTGGTCGGAGCACTTTGAGACGGGGCCGTTTGCGCCGGAGTAGCGGCACTCCAAAGGACCGCAACTACAACGGCGAGTGGCCGATAAATTCGCCAAGACCTTGGCATTGGAAATCTGCCGTTGGCTTGCGGGTGAAAGTTCTACGCTGCAAGCACTCGATATCTAGTAATCCCGCCATCCGGGCGGCGCAACCATCGTAAGAATTTTTGTCTCGCTCAATTCGCCATTTGCGCAATTCGGACGATGCAGTTTGTTTCGTGTGTGGAGTTTAACGACCCAGGTTCGCACGGTATGAAAGTGGTCGTGTCCGGAGAACCAGCTGATGAGAACAATTGCCTTGGGTATCGCCGCTTTGATGTCGCTGACGCTGCTGACGGGTTGTGCCGTCAAGGGAACACTCGACAATTCGAGTGTCGAGACGGTTCGAGTGGAGGAGCGGCTCTATGAAGTGCGGATCGCGCCTACCGACATCCAGAACGAGTACAGGATGCTGGTTGTCCGCGCGACATTGGTGATCGACCCGGATCCCGAGCGCGAATATGCCCGCGACTGGTATGTGGCGCGTCGCTACATGAACCGTACATGCCGTGGGCAGTCCTACAAGATTCTCCAGGACGAGCTCGCAGATAAAGTGAACCTCTACACGCGCTTCCGCTGCGGGGCCTAGACGGGAGCCCGCCGGCGGCAATCGGCGGACCAGGAAGGAGTGTCGATGCTGCGCCTGGGATATCTTCTGCCCACCCGTGAAGGGGTCATGGAAGGGCATCACGAGACGGGAACCCTGCTGTCGCTCGCGCGGCACGCCGAGGAACTCGGCTTCGATTCGGTGTGGGTGGGCGATTCGCTGCTGGCGCGTCCCCGACACGATCCGCTCACGCTCCTGGCGGCTGTCGCGGCCTGCACCCGGCGCGTCGAACTCGGTACGGCAGTCCTGCTTCCTGCGTTGCGCAACCCGGTGATCCTGGCGCAGCAGGTCGCGACTCTCGACAGGATAGCGGAAGGTCGCCTGATCCTCGGCGTCGGTATCGCCACGGATGTCCCCAATATCCGCTCCGAGTTCGAGGCCGCGGGCGTGCCGTTCGACAAACGCGTCGGGCGCCTCGTCGAAGGCTTGATGCTGTGCCGAGCCTTATGGACGGGCGGTCCGGTGGATTGGCAGGGCCGCTGGCATCTTGCCCAGGCCACGATGGCGCCGACACCGCATCGGCCCGGCGGACCGCCGATCTGGATCGGCGGCTCGGTGGCGCCGGCGCGGCAGCGCGCGGGGCGCTTGTTCGATGGATGGTTTCCCAATGCGCCCACTGCCGCCGAATACAGTCCGCAATGGGAAGAGGTGAAGCAGGCCGCACGTCACGCAGGCCGCGAACCGGCGGCGCTCACCGCTGCAATGTATCTCACCCTCGCGATCGACGACGATGCATCGCGGGCCGAGGCGCGCATCGACCGTTATCTCGAGCGATACTATGGCGTGCGCCCCGATCTGACGCGCAAGCGGCAAAGATGCTTTGCCGGGTCGGCCGAGGGTGCGATCGGCTGGCTCCACGAGTATGTCGAGGCGGGAGCCACTCACATCGTGCTGCGTTTTGCCGGTGATCCGGAGCGCCAGATGGAGGCCATCGCGCGCTCCCGCGACAGCTTGTGATGTCACGGCACAACATCGGTCGAGAGGGGCGACGCTTCAGGTCACCGGCTGGTTGACCGCAAGCGCTTCGACGATGCGATAAGGGAGGCGATCAGTTCTTCGTTTCCGTCTCGTCGCGCAGAAGCTTGCCGGTCGTCGGATTCACGATGTGGATTCCACCACAGGCGAGGCATGTCACGATGTGATGGTCTTTGCCGACATCGGAGGGCTTGTCGCGCTTGATGGAGCCTTGAACGTTGAGCCCGACGATGGGGCAGCGATAGAGAAAATTCCGCATAGGTATGCTGAACTAGACTGTTCGGGGCTGCGAAGGATTTGATCTGGATCAAATCCTTATAATTTGTGCGGAATAAGTGCTGATTACGGCTTCGAAAGGGCAAAGATCCTTGGCTGCATAGCCTGTGTCATTTTCTTGTTCCTGCCGCAGAGGGCGGTGTAGGCTTCGCCCATAGGAACCGACAGAGTTCCTGTTGGGAGGAAGGAAAGAGCATGGGCATCAATCGACGCACATTCGTGGGCGGAGTCTCGGCGGCCGCCATCATGTCGGCTTCCAGCGCCGCGCGCGCCGGAAAGAAGTACGACGACGGCGCATCCGACACCGAGATCAAGATCGGTCATACCTGTCCCTATAGCGGGCCTGCATCCGCCTACGGCGTCAACGGCAAGGCGGTCGGCGCCTATTGGGACATGATCAACGACACCGGCGGCATCAACGGGCGCAAGATCAAGTTCATCACGCTGGACGATGGCTACTCGCCGCCCAAGACGGTCGAATGCATCCGCCAACTGGTGGAGCAGGAGAAGGTGCTGTGCACGCACAACACGCTCGGCACGGCGACCAACACCGCCATCCACAAATACATGAACCAGAAGAAGGTGCCGCAGCTCTATGTCGCCACCGGTGCTTCGAAGTGGGGTGATCCCAAGCACTTCCCGTGGACCATGGGTTTCCAGCCTGACTACCACACCGAAGGGTCGATCTATGCCAAGCACATCCTGGCGACAGTGAAGGACGCCCGTATTGGCGTGCTGATGCAGAACGACGATTACGGCAAGGACTACTGGGAGGGCTTCAAGGAAGGGCTGGGCAAGGAAGCGAACAGGGTGGTCAAGCATGTGACCTACGAGATCAACGAGCCCACGGTCGATTCGCAGATCATCCAGATCAAGGCCGCGGATGCCAACGTGTTCTTCAATATCGCCACGCCCAAGTTCGCTGCCCAGGCGATGCGCAAGATCGCCGACCTCAACTGGAAGCCTGTCCAGTACGTCAACAACGTGGCGGCGAGTGTCGGGACCGTCATGAAGCCCGCCGGCTTCGAGAATGTTCAAGGGGTGATCACGGCGGCCTATCTGATGGATCCCACGGATCCCAATTGGACCGACCATCCGGACATGAAGGCATTCAAGGTCTGGATGGCGAAGTATCACCCCACGGCCCATCTTGCCGATCTCGGCAACGTGAACGGCTACACGGTGACCTATCTGATGGCCGAGACGCTCCGCCGCTGCGGCGACGACCTGACCAGGGCCAACGTGATGAAGCAGGCCACGAGCTTCAAGAAGTTCCGTGTCCCGATGCTGCTGCCCGGCATCACGGTCTCGACCAGCCCCACAGACTATTTCCCCATTCAGGCGGTGCAGTTGCAGCGCTTCAAGGGAAAGAGCTGGGAGCTCTTCGGCAACATCCTCGAAGCCGAGGCCACCTGACTAGACCAGTCGTCGCGGACCTCAAACGCACCTGTCGCCCGCTTGCTCCGGCGCGCTAAGATGTTCTGGAGTGACAGCGACAGGTGAACGAGCTTTGCCGGGGCAGTCGAACCCCGGCACCGGTATGTCCGACGGAGCGCAACCGGCTGCCGACGTGCGGCTGGAAGTCGCCGCTGCGGAGGAGGGAGAGCGTTCGGCTGGTGGTTCGGACGCAGGCCTGGAGCCTGCGGGCCGACGACCTTTCACCATACGCTTCAGCGTCAGCATCCTGATCCTCATGGCAGCGATCTTGCTGCCGCTGTCGTCGACGCTGCTCTGGCTCGGCTGGCGGGCGGTCGACTTCCAGGAGCGGCGCAGCGTCGAGCATCGCATGACGGCGCTGCACAACGCGGTCGCGGGTTTCATCGCCGTCGGCGTGCGGGTCGTCATTTCGGCGGCCGAGGCTCTCGCGGACACTTCCGATTTCGATCCGGCCACAGGACCCGCGCGCGACCAGGAGCGTCGGAAGTCGCTCATGGAACTGCTGGTCCGCCACAGCAATCTGGCGGCAGCCTTCGTCGGGTATGCCGATGGACGCTTCATCTATGTCAGCCGCACGGCCAACTTCACCGCCGAGGAAAGGGCGGAACTGAAGGTGCCGGCCAATGCCACTTTCCTGTTTCGCCTGATCGACGGGCAGGGTGAGGCGCGTCGGGAGAGTTGGTGGTTCGACACGATCCGGATGCCAGGCGCCGGCGTGGAGAGCCGCCGCAGCGATTTTGATCCGCGGACGCGGCCCTGGTACCTCGAGGCCATGCAGAGGCAAGGGCCGGCACTGACCGATCCGTACCGCTTCGCCTGGCATACGGAGGCTGGTGTGTCGGCAGGCGTTCCGATCGATGGCGGCGGGGTCATCGGCTTCGATTTCAATCTCGACGCGCTCGCCCAACTGCTGAACGAGTACAAGATCACGCCCAACTCGATCATCGGCGTGGCGACGGATGTGGCCGATGTGGTGGTCGAATCGGAACCCTGTTCGGCATCCGCGCCCGACTGTCTGCCCGATGACGCCAAAGCGCGTGACATCCTGCAAACGATGGCGCAGCGCGCGACCGGCAGCGATTACCGAATTGAGCGCACTGTCGATGTGAACGGCCACGACTACAGGTTCTTCGTCCAGGCGGCGCCACCCGTGTACGGCAAGTCCATGATGATCGCAGCGGCGGTACCGATGGCCGAGTTGTCGGCGGCCTCGATCGTCCTGCTGGAGCGGGCGGCGCTCGCAGGTGCAGTCAGCATCGTCGTGGCGATCATCGGCGTCCTGGGCATTTCCCTGCTTCTGGCGCGTTCGATGGAGAGGCTGGCGGCGAAGACCGAGCGTATCCGCAGGCTCGACTTTTCCGACCGGATCCTCGTGCGCAGCCGCATCACGGAGATCCTGAGGCTGTCCATGGCCGTCGAACGCATGCGGGCCGGCCTCGAAGTCTTCGGTCTCTACGTCTCGAAGGAACTCGTAGGCGAGATCATGCGGTCGCCCACGAGCACCGGCCTTGGTGGCACCCGCCGGCAGCTTACGGTCATGTTCACCGACATCGAGGGTTTCTCCCGCATCAGCGAGGCCATCGAGCCGGAGCTGCTCACCAGCCGGCTCTCGCGCTACTTCGATGCGCTGGGGGCGGCAATCTCGGCCAATCGCGGCATGATCGACAAGTATATCGGCGACAGCGTGATGGCGTTCTGGAACGCGCCGCAGCCCGACCCGGACCATATCTATCACGCCTGCAGGGCAGCTCTCGAGGTGTCGCGCGCAAGCCGGAACCTGGCCGAGAAATGGCGTCGGCTCGACCGACCGGTTTTCCATACCCGCATCGGCCTGCACACGGGCGAAGCCGTGGTCGGCAATGTCGGCGCGCGACAACGCATCAACTACACCCTGGTGGGAGCAGTCGCGAACCAGGCTTCCCGACTGGAAGCACTCAACAAGGCCTACGGGACGTGGATCCTGGCAAGCGGCGACGTGGCGACCGTCACGGCCGGTCGCTTCGTGTGGCGCCATATTGACCGGATCGTGCCCGCCGGGACCACGGAGATTCTGGACATCTACGAACTCGCCGCCGATGTCGGCGAGACCGACGAGTTGGCCTCATTCCTTGCGGCCTGGCAGGCCGCCCGCGACGCCTATGTGGAAGGCCGGTTCGAGGCGGCGCGGCAGGGGTTCGAGGCAGCCCGGGCGATCCGGGGAGAAGACGGCCCCTGCCGCACCTTCATCGAGCGCTGCCAGACCTTTGGCGAGTCCGGCGTGCCGGCCGGCTGGGATGGCGTCTGGCACTTCGCGCAAAAATGACCGCTATGCCGCCTTGCGGCCTGTGAGCGACGGTCCGGGGGCTGCCACGGAGAGCTCGAAGCCGGGCTCGGCGACATGGACCTCGATCTCGGGGAAGCGGGCGCGGACGGCATCCGCAAAGGCGCTCCAAGGCTCGGAAGCCGCTCCCATCATGGCATGGAACTTCTCGTGCGGCGGATAGAGGATCACGATCCTGGGCTTCAACGCCGCCACGCCCCGCACGACATCGGCAATGAAGTTGAGCTGCATGCCGGCCAGCAGGACGTCGGTGCGATGGCGACGACCGAGATCCGCGATCTCGGCATCGGTCATCTTGGAGTTGAAGCCTTCGTTGTAGTTCAGCACCGTGAGGCCGTCGCGCAACTCGACATGGAAGCCGGTATAGGGCGAGTAGAAGGGAGCGTTGGTGGCGCTGCTCCAGGCCCAGGAGAGCTGCGTGGTGTTGCCCTGGAAGAGGGCGCGCGTCAGCGCCTTCGGCAGGTTGATGTCGCGGTGCTTCCACAGGAAGGCCGAAAGCTTGAAGCCCGGCACCGATACGGTGCCGAACTGTCTCGGGTCGATCACCTTGAGCTGGCCCTCGGGAATGCCGCGGCGGTTTCTCAGGAAGGAGCAGACCGAGGGAGCGCCGATCACGGTCGCCCCCGTCGCCTTGGCGATCACCGGCACATCGAGGAAGTGCTCCTCATGCCCGTGGGTGACGCAGATGTAGGTGGCGTGCCTGAAATCCTCGAGATGGAACCATTCCGCGCCGCAATAAGGGCGAAAGAAGGGATCGAAGAACAGCGTGCCGTCGGCCGTTTCCAGCGAGAGGGAGGACCAGCCGAAATAGCGAATCTTGGTTGTCATGTTTGTCATTTCAGGAGTGAGACGTCTTTGGTTTCGTGGGCGAAGAAGGTGGCGACCAGGGTGATGCCCGCCAACAATATCAACATGGCGGAGACGCCAACCGTGCCGCCCATGTAGGCGGCAAGCCAGGTCGCGATGATCGGGGCGAAGCCGCCGCCGATCGCCGCCGAGGCCTGGAAGCCGAAGGACGCGCCGGTGAAGCGCACACGCGCGCCAAACAGTTCGGGGAAGTAGGCGGACTCGGGCGCGAACATGAGGCCGTGTCCGAGATTGAGGCCGATGATGATGGCAAGCACGACCGTCGTCGGATCCCTGGTGTCGAGCATCCAGAACAGCGGGAAGGCGAACAGGATCGTGAACAGGACGCCGAGGAAGTAGAAGGGCCGCCGGCCGATCTTGTCGGACAGCCAGCCGAACAGCGGGATCGTCACGACCTCGACCAGGGCGGCCCAGAAGATCGCGTCGAGCAGCAGCTTGCGCGGCAGGGACAGCTTGCTGGTCGCGTAGCCGACCACGAATACAGTCAGCATGTAGACCCAGGACACCTCGGAAAGCTTCAGGCCCAGGGCAATCAGGAACGCGCGCGGGTTCTTGAACACGGCCTCGACGAAGGGATTGGCGGAGATGTCGTTGCGCGCCTTCATGTCCTCGAAGACCGGCGTCTCCGGCACGCGGGCGCGGATGAAAGCACCGAGTAGGACGAGAACAATGCTGACCAGGAACGGCAGACGCCAGCCCCAGGCGAGGAAGGATGCCTCGGGCATTGAGGTCGAGAGGGCGAAGACGCCGGAGGAGGTGACGAGGCCCAGCGAGAAGCCGACCTGCACGAGGCTGCCGTAGAAGCCGCGCCTTCCAGGAGGCGCGTGCTCCAGCACCATCAGGGAGGCGCCGCCCCATTCACCGCCCATGGCCAGGCCTTGGACGAAGCGCAACAGCACGAGCAGAACGGGCGCCAGGATCCCGATCTGGCTGTAGGTCGGCAGCAGGCCGACCAGGAAAGTGCCGGCTCCCATCACCGCCATGGTGAGCATGAGCATCGACTTGCGCCCGATGCGGTCGCCGAAATGGCCGAACAGGGCGCCGCCGACGGGTCGGGCCACGAAGCCCACGGCATAGGTCGCGAGCGAGGCGAGCGTGCCGGTCAGCGGATCGACGGTGGGGAAGAAGAGCTTGTTGAACACGAGCGCTGCGGCCGTGCCGTAGATCAGGAAGTCGTACCACTCGATGATGGTGCCGAACGTTCCGGCGAAGGCGATGATGCCCATGTTCTTGGTGGCGGGGGCCGAAGAGCCCAAGGCGGCTGTCGAGGTCATCCCAGTGTTCCTTTTGCAGCAGTCGGAGCCGACAAAACGGTGACCTGCCCGGATTCGCGCCACCTGGTGGCGTTGCCCGGCAGTATACACTGGCGTCCTGCATGTTTCATGCCAGTCAACATTGTGGCCCAAAAGTTGCCTGATGTCCTCCATGAAATTTGGAATCTTCATCTACGACGGCGTCGAGCCGATCGACCTCGCGACCTTCGGCGTCCTGTCGATGGCCCGCCGCATCCGCCCCGAAATCGAGATCCATACGCTGGCGCCGGAGTCCGGCCCGGTGAAGCTGTCGAACGGACTGACCGTTGTGGCCGACCATGCACTGCGTTCGGCGCCAGCCGTCGACGTGCTCGTGGTCACGGGCGGGCCGGGCTGGGTCGAGGAGTGCCGCCGCCCGGAAACCCTGGCGGCGCTGCGGGAGCGGGCAGGGACCACCCTGCTCGTGTCCGTCTGCACCGGCGGCATGATCCTCGGCGCCAGCGGTGTTCTGGACGGCCGGGCGGCCACGACCAAACGGGAAGTGGTGCCGCCGGAGATCCCGCCGATCCGGCAGCTTGCGGAGCGCTATCCGGGTATCGACGTCCGGGAGGCGAGCCTGGTGGACGAGGGGACGGTGGTTACCTCCGGCGGCGTGACGCTCTGTATCGACGCCATGCTGCACCTGCTCAATCGTCTGTTCGGCGGCAATGTGGCTGCTGAAACGGCGCGCATCATGGAATATCAACGGGCATGGTCCGCAAATCTCGAGCAGTTCCCGCCCCTCGTTCGCCGTCCAGGCTGAAGGCTCCCCGCAAGACGGCCGGGAAGGCGACCGATGTCGAGCTCCAACTGGGAACGCGGATCGCCGCCCTGCGCGCCGCGGTGGGCTTCACACTCGACCGGCTGGCCGCCGAGGCCGGCTTCACCAAGGGCTACCTGTCCAAGATCGAAAACTCGAAAGTGATTCCGCCAATCGGAACGCTTGTGAAGCTTGCGCAGGTCCTCAATACCGATCTGGCCGATCTGTTCGGCACCGACATGCCGGACGTCGCCAACGACGAGGCCATATGCGTGGTCCGTTCCTGGGAGCGGGAGACGGCGATCCGCGGCGGCAGTTCCTTCGGCTACGACTACGTGGCGCTGGCCCACAAGCGGCACCGAAAGCGGATGGAGCCGTTCATCATGGTGTTCCCGTCGGAGGTCGACAAGGACATCCGGTTCGAGCACGAGGGGGAGGAGTTCATGTTCATCCTCTCCGGCAAGGTGGAGTTCGAGGCCGAGATCGGCGGCCGGATGAAGACGTGGGTGCTCTCCGCCGGCGACAGTGCCTATTTCGACGCGGAAATTCCCCACCGCGGCCGCAGCCTGCGTGGGGAGTCGCAGGCCCTGGTCGTGATCTATCGGGGCCAGGGCGACACGGCGGAGGATTGATCTCCGCCTAGGTGGCGCTCGCCCGCGCGGCCCTAGCCGCAGGCGATCGAATAGATGTGCTGCACCGGTCCCGGCAGGGGCATCGCCTGCCAGGTCTTGCCACCGTCCTGGGTTCCGAACACTTCGCCGTCGTAGCGGGCGCCGATATAGACCTGATCGGGGTCGTGCTGATGCAGGCCGATGGACATGATCGTGCCGTGCACCTGGACCTTGTCGAAACGGCGCCAGGTCTCTCCGCCGTCCTGGCTTCGATACAGGGCTCCGTCATGGCTGGCGGCCGCCACGGACAGCGCGGCATAGAGAGTCCTGGGATCAGTCGGCGCGACCTTCACGTCGCGGCCGTAGGTGATGGGCGAGAAGCGGCGCATCTCCATGTCCTGCCAGGTCTTGCCATGATCGCTGGTGCGGAACAGGCCCATGCGCAACGCAACGATGGGCGTCTCGGGCGCCGCCGGACTGATGGTCACGGCATGGCCGTCGAGCATGCCTTCCGCCGTCGTGTCGCTCACGATCTTGCTCTTGAGATGCGGCTGCTCGGCGAGCCTGATCAGGCCTTCGCTGCAATCGCTCCAGGTTTCGCCGCCGTCGGCGCTGCGCATGACGCCGTTGATCTCGAGGGCGGCGTAGATCTCGTCGGGGTTCTTAGGATTCTGGGCGAGCCGCATCACGCGGGAGGCGAACGGCCCGGTGCAGTGGGTGGCGAGCGCCGGCGTCTGCAGCTTGCGCCAGCTCGCGCCGCCGTCCTCGCTTCGGTACAGGTCGATCGGCGAGGCGCCGGCCAGCATCTTCTTCGGATCGCGGCAATCGACGAGGAAGCTCCAGACCTCCTTCCGGGCATCCGGGAAGGAGGTGCGGGTGAAGGTGGCGCCGCGGTCGGTGCTGCGCCACACGCCGTCATTGGTGCCGGCGAACACGATCTCCGGATCGCCCGGATGAACGAAGACCGTGAACGCCTGGACGTCGCCGAGCACATGCTTCCAGTCGCCGCCCTTGGCTGCTCGCCGGAAGATGCCGACCTTGCCGGTCTGGTCGGGTTTGCCGAAATAGCCGGCGACGCCGACATAGATGTTCGATGCCTCGGCCATGACAAATCCTCCCTGAGCAGTTCGCGCTATTTCTTGGCAACCAGCGGACAGCCGCCCTTGTCCAGAGGACGGAAGGCCTCCTCGCCGGGAATCGTGGCGAGCAGCTTGTAGTAGTCCCACGGTCCCTTGGACTCCGAGGGCGCCTTGACCTCGAACAGGTACATCGTATGGACGTTGCGGCCATCCACCCGGATGTAGCTCGGGCCGAAGACCGGGTCGTCCCACTTCTCGGACTTGAACTTCGCCATCACGGCTTCGGCCTTGTCGGTGCCGGCCTCCTTGACGACCTGCAGGTAGCGCAACGCGGCGGAATAGAATCCGGCCTGCACCATCGTCGGCATCTTGCCCTTGAATTTCTGGGCGAAGCGCTTGGCGAAGGTGCGGGTCTTGTCGTTGAGGTCCCAGTAGTAGGCGGAGGTCAGTCTCAGGCCGTGGGCGCGCTCCAGGCCCAGCGAGTGTATGTCGGAGATGAAGACGAGCAGGCCGGCGAGCTTCTGGCCGCCCTTGACGATGCCGAATTCCGCCGCCTGCTTGATGGAGTTGATGGTATCGCCGCCGGCATTGGCAAGTCCGATGATCTGCGCCTTCGAACCCTGCGCCTGCAGGAGATAGGAGGAGAAATCGCTGGTGTTGAGCGGCGCCCGGACACTGCCGAGCACCGTGCCGCCGGATTTCTTGACGACGTCGCTGACGTCGCGTTCGAGGGCGTAGCCGAAAGCGTAGTCGGCGGTCAGGAAGAACCAGGTCTTGCCGCCGGCCTTGACGATTGCCGAACCGGTGCCGTTGGCGAGCGCTGCCGTATCGTAGGTCCAGTGCACGGTATAGGGATTGCAGAGCTTGCCGGTGATGTCCGACGATGCCGGATCGGTGGCCAGGTACACTCTCTTCTTTTCGCCGGCGATGTTCTCGGTCGCGATCGACGACGAGGAGCCGCCGGCTCCCAGGATGACATCGACCTTCTCGTCGTCATACCAGCGGCCGGCCAGGGTGGCCGCGACGTCGGGCTTGTTCTGGATATCGCCGGTAAGAAGCTCGATCTTCTTGCCGAGCACGGTGCCGCCGAAATCGTCGATCGCCATTTGCGTGGCGACGACGGCGCCTTGTCCATTGATGTCGGAGTAAAGGCTGGCCATGTCGGTAGCCACGCCGATCTTGACGACATTGTCACTGACCTGCGCCATCGCAGGAATCGACCATGCGGCGAGCACACACGCCGCCGATAAAAGCACAGCACGTCTCATCGTTTCGCTCCCTTTAGGCTTTCTTGTTGTGTGAAGCCTGAAGGAATGCTGCCATAGTCACGCCGCGGGGGAAAGAAGATGATCGAAACCGTTACGGATATCGTCACGCCAGATGGGGCGATGGAAACCTTCATCTGCCGCCCCGAACGCGGCGGCCCGTATCCGCCGGTGCTGTTTCTCATGGATGCGCCCGGTATCCGGGAGGAGCTCTACGACATGGCCCGTCGCCTGGCGACGATCGGCTATTTCGTGTTGCTGCCCAATCTTTACTACCGCGCGGGTCGGGACACGAAGTACGGTCCGGACGTCCTGCAGCACGGCAGCGCCGAGCATCAGCGCATGCGCGCGGTGCGGACCAGGATGACGATCCCGCCTGTAATGGCGGACATCGCCGCCCTGATCGCCTTCGCCGACAAGCAGGCGGCGGCGAAGGGCGGTCCGGTTGGCGTCCATGGCTATTGCATGAGCGGCCCCTATGCGCTTGCTGCCGCGGCCCGCTATCCCGAACGTATCGCGGCGGCTGCATCCTTCTATGGCACCTGGATCGTGAGCGATGCGGTCGAGAGCCCGCATCTCACCTTGGGCAAGGCGAAGGCGGAGCTGTACATCTCCTGCGCCGAGCACGACGATCTGGCGCCGCCGGAGATGGTCAAGGAACTCAAGACGCTGTTCGACAAGTCCGGGAATCCGGGCGAACTGGAAATCCAGCCCGGCGTGCACCATGGCTTCGCCTTCCCGCAGCGCTGGTGCTACGACAAGCCGGCCGCCGAACGCCACTGGGAGCGGCTGATCGCCCTCTATCGGCGGCGGCTGGGGTGAGCGGGGCGGTCAGGCAGCCGGCGTTGGCCTGGGCTTTTGAACCTGCCATTCGTTCAGGATCTCGCGGGCGCGGTTCTGCTTCGGGTCCATTGCGCTTTCCTGGCCGGACACCTTCGCGGCAAGCTCGATGACGTAGCCATTGGGGTCACGAAAGTAGATCGACCGGATGAAATGGTGGTCGGAAATGCCGCGCACTTCACGGCCTTCCGCCCTGGCCTTGGTCAACATCGCCTTTAGCGCGTCCGGTTCGACCTCCAGCGCGATATGCAGGTCGAAATCGTGCTGCTCCTTGAAGTCGAAGGGCCGGTCCGGCACTTCGAAGAAGGCGAGGCAGGAGCCGTCATCAAGCTGGAAGAAGGTGTGCAGCACCGAGGTCTGGCGCCCAGTCTTCGTCTCCCGGATATGCAGCGTGTGCACGAGGGGAAGACCGAGGAAGTCCTCGTAGAACTTCCTCGTCTCCTCCGAGTCACGGCAGCGATAGGCGTTGTGGTGCAACCCCTTGATCATGCGTGGTTCCCTGGTCAGCGATCGATCCAGACGTCCTCGAAGCGCCAGTGATTGTAGATCGTATTGACCGCCAGGTTGAGGCCTTTCACCTCGGGCCGCCAGCAGGTCGCGCCCCAGTCGTGTTCGATGACGGGGCGGGCGCCGTCTTCCTGCAGTTTTTTGTCGATCTCCCAGACGAGCTTCTTGCGTGCCTCGCGGTCGGTCATCTGCGACTGCTTGTCGAACAGCTTCTCGACCTCGGGATTACAGTAATTCGTGTAGTTGCGATCCGACTTGCAGGCGAAGGTCTCGTAGAAGACGACATCCGGATCGTCGATGCCGACACCCTGGACGTTGAGCGCAACGGTGTAGTCCTTGCGTGCCAGGCGGTTGTACCAAACCGCTGTTTCGATCGGATCCAATTCGCCATCGATATAAACGTGCTTGAGCTGGTCGATGAGCAACACCGCCTGATCGCGATAGAGCGCGATATCGCGAGTTGAGACCTTGATCTTGAGCGGCTTCTCGGCGCTGTAGCCGAGCGCACTCATAAGCTTGCGGCCCTCCGCGCGGCTCTTCTCGTGATCGGCACCGTATCCAGCGACAGTTGCCAAGAATTCAGGCGGCATACCCCACAAGCCCTCCGGCGGCGGCAACATCGCGCCGCCCAGCCGGTTTCCGCCCTGGCCGATGATGGTATTGAAAGCCGAACGATCGATCGACAACACCATGGCCTTGCGGATATCGGGATTGTCAAAAGGCGGCTTGTCTCGATTCACCAGCAAGTTGGCCTGGGTGTTGGTGGGCAGCATCTCGCATTGCGCCCACGGCGCCTGCTTCTTGATGTCGGCCAATACCGGCGCCGTGATCTCGCCGGTAAAAGTGAGATCGATCTTTCCGGCGATGAAAGCGAGGGTCGACGTCGCCCGGCTTGGGATGATCGTGTATTCGATGCCGTCCAGATAGGGGCGGCCCTTCTTCCAGTAGTCCGGGTTCTTCACGAGCTTGATCGACTGGTTCCGCTTGAACTCGGCGAACTTGAACGGACCGGTGCCGATCGGATGCGTACGCATCTGCGCCGGCGTCACGTGACAGGGGTAGACCGGCGAAAAGCCGCCGGCGAGCATGGTGAGGAGTGACGGCTGAGGCCGGCCGAGATGGAAGGTGACCTCATGATCGCCATTGGTCGTGATCTCCTTGAGATTGAAGTACCAGGGCTTGCGCGGATTCTTGCGCAGTTTCGGCTCCGGCGAGATCAGCATGTCCCAGGTGCACTTCACGTCGGCGCTCGTGAAGGGCTTGCCGTCGTGCCACTTGACGCCGTCGCGCAGCTGGAAGGTGAGCTTGGTGCCGTCCTCGCTCCATTTCCACGACGTCGCAAGATCGGGAACGATATGGTCCGGATCGTTCTGCTTGGTGGCCGGGTCGAAGACGACGAGATTGTTGTAGACCGCCATGAAGGGCATGTCGGTGGAAATGGTGGCCTCTTCGTGGATCGAGGCGCTCGGCGGATTGTCGCGATGTGAGACCCGCAGGATACCGCCGGCCTTCTGCGCCGAGGCATCGACAAGCGGCGCGAACAGCAAAATCGATAACAATGCTAACGCAAAACTACGCTTCATACGTTTCCTCCAAAATCCGGCCGATGCTAGCATTCATGCATATGGCGGCGTAGGTCGCCCTTCTTTGCAGCGAAATTGATGACGAGGGGGATCGCGATGATCATCGCCACCACCGAGGGGGTTGCCGGGTACCGCGTTGCCAGGACTCTGGGACAGGTGTTCGGGGTTGTCGTGCGCAGCCGTGGGATCGGTGGAAACCTGATGGCCGGCCTGCGTTCAATCGTCGGTGGCGAGATCCACGAATACACGCAGCTTCTGGAGGAGGCACGACGCCACGCCGTCGATCGCCTCGTCGGCAACGCCACGGCGATGGGTGCCAATGCCGTCATCATGATGCGCTTCGATTCGTCCGAGATCGGACAGACGATGAGCGAGATCGTGGCCTATGGCACGGCCGTGATCCTCGAGCCCGTCAGTCCCTGAGCATGCTCCGCATCGCGGTCGTCGCGGCCGGCATGGCGATGCTGTTCGGAGGAATTGCCGCTACCGGCTACGGGTCGGACCTGGCCTGGTGGCTGCTGGTTTCAGGCGGCCTGCTTCTGGTCGGCACGCTGGGAGAGCGCGTGCTGTACAAGCGGCTCGAGTCCCGCAGTCCCGGCGGAAACTGGGTGAAGACGTCGGAACGGTTCGTCGACCCGGAGACAGGCAAGATCGTCGACGTCTTCTACAATCCCGCAACGGGCGAACGGCAGTATGTGGCGCTCGGCGAGAAGGAGCCGCGCTAAGCCGGGCTCGGGCGTCGTCTGCCGACCAGAATCTGCCAGAAGGCCGCTCCGAGAACGCAGGCAGCGACGGCAAGGAAAGCGGCGCGGTAACTGACTTGGGAAGCGATCAGGGCGAAGAGCGGCGGGCCGAACACGGCGCCAGAGAAGGCGAGGGCGGTCTGTACCGCGGCAATGGCCGCAGCCTCTCCCGGCGGCGACAGGTGAGCGAATTCGGCCTGCGAGGTTCCGTTCCAGCTGATGACGACGGAGCCGTAGCAAAGCACCGCGAGGGCGATCAGCCAGAAGGGCGTCGTTTCGTCGAGCAGGCCGACCGCAATGCTGCCGATGGCCATGCCGATGCCAGTCCAGCCGAGCAGCAGGATGCGCGGAAACCGATCGCCCATGCCGCCGCTCACCAACCGGACGCCGGTCCCGACGAGCTGTGAAGCGGAAAGCAGCGCGCCTGCGCGGGCAATGGACAGGCCGCAATGTTCGTAGAGATAGGTGACCAGATAGAAGGTGAAGGTGTGCTGGGCGATCACATAGATGAAGGCCGAGCACCCCAGAACCCGCAGTTGCTCGTGCGCCATGACGAATCGGATCGAGCGCCAGATGCCGGACGAGGTGTGGCCGCTGCGGCTGACGACGTCGAGGCGGGGGCGCAACGGCTCGACCAGGATCGCGGCCAGGACGGCCGCACCAGCGGCAGTAAGGCTCGCGCCGCGCCAGCCCATGAACGACAGCAGCCAGGGAAAAACGAGGCCCGCGAGCGCGAAGCCGATCGGCACGCCGGTCTGCTTCAGGGAGAACACCATGCCGAAATATTCTCGCGGCACGCGCTGCGCGAGGATGTGAGCCGAGGCGGGATTGATGGGGCCCTGCGCCGCACCGATACAGGCGACAGCCAGGACTGTGGCAACAACCAGGGCCATCGAATTCAGGGCGAGGCCGATCGCGGCCATGAGGAGGGCGGCCTGACAGACCCGGACGGCGCCGAGCTGCAGAATGGGCCCCGCGGCTGCCAGCGCCATGACCGCCGCGACCGCATAGATGATGGCCGTGAAGATGCCGACCAGTTTGGGATCGATCGACAGATCCTGAGCGACCGCCGGCATCATCACGCTGAGCGACAGGACGCTCAGCGAAATCATCACCTGGATCGCCAGCATGGAGGCGACCGGAATGAACGCGCGTTTCATGCCGGGCGCCTCCAGCCCCTTACATCTTGTAGAGGTCGGCCTTGTTCAGGATCGTGTTGCGCAGGATGCGGATCGAGGCGACGTCGACCATGACGCCATCGATGTTGATGGCACCCAGGCCCTGCGCCTCTGCCTCGGCATAGGCCTTCTCGAGCTTGCGGGCGCGGGCCACGTCTTCAGGCTTGGGCGAGTAGACGTCGAGCGCGATGTCGATCTGGGAGGGATGGATCGCCCACTTGCCGACGCAACCCAGGATCATCGAGCGGCGGCACTCCTCGCGATAGGCATCGGGATTGCGGAAGTCCGCGAACGGACCGTCGACCGGATCGATGCCGGCGGCGCGGCAGGCCATCACCAGGCGGAAGCGGGCATAGTGCCAGATATCGCCCGGATAGCCGTCGGTCTCGCCGACATTCTTGTTGGTGACGCCCATGGAGGCCGAGAAATCGCCCATGCCGAACACCAGGCATTCCAGGCGCGGCGTGCACTTGGCGATCGCATCGACGTTCTGAAGGCCCTCGACCTCCTCGATCAGGGCCTCGAGGCCGATCCGGCGCTTCAGCTTCAGCTTCTTCTCGAGCTGGTGCAGCAGCTTGTCCGCGAACAGCACATCGGCCGGCGTGAGCACCTTGGTCATCATGATGGTGTCGAGATGCTCACCGGCCCCCTCGACCACCTCGATGATATCCTCGAAGGCGTACTCGGTCGTGAGATCGTTGATGCGCACGCAGCGGGTCTTGCCCGTCCAATCGAGGCTCTTCAGCCCCTCGATGATCTTCTTGCGGGCCTCGCGCTTCTGGCTGGGGGCGACGGCGTCCTCCAGGTCGAGAAAGACGTGGTCGGCCTTGGACGTGGCCGCCTTCTGGATCATCTTCTCGCTGGAACCCGGCGTCGAAAGCTGGACTCGGCGGGCGCGGCGGGGCGGGCGGTCGGTCATTCTGGTCTCCTCAAGCGACTATTTTCTCGGCACGCAGGCGGGCAATCTGCTCCGCGCCGCAGCCAATGGATTGCAGATACTCGTCCGTGTGCTCCCCGAGCAAGGGGGCTCGGTGGCGCACGCGGCCTGGCGTTTCGGTCATCTTGATCGCCACGCCGGCAACGGCCGTTTCTTCCTCGAGCCCGGGATGGGGCACTCGGATGACCATATCACGCACTGCGAAATGGGGGTCGGCGAAGACGTCGCGCACGTCATTCACCGGGCCGAACGGGACCTGGCCGCCGAAGTGCTTCAACAGCTCCTGCTTGGTGTGGCGGCGGGTGAAATCGGATACCGCGTCGATGATCTCATCCTGGTTGGCACGCCGGTCCTGGACGGTGGCGAGGCGGGGGTCCGTGCCCATCTCCGGCCGCCCGATGAGGCGGCAGAGGATCGGCCAATGGGCGTCGGCATGGGCAGCAATGGTGATGAAGCCGTCCTTGGCCGGAAACATACCGAACGGGCAAAGCAGGGGGTGATGATTGCCCTCTGGTACCGGCACGCCGCCCGTATAGGCGTGCTGGTGCACGATGCGCTCGCACATCGAGAGGATGGCGTCGACCATGCTGACATCGACGAACTGGCCCCTGCCGGTCTTGTGAGCGCGGAAGATGGCACTCAGGATTCCGACGGCGCACATGGTCGCGGGCATCAGGTCGCCGATGCCCGGGCCAACCTTCATCGGCGTATCCTTGTCGGGCCCCGTGATCGCCATCACGCCGCCGAAGGCCTGGGCCACCACATCGTAGGCCGGCCAGTCGGCGTAGGGGCTGGCGCCAGTCCGCTTGTCGCCGAAGCCGCGGATGGTGGCGTAGACCAGGCGGGGATTCTCCTGACGCAGCATCTCGTAGCTCAGGCCCAACCGTTCCATGACGCCGCCGCGGTAGTTCTCGACAACGGCATCGGCGTCCTTGCACAGACGCTTCACGAGATCGCGGCCTTCGGGACGCTTGAGGTCGATGGCGATCGACTTCTTGTTGCGGTTGACCGAGGCGAAGTAGCCACCGAAGGCCTTCAGCCGGTCCTCCGGGTGGTACGGGCCGACGATGCGGGTATGGTCGCCGTCCAGCGGCTCGACCTTGACCACCTCGGCCCCCTGGTCGGCCAGGAGCATCGTGCAGTAGGGGCCCGCGAGCATCTGCGTGAGATCGACGATGCGCAGGCCGTCGAGGGCACCGAGAGGCGGAGTGCTCATCGGGACCGCGCGTGTCCTGCGCGCCTGCGGGCAGGCTGGAAGCCCGCGGTCCGGTGGATCACCTGTCCCCCCAGTGGCTGCGCCGCTTGATCAGGACGGTGCGCTCGCCCTCGAAGACATGCTTGTCGTCCTGGTTCACGCCGTAGTGCTTGAACCGGACGATGCCGGCATCCGGCTGCTCGGAAGCCTTCTTCTCGAGGACCTCCGTGTAGCAATAGAGCGTATCGCCGTGATGGACGGGACCCTTGAGCCGGATCTTGTCCATGCCGAGTTCCATCAGGGCATTCTCGGCCGTGTCCTCGGCCGCGAGCCCGATGCACATCGAGATGGTGACGCCGCCGAAGCCCAGCCGCTGACCCCAGTTGCTCGACTTCATGAGGTGCTCGTTGAAATGGCCTTCGGCCGTATTCATGGTCACGTTCGTGATCCAGACCTGCTCCAGCGGCTCGACGGTCTTGCCGCGGGCATGCTTCATGACGTCGCCGACCGTGAAGTCCTCGAAGTAGTTGTTCCTGCCGGTGAGAGTCGAGACCTTCATCAGTTCCTCCCGCGGCCGAGCAGGCGGTCGGAAATGATGCGCTTCTGGATTTCCGACGTTCCCTCGAAGATCTTGGTGAGGCGTGCATCGCGCCAGTAGCGCTCGATCGCGTGCAGGGTCGTATAGCCGGCGCCGCCATGGATCTGCAGGCCCTCGCTGCACACCCGTTCGGCCATCTCGGACGCAAACAGCTTGGCCATGGAGGCCTCCTTGTCGCAGCGCTGGCCGGTATCGATCTGCTCGCAGACGAAGTAGTTGAGCTGCCGCGCCGCCTCGATCTGCGTGGCCATGTCGGCAAGCTTGAAGCGGATCGCCTGGAAATCCGAGATCGAATGGCCGAACTGCTTGCGGTCGTTGGCATAGACGATCGAGTCGTCGAGCGCCCCCTGGGCAAGGCCGATCGCGCGCGCGGCCGTGTGCGCACGTGCGGTCTCGAGACCGGACGTCGCGTAGTAGAAGGCCTTGCCTTCCTCGCCGATCATGTCGCTGGCCTCGACCCGGAAATTGTCGAAGGCCAATTCCCAGGTCTTCCAGCCGAAATAGCCGATCTTGGGGATCGGAGCGCCGTTGCAGCCTTTCGGCAACTCGCCGCGCTTCTTCTCGACGAAGAACATCGAGAGGCCGAGATGGCGCTTGCCCGGCGGGGCATCCGAGGTGCGAGCGATGATGATCAGGAAGTCGGCGCCGTCGGCGAAGGTGCACCAGTACTTGTTGCCGCTGATCAGATAACCCGTGCCGTCCTTCTTGGCGCGGCAGGAAATGTTGGAGATGTCGGAACCCGCATTGGGTTCGGACATCGAGAAGGCACCGAGGAACTCGCCCTTGGCCATGCGCGGCAGGTAGAGCGAGCGCTGCTCCTCGCTCATCATGTGCGCGCCGATCAGCAGGTTGCCGCGCGCGATGATGGAGGCGACGCTCATCCAGCCGCGCGACAGCTCCTCGGTGACGAGGCAATATTCGAAGCAGCCGAGACCCAGCCCGCCGTACTGTTCGGGAATGAGGATGCCGAAGTAGCCGAGCTCGGCCATCTTCTCGCGCAGGCTCATCGGGATGTCGCCCTTCTCGGGGTCGAGCTTGTTGGCTACGGGCAGGACCTCGTTGAGCGTGAACTCGCGCGCCTGCTCCTGGATCATGCGGCGCTCTTCCGTGATGTACGGCATTACTCGGAAACCCTCTGACGAACGAGATTGGTGCGCTTGAAGTCGATCGCGAGCTCTTCGCGCTGGTTGAAGCCCCTGGTGTGCCAGGTGACGATGCCGAAGCCCTTGTGCGAGTCCGAGACACGTCGATCGAGCACGACCGATTCGGCGCGCAGAGAATCG
>JAFEFG010000046.1 GCA_018240685.1 Pseudomonadota bacterium | reverse complement strand
TCCAGCCCATCACGCCCGATTTCGCCGCCGAAGTGGGAAACGTCGATCTCGGCAAGCCGCTCTCCGGCGACGACCTTGCCGCCATCCGCGCGGCGTTCACCAAGTATGCGGTGCTGGTCTTTCCCGACCAGACGTTCGACGACGAAAGCCATCTCGACTTCGCGCGTCATTTCGGCCCGCTCGAGACCAGCGTGTTCAAGCTGCGCGCCGATCACAAGCTGCGCCTGCACGAGAACCTGGCCGATGTCGGCAACCTCGATGCTGAGAACCGGATACTCGAGACGAACGACCGCGTGCGGCTCTACCAGCTCGGCAACCGTCTCTGGCATACGGACTCCTCGTTCAAGCGCGTGCCGGCCTATTGCTCGCTGCTGCATGGGCGCGCGATCCCGCCGATCGGCGGCCACACGGAGTTCGCGGACATGCGGGCGGCCTACGATGCGCTGCCCGAGGCGACGAAGCAGCGGATCGCCGGTCTGGTGGCGGAGCATTCGCTGATGACGTCGCGTGCGCGGCTGGGCTTCAGCGACTTCGACGAGACCGAACGCAAGGCTTTCGCGCCCGTGCCGCAGGTGCTGGCGCGCCGCCTCCAGGACAGCGGACGCATGAGCCTCTATCTCGCCAGCCATGCCGGCGCGATCCGCGGCATGCCGAAGGCGGAGGCCGAGGCGCTTCTGCAGGAATTGGTCGCCCACGCCACACAGCGTCAGTTCATCTATATCCACCGCTGGCGCACCAACGATCTTGTGATGTGGGACGATCGCTGCACCATGCATCGCGGTACGGACTTCGACGACCAGCGCTACCGCCGCGACATGCGCCGGGCCACCGTCTCGGACGTGGCGCCGACCTGCGAACAGATGGGCCTCGCCGTCGCGGCGGAGTGACCGGCGCAAGGCGGCTCTGGTTTCGATCTGCGGCGAGAAAGCGATTTCATCCGGTCCAGCGGCGCGAATCACGACGCGCGATTGGCTAGGCTGCCGGCGGCACAAAGGGAAGACGCATGACCATCGATATCGAGCCACTGAAGAAGCAACTGGGCCGCAAGGTCGAGGACGAGGACACCGTTACCGAGGCGCCGCTCAAGGGGATGATCGCCACCTTCGACCGCAACGAGACGGCACCGAAGGCGGGCGAGGCGATCGCGCCGGGCTGGCACCTCTGCTTCCTGCATTCCTATGCGCGGCGCGCGGCGCTGGGCGAGGACGGCCTGCCGATGGAGAGCGACGTGCTGCCGCGCATGCCGCTGCCACGACGCATGTATGCCGGCTCGACCTTCACCTTCAGCGGCGACATCCGCGTCGGCGACAGGCTTCGGCGCGAGACCGAGTTCACGGACGTCCAGCTCCGCTCGGGCAGCACGGGGACGCTGATCGTGACGACCCAGACCCGACGCATCTTCACTCCGCGGGGACTGGCGCTCGTCGAGGCCGCCAATACGGTGTTCCGCGAGGAGGTCAAGGCGGGGACCAAGAGCGGGGTGCCGGTCCGCGATGCCGCCCCCACGGACGTGCCGTGGCGGCGGACCATCAAGCCCGACCCCGTGACCCTGTTCCGCTATTCAGCGCTCACCTTCAACCCGCACCGCATCCACTACGACCGCACCTACTGCATCGAGGCCGAGGGCTATCCCGGCCTGGTGGTGCACGGGCCGTTCGCGCAGCAATGCCTCTTCGACCTGCTGCGCGATTCGATGCCGGGCCGGGCGGTCAAGACGATGGCCGTGCGGGCGCGGGCGCCGCTCTTCGACATCGCGCCGTTCGACGTGATCGGGCGGCCGACGCCGGACGGAAAAGGGGCCGAGCTCTGGACGGTGACGCCGCAGGGCACGATCGCCGCCCAAGCAACCGCGACTCTCGCCTAGAGCGCGATGGCGTCCCGCCCTGTCCCACCGGCCCGGGACAGGTTTTCCTCAGTGATGTCAGGGACTTGGCGGCCTTTGTCCCGCCTGTCCCACCTGTCCCGCCTGTCCCAGGTCAGGATCCGGGCGATCCCCGTCCTTCCGGACGGCGGGGCGGCGGCTCGCCTGCCCCTGATCGTCACGCCTCCAGCAGCTCGTCCTTGAGGCGGCGGCGGGCATCGACGTCGAGGCCCAGCGCATCCGCCGCGAAGACTTCCGGACCGCCGAAATCGGCGCGGACCACCTCGAAGGCGGCCTCGAGATAAGGACGCCGCGCCTCGATGATGGCGGCGCGGGTGTCGATGTCGAGTTCGGGGTAGCGGCCGATATGGCCCGTCCACAGGTCGTTGGTGCGCAGGTAGTCGTCCACGACGTCTTCCCACGGCACGCCGAGCAGCGTCAGCAGGAGCGCCGAGGCGAAGCCCGTACGGTCCTTGCCCGCGGTGCAATGGAACACGAGCGGCCGATGGGTGCCGTCGCTCAAGGTCGCGAACAGGGTGCGGAAGCCCGGGGTGCAGCGGCGCGGATAGTCCCGGTAGTGATCGGTCAGATACTGCATCATGAGGAAGGGACTGGCGCTGCCATCCTCGATCGCCACCCTGATCCTCTCGCCGACACCCGGCTCGATATGGGCGCCGACGATGCGGGCGCCGACGCCTTCGATGCGATGCGGCGTTTCGGCTGCCTCGCTGACGCCCCGCAGGTCGACCACCGTACGCACGCCAAGCTGGCCCAGGGCCGTGCGATCGATGTCGGTCAGCCCGCCGAGATGGGCCGAGCGAAACACCGCGCCGCGGCGGACGGTGCGGCCGTCGGCGGTGCGGTAGCCGCCGAGATCGCGGAAGTTCGAGCCGCCCTCGAGCGGCACGACATGGGGAAGGTTCATCGGATCCATGGGGAGGGCTTATCACGTCCAGGATGTCGGAATCTTGTCGGTTCTGAGTCGGCGATCTTGCGTCTCGTAGGGCGACCGCATGCCTCATTGTCCTGGGCTGAAAATGTTATAATGTACCAGAGATCGAGCCAACGACCGGATCAGGGTGTCCCGTGCAGAGTGATCCTGCCGACGCGGTTCTCAAGACGTCAGGGGTGGTGCTGGGACGCGACGGCCGTCCGCTGGCGGCCCTGCCCGACCTGCGGATCGTGCCCGGCCAGATGGTCGTCCTGCTGGGCGCGTCGGGATCGGGCAAGACGACGGCATTGATGGCACTCGCCGGCATCCGCGCGCCGATGGCGGGCGAGGTCGTCGTGGACGGCACATCCGTATGGACATTGTCTCCCGCGGCACGCGATCGCCTGCGCGGCCGGCGGATCGGGCTCGTCTTCCAGTCGTTTCACCTCATCGATGCCGTGAGCGTCGCGACCAACCTCACGATGGCGGCGCACTGTGCGGGGCTGCCGGCGAAGGCCTCGCGGGTGGAGCATCTGCTCGAAAGCCTTCACATCGCCGAGCTGCGCACCAAGCGTGCCGACCGCATCAGCCATGGGCAGGCGCAGCGTGTCGCCGTCGCCCGCGCCCTTTTCAACAAGCCGGCGGTCGTCCTTGCCGACGAGCCGACATCGGCGCTCGACGACGCCTCCACCGGGCGATTGCTCGCCCTGCTGAAGGAAAGCACGAAGGCGGAAGGGGCGGGGCTGCTCGTCGCGACGCATGATCGGCGGGTCATCGACGCGGCGGACCGGCTGGTCGAACTGCGGCTGCCGTCATGACCTTCGTCGTTCTTGCTTTCGCGTACCTGAGGCGTCGCTGGGGCCAGGCGGTCCTGTCGATCGTCGTCGGTGCGCTCGGTGTCGCCGCGGTGGCGACCGCGGTTTCGGGATTCGATGCACTGCCGCGTGCGGCCCGCCAGGCCTGGGGCGGCGTCGATCTGGTCGTCGGTCCCAAAGGCTCGGCGCTCGATCTGGTTCTCTGCTGCGTGCTCCATCTCTCGGAGCCGCGCGGCCTGGTGTCGGTAAAGGCGGCCATGGAGGCGGTCCACAACCCGATGATCCGCACGGCCGCTCCGATCGCGCTCGGCGACAACGTGAAGGGCTGGCGCATCATGGGCACGACGCCGGCGATCCTCGATGTCTATCGTGCGGCGATCGCGTCGGGGCGGATATGGAACGGCAAGCTCGAGGCTGTGCTCGGTGCCGGCGCGGCCCGGGACCTGGGGTTGAAGATCGGCGACAGCTTCGTCGGCGCGCACGGCCTCGCGGCCGGCGGCGAATTGCACGACAAGTTTCCCTACAAGGTCGTCGGCATCCTGAGGCCCACCGGCTCGGCGCTCGACCGCATCATCCTTACCGACATCGAGACCGTTCGCTACGTGCATGTCGAGCAGGCCAAGGCCGAAATCGCCGAGCATGGATCGACCGACGAGGCCGCGGCAGCGAGGCTTCCGGATGCGGCGACGGCTGTCGTGGCAGCCTACCGCGTTCCCACGGCCGCAGCCTTCATGCCGCGCCGGATCGACGCGACGGAAACGCTCACAGGTGCGGGCCCGAGTATCGAAATCGCGCGCCTCATGGGCTATTTCCGGCCGCTCACGCAAGCCGTGACGGCGCTCGGCATGCTCCTTGTCGCCATCGCCGCCCTGGGCGCCACGGTCGGCCTGCTGGCGACCATGAACGCACGGACGCGCGATCTGGCGTTGCTGAGGGCGCTCGGCGCGAGCCGGGCCAAGCTCGGCCTCGTGGCCTTCGCGGAGGCCGGCCTCATTGCGATGGCTGCCCTTGTGCTGGGCGGCGCGCTGACGTTCGGCCTGCTGACATTGGCCGACGATCTGCTGGCCGATGCGACGGGCATGCTCCTGCGGCCAACATTCACGGTCGACCAGCTTGCGTGGCTTTTGGGTGGTACATTGTTTGTTACAGTAGTTGCTGCCGCCTTTCCGGCACTGCGTGCCATGCACACCCGCATCGAGGAGCTTCTGCGATGACGAAGACGGTCCGCATCACGGCGATCCTCGCCTCCCTGCTGACCTCGGGAAGCCTGTTCTTCTCGACGGTAGCGTATGCCGCGGAGCCGATCGGCCAGCCCGCAGACGAGGCGGCGGCGCAGAAGCTCTTGCCCAAGGTCCGCGATCCCATATGGACGGAGCTCGCCAAGTGCGGCGTGGGATACGACGAGAAGAACGGCATCTACAGCATTCGGCTTACGCCGGAAGTCGAAGCGCTCGGCGGCAAGACGATCACCGTGCGCGGGTTCATCCTGCCGATGGACGGATCCGATCGCACCCGGCACTTCCTGGTCACCCGCAACACGCCTGTGTGCATGTTCTGCCCGCCGGGGCAACCGAACGAGGTGATCGAGGTCTATGCCTCGCAGGCGGTGCCCTGGACGGACAAGATCGCCACCGTTACCGGCAAGTTCAGCCTCATCAACAATGGCGAGCAGGCGCTCTTCTTCAAGATCGAGAACGCGGCGGTGAAGCAGTAAGCGACGAGCACGCGGCCAGAAGGCTGCGTGCGCGTGTCAGGGTGAGCCGTCCCAGCCACTTGGCGCAGAGCACCCCATCCGCAGTGACGGAACGCGCATAGGGCAGGATCCCTGTATCGTCGCCGGCCTCGCGGAGGACGGCGTTGGGCGCCTGTCCGGTCCTGATCTCGGCATTTGCCTCCAGAGCCGGGAGAACCGCGCGCAGTTCGCCGCGCGCGCGCTCTTCCTGGTCGAGGATGACGACCCGCACGGCCACTCCGGCTTCGCGCGCGATCGCTGAGACGGCGGGGAGTTCGAGGCGACAGGGCGTACAGCTCGGCGAGTAGAAGATTTCCAGAACGGGGACCGGTTGATCCGGTGGCAAAGGAGGCACAGCGCACTATCCCTTGAGATCATCCAAAGCTGATTGTCGCTCGTTCGGAATTTCGGCGCCACCGATATGAGAAGGGTCCGGCACAGGCCGTATTGACGTACGCCGACGCCCAGCTCGCACACGCTGTCGAGATGGTTGATGATGCCGGTCACGCGGAACATGCTTTCTTCGGCGACGCCGAACGCCCGAATTAACAACAATCACAATACCCTTCGCAGATACGTCGTCGAGCCGACATGGGATAATGTGATTTTATTTCGTCCATGCGCCCGATATCGGCGTGACAGGATTCGTGATCGGGTTGTTTGGTTCTAGGGAGGCGAGATTGACCGGATTGACACGGCGTGCGGCTCTGGGCGGCGTGCTCCTGTTCGCCGCCAAGGCGCGGGCGGATGAGCGGCCTTTGCGTATCGTTCTCGGCTATCCGGCAGGAGCGAGCAGCGACACGGTCGCCCGTCTGATTGCGGACAAGATGCGCGTTTCGCTGGACCGGCCGGTTGTCGTCGAGAACAAACCGGGCGCCAGCGGTATCATCGCCAACATGGCGGTAAAGAATGCCGCTCCGGACGGCAATACGCTGCTGCTGACGCCGCTTGCGAATATGGTGGCTTTTCCCCATTCCTATGCAAAGCTCGATTACGATCCGTTCAAGGATTATGTGCCGGTTGCACATATCGCTGCATTCCAGCTTGCCTTCGGAGTCGGCGCGCAGGTTCCCGCCAAGACACTCGCCGAATATGTGGCGCTCGCAAAGACCGGCGGCATCTATGCCAACTTCGCGTCGGCCGCCGTCGGCAGCCTGCCGCATTTCTTCGGCTTGATGTTCGCGAAGGCAGCCGGCATCGAGTTGACGCATGTCCCCTACAAGGGAACGGCTCAGGTGCTGCAGGCGCTGGTCGCGGGCGAGGTTCCCGCCGCGGTTCTCCCGATTGCCGATCTTGGAACGCTCGCGAAAGCAGGCAAGGGACGAATACTCGCGTCTTCCGGTGCCCGCCGGTCGCCGCAATATCCGGACGTGCCGACGTTCAAGGAGAGCGGCTATGCCATAGAAGGCGCGGCCTGGTATGCGCTCTTCGCGCCGGCGGGCACGCCAGCGGAGACAGTAGAGCCGCTGGCGCGAGCGGCGATCGATGCCGCGCATCAGCCGGATCTCAGGCAGCGTCTGGAACCCTTGGGACTCGAACCGACAGGGCTTGGTCCCGCAGAACTTGCAACGATCATGAAGGCTGATGACGAAAAGTGGGGGCCGATTATCCGCAGTTCCGGCTTCAGGGTCGAATGAAGCGGGGGCGGCAAACAGATTGCAGTCTCGCGATTTTTTTACTGATGGCTTTCGACGCCCCACATCGTTGCCAGATGATGCGACGCCGAGTGTGGTTATGATGTCGTGGAAATATTTTTGAGCAAAATAAGAAAATATCTTCATTAACGATGCTCGCACCGGCAGGTCCGGTTCATTATTCTGGTCGCACATTTAGTTGCGGGGTCATTTAAAACGCATTGTTTCCACGCCCTGAAATTGTCGCAGTCTTGCGGGCGGGCGATTTGGGAGCAGGTTTTGCTTGCCTCTTGGATATTAATATCGATATTGACCATATTGAAAATCCGGGTGTCTGATTATGGCTCGTTCTTCATCCCTTTCCGCCATCGAGGCGAAAATCCTGGAACTGCAGGCGAAAGCCGAGGCCTTGAAGGCCGCGGAAAAGCCGGGCGTCAAGCAACTGAGGGCCGTACTCAGGAAATACAGGCTGACGTCGGAGGATATCGATCTCGCGCTCGGCAACGGCAAGCAACACGCGCGCAGCAAGCTTGCCGGCAGGAAAGTGAAGCCGAAGTATCGCAATCCCGCCAACAAGAATGAGACCTGGGCCGGGCGAGGGAAGCAGCCGCGGTGGCTCGTTGCGGCGCTCAGGAGCGGCAAGAAAATTCAGGACTTCGCGATTTAGCCGGTTGAACCCGGCTCGACCGCCCGATCAGCCAGGCATTCTGCTTGGGCACGACTGCGCTTCCCGTCTTGTGATCAGAGGCGAACGGGGCGGCAATTCATCCGCCGGCACGCTGGCAACGCAACCATCGGCAGTCGTCGCCCGACGCCTGAAGGCGATGCTTCATCGCCCTGTTCTCTGGCTGTCATTCAGTTCGAACGGCCGGCCCGCAGGCGAACCTCGCCCTCCCGGTTCCGCCTGCTTCCCGACGGGAAGCGGCGGACGGCACTCGTCTGACTGATCGAGAAGGCTGGCGCCCGGTTAGACGCGCCCGTGGCAGTGCTTGAACTTCTTGCCCGATCCGCAGGGGCAGGGCGCATTGCGCGCGACCTTGCCCCAGGTCGCCGGATCATTGGGATCCTTCGCCGTCTTCGCCTTCGCTGACGGTCGCGGCAGTGTGGCGACGCCGCCGCCCGAGGGATCGGCCGGATCGAAGGCGGGATCATCCGCCATCGCCGTGGCCAAAGCCGGATCCTCGTGAACCTCGTGGATCTGCTGCGGCTCCGGCATCGGCGGCGGCTCCACGCGAAGCTGCAGGGTCGCCAGCACGTTCACCACCTGCTCGCGCAGGCCGGTGAGCAGGTCGCTGAAGAGATTGAACGCTTCGCGCTTGTATTCGTTCAGAGGGTCCTTCTGGCCGTAGGCACGCAGGCCGATGCCCTGCCGCAGATGGTCGAGATGGAGCAGATGCTCCTTCCAGCTCTGATCGAAGAGCTGCATCAGAACGCTCTTTTCGACCTGGCGCCAGATTTCCGGCCCGTACTGGGCCGCCCTCTGGGCGAACAGCTTTTCCACGGCCTCCGACAGCCGCGCCTTGATCTGCTCTTCGGCGATGCCTTCTTCCTTGGCCCACTCGTCGATCGGCAGGTCGAGCCCTAAGGTGCGCTGCACCTCCTCCTTGAGCTCTGCCGTCTTCCACTGCTCGGCGTAGGCGTCTTCGGGAATGGCGCGGCCGACCATGGTCTCGACGACGTCACGCCGCATGCCGGCCACGACGTCGGAGACGTCATCGGTCGCCATCAGCTCAAGGCGCTCCTTGTAGATCTCCTTGCGCTGGCTGTTCATCACGTCGTCGAAGCGCAGGAGGTTCTTGCGGATCTCGAAGTTACGCGCCTCGACCTTGCTCTGCGCCGTTTCCAGCGCCTTGTTGAGCCAGCGATGGGTGAGCGCCTCGTCGTCGGCCATGCCCTTCTTCTGCACCCAGTCGAGGACCTTGTTGTTGCCGAAGATGCGCATCAGGTCGTCTTCCAGCGACAGGAAGAACTTCGAGGCGCCGGGATCGCCCTGGCGGCCGGAGCGGCCGCGCAGCTGGTTGTCGATGCGGCGGCTCTCGTGCCGCTCGGTGCCGACGACATAGAGACCGCCCGCCGTGCGCACGATCTCGCGGTCGCGCTCGATGTCGGCCTTGATCCTGGCGGCGGCCTTCTCGATCTCCGCCGCCCGCTCGGCCTCGTCCGGAAACCGCATGTGCAGCTCGGCTTCGGCCTGGCGCAGCAGCATGTCGGCATTGCCGCCGAGCTGGATGTCAGTGCCGCGGCCCGCCATGTTGGTCGCGATCGTGACGGCGCCGGGACGTCCGGCTTGCGCCACGATCTCCGCCTCCTGCTCGTGATAGCGCGCATTCAGCACGCTGTGCGGGATGTTGGCCTTCTTCAGCTCCTCCGACAGAGCCTCGGATTTCTCGATCGAGACCGTGCCGACCAGCATCGGCTGGTTCCGCTTGCGGCATTCCTCGATCAGCTTGACGATCGCGCGCGTCTTGTCGGAGAGGGTGCGATAGATCTCGTCGTCATGGTCCTTGCGGGCGACCGGCACGTTGGTCGGGATCTCGACCACCTCGAGCCTGTAGATCTCTCCGAACTCGGCCGCCTCCGTCATCGCCGTGCCGGTCATGCCGGCGAGCTTTGGATACATGCGGAACAGGTTCTGGAAGGTGATGGAAGCCAGCGTCTGGTTCTCGCGCTGGATCTCGACCTTCTCCTTGGCCTCGAGGGCCTGGTGCAGGCCTTCCGAGTAGCGCCGGCCGGCCATCATGCGGCCGGTGAATTCGTCGATGATGACGACCTGGCCGTCCTTGACGATGTAGTCGACGTCGCGCGTGAAAAGCTTGTGCGCCCGGAGTGCCTGCGTGATGTGATGAAGCAGCGTCACCTGGGTCGGCGCATAGAGGCTCTGGCCCTCGGGCAGCAGGCCGTCGGAGCGCAGGATCTCTTCCACCGCCTCGATGCCCACCTCGGTGAAGGTGACCTGCCGGTTCTTCTCGTCCTTCTCGTAGGCGTCGGGCTTGAGGCGCGGAATCACGGTGTCGGCGCGGCGGTACAGCTCCGACGAATCCTCTGCCGGGCCCGAGATGATGAGCGGCGTACGCGCTTCATCGATCAGGATCGAGTCGACCTCGTCCACGATCGCGAAGTTGAACGGCCGCTGCACCATCGACGACAACTCGTACTTCATGTTGTCGCGCAGATAGTCGAAACCGATCTCGTTGTTGGTGCCGTAGGTGACGTCGCAGGCATAGGCGGCCTTGCGCTGCTCGTCGCTGAGCTCGTGGACGATGATGCCCACGGTGAGGCCGAGGAAGGTGTAGACCTTTCCCATCCACTCGGCGTCGCGGCGGGCCAGATAGTCGTTCACTGTCACGACATGGACGCCCTTGCCCTCGAGCGCGTTGAGGTAGACGGGCAGAGTGGCGACCAGCGTCTTGCCTTCGCCGGTCTTCATCTCGGCGATCTTGCCGCCATGCAGCACCATGCCGCCCTTGAGCTGGACGTCGAAATGGCGCTGGCCCAGCGCCCGCTTGGCCGCTTCGCGTACGGTGGCGAACGCTTCCGGCAGCAGATCATCCAGCGTCTCGCCCTTGGCGAGCCGGTCGCGGAACTCCGTCGTCTTGGCGCGCAGCTGCTCGTCCGACAGCTTGCTGAATTCCGGCTCGAGCGCATTGATCTTCGCCACCGGCTTGTCGAAGCCTTTGACGATGCGGTCATTGGCTGTCCCGAACAGGCTTCGGGCAAGCGCTCCCAGCATGGAAAACCTCGATTGTCCAAATACTTAGGCGGGCACCCGGCCCGCCACACCTATCACAGATAGAGAGCGTGCCGGGGAGTGTCAACGCAAGCCGTCCCGGCGGCTTCAGCTCGCCGCACTTCTCACGAAAATGTGCCGCAATTGAATGTCAGGAAATCGACCGGCAGTCGATACGGGCGCTTGCCTGTGCCGAGCTGGCCTGTGTAAACGGAGGCCCGCCGGCCGGTTGTCGCCGTAACGTCTTTTCCTCTCGATCCCGGAGCACTTCATGAGCCTTGGCCTGCGCCCCTTGCGCGTCGCCGTTGTTTGCTGCGCTGTCGTTGCGATGGCCGTCCCGGCCTTTGCCCAGCAGCCGGCCAAGCCGCAGCAGTCGCCGCAGCCTGCGAAACCCGGCGCGTCCGGCCCCGCGACCCCGGCGACGCCGAAGGCTGCCGATGCGGTCAAGGATCCGGTCGTGGCGACGGTCAACGGCCAGCAGATCCATCTCTCGGATCTCCAGGTCGCCCAGCAGTCGCTGCCGCAACAATATCGCAACATGCCGCTGTCGGCCGTGTATCCGGCGTTGCTGGACCGCATCATCGACAGCAAGCTGGTCGAACTGGACGGCCGCAAGAACAAGGTGACCGACGATCCGGCCTTCAAGAAGCGCATGGCCTTCGTCGAAGACCAGGTGATCCAGGATTACTGGCTGCAGAAGCTGATTGCCGCCAAGGTCACGCCGGAGAAGATGAAGCAGGCCTACGAGGAGCGGCTCAAGTCGTTGCCGGCCGAGGAGGAGGTGCATGCGCGCCATATCCTCGTCGCGACCGAGCCGGAGGCGAAGGCGATCATCGCCGACCTGAAGAAGGGCGCCGCATTCGACAAGCTCGCGAAGGAGAAGTCGACCGACAAGGCCTCGGGCGCCGAAGGCGGCGATCTGGGCTGGTTCAAGAAGACGGACATGGTGAAGGAGTTCGCCGATGCCGCGTTCGCCCTCAAGAAGGGTGAGCTGACCGAGACGCCGGTCAAGACGCAGTTCGGCTACCACGTGATCCAGCTCGACGACCGGCGTCAGGCACCGCCGCCGTCGTTCGAGGAAATGTCGGACCAGATTCGTCAGGATCTCGCGCGTGAGGCGGTGACGGCGATGCTGAACCAGCTGCGGACGGGGGCCAAGATCGAGAAGTTCAACATCGACGGCAGCAAGCCCGAGGCGACGCCGGCGACTGCACCGGCGGGCTCCGCCCCGGCGAAACCTGCACCCGCCAGCCCCGCCAAGTAGCCAGCCCGGCAAGTAGAACTCACGTTTCGGGAGATTTCTGGTGTAGTCTCCGCGCTTCGGCCGCCCGGCTCACCTGCCGGCGGCAAGAGGAGACACATGTCCGGCAAGCACGCTGTATCCCCCCTTGCGCCCAAGACGACGCCGACCCTTCCGCGCATCGCGGGGGTCAAGCTCGGTGCCGCGGCTTCTGGCGTACGATATGTGGGGCGCGACGACGTGATGCTGGCCGTGCTGCCGGCTGGAGCAACGATCGCGGGTGTCCTGACCAAGTCCAAGACCTGCTCCGCGCCCGTGGACTGGTGCCGCAAGAACCTGTCGCGCGGCAAGGCGCGCGCCATCCTCGTGAATGCCGGCAACGCCAATGCCTTCACGGGCAAGCTCGGCGACAAGGCGGTGGAGGAGAGTACCCGCGCGGTCGCCCAGGCGCTCGGCTGCCCGCGCAACGAGGTGTTCATGGCCTCCACGGGCGTCATCGGCCAGCCCCTGGAGTGGGAGAAGATCGCCGCCGTCGTGCCGGCGCTGATCAAGGGAGCGCGCGAGGACAACTGGGCCGCCGCCGCAGCGGCGATCATGACCACCGATACGTTCCCCAAGGTCGCCACGCGCCAGGCCAGGATCGGCGAGCGCACGGTGACGTTGAACGGCTTCCTTAAGGGCTCGGGCATGATCGCGCCGGACATGGCGACCATGCTGGGGTTCGTTTTCACCGACGCAAAGGTTCCGGGAGCGGTCCTGCAGAAGCTGCTGTCGGACGCCGCCGACAAGTCGCTCAACTGCGTGACCGTCGACGGCGACACCTCGACCAGCGACACCCTGCTGCTGGCGGCGACCGGAATGGCGCGTCATGCCCCGATCGAGGAGGCCGATGATCCGGTCCTGGTCGATTTCAAGCGCGCTCTCGACGAGGTGCTGATCGAGCTGGCGCAGCTTCTGGCGCGCGACGGCGAAGGGGCGACCAAGTTCATCACCATCAATATCGGCGGTGCATCGTCGAACGGTGCGGCGCGCAAGATCGGGCTCGCGATCGCCAACTCGCCCCTGGTCAAGACGGCCATCGCCGGCGAGGACGCCAACTGGGGCCGCATCGTCATGGCGGTCGGCAAGTCGGGAGAGCGTGCGGATCGCGACAAGCTCCGGATCTCGATCGGCGGCGTGAAGATCACCGACGGCGGGCAGGTCGTGCCGAACTACGACGAGGAGCCGGTCGCCAGGCACATCAAGGGCACCGATATCGTGATCGATGTCGATCTGGGCATCGGCCGCGGCCGGGCAACCGTCTGGACCTGCGACCTGACGCACGGCTACATCGACATCAACGGCAGCTATCGTTCTTGAGCCTGTCTTTCGATCAAGAGTGCCCGGGCGGGCCGCCGCCGCTGGGTGATCGGCCGCTCGTGCTGGTCGCGGCGGTGGCGATGGTGGATCCTGATGGGCGTGTGCTGATCGCGCAGCGGCCGCCGGGCAAGTCGATGGCCGGCCTCTGGGAGTTTCCCGGCGGGAAGGTCGATGCCGGCGAGACGCCGGAGCAGGCGCTGGTGCGTGAGCTCCACGAGGAGCTCGGCATCGAGACCGCGACGAGCTGCCTGGCGCCGATCGCCTTCGCCAGCCACGGCTACGAGAAGTTCCATCTCCTCATGCCGGTCTTCGCCTGCCGCAAATGGAAGGGCGTTCCCCACCCGCGTGAAGGGCAGGCCCTGAAGTGGGTGCGGCCGGCGGAGCTTGCCCAGTATCCCATGCCGCCGGCCGATGTTCCCCTGATCGGGCTACTGCGCGACCTGCTCTAGTCCGGCGACCCCGGCGGCATGCCTTCGCGCCAGCCGGTAAGGCGCCGGAAGATGACGGCCTGCGCGGTCGCCACGAGGGCGACATTGCCGTAGGAAATGAGGAAGGCCACGGTCCAGGCGATGATCGCGGCGGCCGTGTTGGCGTTGGTCAGGCTCTGGATCAGGGACAACGGCACGAGCGAGCCGACCAGGGTTGCAATCCCTCCGGCGAAGAAGATGACGAACAATATGCCGATGATCGTCCAGGCGTTGCCGCGGCTGGCGGCCCAGGCCTGGCGCGGCGTGAACCGCATGTCGATCGCAGGCGCCACCAATGAGAAGCTGACGCGCAGCGCGAGCAGCGCCGAGACGAAGAAGCCGGTACCGAGGGGAGCGGCCATGGCCTCACGACGCGCGAGCTCCGGATCCAGGGGCTGGCCGAGGGCGGTCGGATCGATCATGCCGGCCGTCAGCGTGAAGCCCGCCAGCAGCAGGAAGGTCACCCCGGCGATCTTGATGAGCTGGATCAGGAACGCGCTCTCGCGGCCCGACCAGGCGAGGCCCGGCAGCGTGCCGACACGTCCCGCTCCCAAAAGGACGAAGCGCATCCAGCCGACGAGGAACATCACGGTCGGCACCAGATCGACCACCTTCTCGACCAGCACCATGATCAGCGAATCGCTCGCCAGCAGGTCGAAGACCACGCGCACGACCAGCGACAGGATCCAGGGAATGGTCACCAGGTGGAAGAAGGCGGCGAGATTGTTGAAGAAGAAGCCGAAGCTCTCCGACAGCACTTCCCCGAAGGACAATTTGACGGCCGGCACGATCAGTTCCGTCTCGCTTTCTCGCCGGCGCTCATCTCGGCGGTGCCGAGCGCCGCAGCGAGACGATGCTGCGCCGTGCCCGGCTTGAGCGGCTGGGGCTGAGAGGCGTGAGGCGCCCAGCCATGAAGGAACAGGATCTCGAAGCTCGCCACGACGCGCCCGGAAGGTCTCGTGAAGCGCTCGGCATAGATCTCGGCTGCGCGCAGGAAGGTGCGGCGCCGGCTGAAGCCGCGCCGACGCTCGGCGATCAGGTTGCCTTCACCCATGGCGCTCAGCTCGCGCATCAGCGCTAGCGCATGCTCGTACTCGACCTCGATCTTCTCGCTGTCGGCGACCGGCATCGCAAAGCCGGCGCGTTGCAACAGACCTGCGGCATCGCTGAGATCGGCGAACGGCGAAACGCGCGGGCTGAGCCCGCCCTCGATCTCGCTCTCCGCCGCGGCCAGCGCCTGTCTCAACTCCCACAGAGTGCGGCCGCCGAGCATGGCGCCGAGGAACAGGCCGTCGGGCTCCAGGCAACGCCGGATCTGGATCAACGTGCCGGGCAGGTCGTTCACCCAGTGCAGGTTCATGGCGCTCAGCACCAGATCGAAGGCATGGGGCGCGAAGGGCAGGGCTTCCTCGTCGGCGACGAGGACGGGGCCGCGGGCGCGGCAGGCGAAACCGAGGCCGAGGTCGCATCGGACGAGCCGGGAAACCTGCTCGCCACCGCCGAGTGCCGTCGCGACCTCGTCGCCATGGCAGCCAAGATCGAGGCCGCTTCGGAATACCCGCCGCACATCGCTCAGACGCTCAACCAGGCGCTCCGCGATCTCGCGTTTCAGAAACGAAATGCGGTCCCAGTCGCGCGCAGCTCGTTCCCGCCGCTGTCGCAGTACGGCGCGGTCGAAGACGAGCAGGGGATCGGGCGCTTGCACGGGCTGTATGTAGGGCGAAAGGTGCGCGGGCGATAGGGGCGTTGCCCTCATGGAGGCACAATCGGCCGGCCAAATCGGCCAATGCTGCTTGATATGTGCACGACCGTCGGGCGGCGCCTGCTCGACGGTGTCCTTCCGCCCTTGTGCCTCGGATGCGGCGAGATCGTCGAGACGCCCGGCGCCCTGTGCGCTATGTGCTGGCCGGACTTCTCCTTCATTGCGCCGCCTCATTGCGAACGGTGCGGAACTCCGCTCGAGGAAGATCTCGGGGCGGGGGCCTGGTGCGCCGCCTGCCTTGCCCGGCCGCCGCGCTTCGCGCAGGCGCGGGCGGTCTTCGTCTACGATGAGAAGAGCCGTCGGCTCGTGCTGCCCCTGAAGCACGGCGATCGCACGGACCTGGCGCGAAGCTGCGGCCTGTGGATGGCGCGCGCGGGCGCGGAATTGCTGGCCGGGGCAGACATCGTGGTGCCGGTCCCCCTTCATTGGCGGCGGCTCTTCACCCGCCGCTACAACCAGGCACTTCTGCTGGCCCGCAACGTCGTGCGGGCCACGCCGGCCACCGTGTCGCTCGCGCCGGACCTGCTCGTCCGGCGCCGCTGGACCGGCTCGCAGGCAGGCCTTGCAGCCCGGGAGCGGCGGCACAACGTGAGGGAGGCCTTCGCGGTCCATCCGCGCTGGGCCGGCAGGCTCAAGGGAAAGGCGGTCGTGCTGGTCGATGACGTGCTGACGACCGGCGCCACGGCCGACGCCTGCGTCCGGGCGCTCCAGCGCGGCGGTGCCCGGCGCGTCGACGTGCTGACGCTGGCGCGGGTCGTCCGGCCGGCGTTATAGTTCAACGCAAGGAGTTTCCGATGGCGAAGATCGAAATCTACACCACGCCCTTTTGCGGCTACTGCTCGCGAGCCAAGGGACTGCTCGAGAGGAAGGGCGCGTCCTACGAGGAAGTGGATGTGATGGAGGACCCGGCCAAGCGGGCCGAGATGCGTGAGCGTTCCAAACGGACGACGGTGCCGCAGATCTTCATCAACGGCCAGCATATCGGCGGCTCCGACGATCTTGCGGCCCTCGACCGCGCCGGCAAGCTCGACGCACTCCTCGCGCAGCCGGCCTGAGCGGAGGACAGGGTGAGCGCCGCGACGTTCAAGGCTGGCCTGATCCAGACCAATGTCAGCAACGAGATGGCCGAGAACGTGGCCTTCGTGCGCGAGCAGGCGCGGCTGGCACGGGAGGCTGGTGCCGACTTCATCATGACGCCGGAGAACACCGGCCTGATCGGCGCCAACCGCAACGAGACGCTCGCCAAGGCGCAGACCGAGGACAGCCATGCCATGCTGGCGGCCGCCCGGACCGCGGCGCGTGAAACCGGCGCCTGGTTCCTTCTCGGCTCCATCCATGTGCGGGAGCCCGGGGAGGAGCAGATCCGCAACCGCTCCTATCTGATCGACGCGACGGGTGCCATCGTCGCGAGCTACGACAAGATCCACATGTTCGATGTCCGGCTGGCCGGCGGGGAAAGCTATCGCGAATCCTCGACCTTCAAGCCGGGCGAGCGATCGGTGCTGGCCGAGACGCCGTGGGGCGTGCTCGGCATGACGATCTGCTACGACCTTCGTTTCCCCTACCTCTACCGCGATCTCGCCCATGCGGGCGCCACCATGCTGGCGATCCCGTCTTCGTTCACGGTGCCGACCGGCCAGGCGCATTGGCATACGCTGATCCGTGCCCGCGCGATCGAGACAGGCTGCTTCGTGTTCGCCCCGGCGCAGGTCGGCACGCACAAGGGCTCGAACCGCAAGACCTACGGACATTCGATCGTCGTCGCGCCGTGGGGCGAGGTTCTGGCCGATGCCGGCGGCGAGAAGGCGGGCTTCGTTGTTGCGGACATCGATCTGTCGAAGGTCACCGAAGCCCGCAACATGGTGCCGTCGCTCACGCATGATCGTGACTATGCTGCGCCGGTATTGTGCAAGCCTCAGGCGGCAAAGGCTGCAGAGTAGGGCCGCGTCAGAGACGGCGCGCGGCGATGTGCTGCACCATGGCCATGCGCGGTTCGCTGATCAGTCGCGCTTCGTAGGCGACAACGGAGAATGTGCCTCGCACCAATTCCAGCAGTTCGCCGTCCTTGAGCAGGAAGTCCGGCCGGCTGGGCTTTCCGAACCGCTCGTTGCCGACCATGAAGGTCTCGTACAGCAGCACGCCGCCGGGCGGCAGGGCGGCGAGCAGTGTCGGCATCAGAGGGCGGTGAAGGTAGTTGGTGACGACAACTGCTCCGAAGAAACGACCGGGAAGCGGCCAGGGATGTCCTTCCTCCAGGTCGGCCTTGATGGCCTCGATGGCCGGATGGCGGGGCAGGCGGTCGATGTCCCGGTCCACGGCCGTCACCTTGTGGCCTCGCTCGGCAAGGAAGAGGGCGTGGCGGCCACTGCCGGCTGCGACATCGAGGACGGTTGCGCCGGGTGGGATGAGGCCCGCCCATTGCACGATCCACGGTGATGGTGTCGACCCCCTTGCGTCCGGCATCTTCGCGTCCCATCATATTGGCACTCCCCTCCGGAGAGTGCCAGAAACCGAAATTGTCCAAGTTTTCATGATCTTATACCGACTGCGCTGCTCCAAAGGCCACGAGTTCGAGAGCTGGTTCAAGGACAGCAAGACCTACGAACGCCAGGAGAAGAAGGCCTTGATCGGCTGCCCCAGCTGCGGGGACAGCAAGGTCGCGCGCGCGGTCATGTCGCCGCGAATCGGCAAGGGCGGCAGGGGGCCTGAGGTCGAAGTGCCGGCCGAGAGTGCGGCGGCGCCAGCGGTTCCGCCGGCGGAGCAGCAGAAGATGGCGGCACTTGCGCACCATGTGCCCAAGGAATTGCGCGAGGCCCTGCTGAAGGTACGGGCCGAAGTCGAGAAGAATTGCGAGCCTGTCGGCGAGCGGTTCGCCGAGGAGGCCCGCAAGATCCACTATGGCGAGAGCACCAAGCGCGGCATCTACGGTCAGACCACCGAGGAAGAAGCCGAGGCGCTTGCCGAGGAGGGCATCGAGTTCGGCCGGCTGCCCTGGATTCCCCGCGGCAACTGAGGATCCTTCCGTCCCGGTGCGGCCCGCCGGCTTCCGGTGCGCGGGATAGTCAGCCTTGGGATTTGCTCAGATCGGCGCCGGGCCGGCGGCAACCCCATACAGCATGTAGTTCACGTCGAGGTCGCCCTTGTTCAGCGACCAACTCCGGCTGAGGGGGCTGTAGACCACGCCAACGATTTCCTGGGCCTCGATGCCGCCGGCGCGCAGGCCGCGGACGACTTCGGACGGCTTCAGGAATTTCCGCCAGTCATGCGTGCCGCGCGGCAGCCAGCGCAGAACGTATTCCGCCCCGGCGACGGCAAGCGCCCAGGCCTTCGCGGTGCGATTGAGGGTCGAGAGGAAAAGCAGGCCGCCCGGCTTCACCAGATGGCCACACGTCTCGAGGAAGAGGTCGACATCGGCCACATGCTCGACGATCTCGAGCGCCAGCACGATGTCGAAGCGCTGTCCGGAACCGGCCAAGGCCTCGGCGGTGGTGGCGCGATAGTCGATGGCAAGGTCCTGGCGTCCGGCATGGAGGCTGGCCGTCGCGATATTGCGCTCGGCCGCGTCGATGCCCGTGACCCGGGCGCCCAGCCGCGCCATCGGTTCGCAGATCAGGCCTCCGCCGCAACCGATGTCGAGCAGGGACAGGCCTTGCAGTGGCAGGCCTGACAGCGGGTCGCGATGCCAATGTGCCGCGGCGCGATCGCGAATATAGGCGAGCCGCACCGGATTCAGCCGGTGCAGCGGCGCGAACTTGCCCGTCGGATCCCACCATTCCTCGGCGATGCGGGAGAAGCGCTCGACTTCGGCGGGATCGACAGTCGAGGCGTAGGGGGTATGCGCTGATTCGGCCATGGCTGCCCTTGACCCGTATGGTGCTGCCGGTGTCTATACCGCGCTTTCGAGCAGGTCCATGGCGCGCATTGTTCTCAAATTCGGTGGTACTTCGGTCGGCGACACTGATCGCATCAAGAATGTCGCCCGGAAGGTCAAGGCCGAGGTGAAGCGCGGCAACGAGGTCGCCGTGGTCGTCTCGGCGATGTCGGGCACCACGAACCAGCTCGTGAAATGGGTTAACGAGATCGCCCCCCTGCACGATCCGCGCGAGTACGATGTCGTCGTCGCGACCGGTGAACAGGTCACGATCGGCCTGCTGGCCCTGGCACTGCAGCAGGAGGGGGTGAAGTCGCGGTCGTGGGGGTCCTGGCAGATCCCGATCAAGACCGACGAGGCCTATGCCAAGGCCCGGATCCTGGAAATCGATACGACGGAGATGGCGCGCACTATGACGGCTGGCGAGGTGCCGGTGGTGCCGGGCTTCCAGGGTGTGTCTCCCGAAGGGCGCGTGACGACACTGGGCCGCGGCGGCTCCGATACCTCCGCCGTCGCCTTGGCGGCGGCACTCGCGGCCGATCGGTGCGACATCTATACCGACGTCGACGGGGTCTACACGACCGATCCGCGCATCGTCGAGAAGGCGCGCAAGATCGATCGCGTGACCTATGAGGAGATGCTCGAGATGGCGTCGCAGGGCTCGAAGGTCCTGCAGACGCGCTCGGTCGAGCTGGCGATGAATCATCACGTGCGTGTTCAGGTGCTGTCGTCGTTCGACGCCGCACTCGGCAGCGATCTGCCTGGCACGCTGGTTGTGGACGAGGACGAAATCATGGCGCAGGGACTCGAGAAATCTGTCGTGAGCGGCATCGCCTTCTCCAAGGACGAGGCCAAGATCACGGTGACGCGGGTGGCCGACCGCCCCGGCGTGGCAGCCGCCATCTTCGGTCCGCTCGCTGCCGCAAACATCAACGTCGACATGATCGTGCAGAACGTCTCGCTCGACGGCAGCTCGACCGACATCACCTTCACCGTGCCGCGGGCCGATCTCGCCCGTGCGGTCGAGCGGCTGGAGCAGGCCAAGGGCGAGCTCAAGTTCGCCGAGGTGAAGTCGGATACCAACGTCGCCAAGATTTCGGTGATCGGCGTCGGCATGCGCAGCCATGCGGGCGTGGCGCTCAAGATGTTCGAGACCCTGGCGGCCAAGGGCATCAATATTCAGGTGATCTCCACCTCGGAAATCAAGGTGAGCGTCCTGGTCGCCGCCGAGTACACGGAACTTGCGGTCCGCGCCCTGCACACCGCCTACGAGCTGGACGCCGTCTGATCTGCGTCTGCGCATGAGGTTCTCTCATGCGCGGGACAATTAGTCGGTAGGCATCCCGGCGCGGCTCTTGCTATAAGCAGGTCATGCACGCGGCACGTGTCCATATGGCCCGCCAAGAGACCCGCTCGACCCTGTCGGCGGCGGCGTGGCGCGTTTGTGCCTGCATCATTGACCGCAGCTTTATTGTCACCCGACTCAAGCATTTGGCGGTCTGACCATGGAGAGAGGGACTCCCTTGGCCGGACCGCGAATGCTCCTAAAGCGGCTCCGGGACACGATGGCGCGTGGTGTTTCTGCAGAGGAAACGCTCGCTGAGGTCGTGCGGCTGGTGGCCAACGAGATGGTGGCCGAAGTCTGCTCCATCTACCTCCTGCGCGCTGGCGAGGTTCTGGAGTTATTCGCAACCCAGGGCCTCAATCCGTCGGCGGTGCACCGCACGCGTCTGCGGGTTGGCGAAGGCCTGGTCGGCGACATCGCCGCCCACGGCCGGCCGCTGGCGCTCGACGACGCCCAGAGTCATCCGCAATTCGCCTATCGCCCGGAAACGGGCGAGGAATCCTTCCATTCTCTGGCGGGCGTCCCGATCCTGCGGGCCGGACGCGTCCTGGGCGTACTGGTCGTGCAGAATCGCACCCGGCGGCAATACGACGAAGAGGAAATCGAAACCCTGCAGACCATCGCCATGGTGCTGGCGGAGATGGTGGCTGCGGGGCACGTCGTCAGCCCCAATGAGGTCCAGCAGGTCGACGGCATCGGACTGCTGCCGCTGCGGGTCGACGGGATCCAGCTGACGCCCGGGGTCGCGATCGGCCGTGCCGTGCTGCACGAGCCGCGGATCGTGATCCAGCGTGTCGTCGCCGAGGACGTGGGGGCGGAGCAGGCCCGCTTCGAGGAGGCGCTTGCCTCGGTGCGGGAGGATGTCGACCGCATGCTGGAAGCGCACGACATGCAGTCCGGCGAGCATCGCGAGGTGCTCGAGACCTTTCGCATGTTCGTTGATGATCGCGGCTGGCGCGAGCGCGTGCGCGAGGCAATCGGCTCCGGCCTCACGGCCGAGGCTGGTGTGCAGCGCGCTTTCGACGACGTGCGGGCGCGATTGGGGCAGTCCACCGACCCGTACATCCGGGAACGTCTCAGCGACCTGCAGGACCTTACGAACCGCCTGCTGCTGCGTCTGACGGGGCGTGCGAATGGCGAGGCGGGCGTGCAGGACGACGATATGGTCGTGATCGCGCGCGACATGGGTCCGGCCGAACTGCTCGACTACGACCGCTCGCGGCTGCGCGGCGTGGTGCTGGAGGAGGGGTCGGCCCTGAGCCATGTCGCCATCGTGGCGCGGGCGCTGGACATCCCCGTCGTCGGTCGTGCGCCCAACGTGCTGTCGCGGGTAGAGCCGGGCGACGCGATCGTCGTCGATGGCGACAGCGCGCAGGTTCTGGTGCGCCCCTCGGAGGACGTGCTCCAGACGGTCCACGCCGCGATCGATGCCCGGGCCGAGCGCCGCCGCAAGTATGCCGCCCTGCGTGACCTGCCGGCGGCGACGCGCGATCAGGTGCAGATCGGCCTGAGCATGAATGCCGGCCTGCTGATCGACATGCAGCACCTGGAGGAGACGGGCGCCGACGGCGTCGGCCTCTACCGGACCGAGATTCCGTTCATGGTGCGTTCGGAATTTCCTGACGTCGAAGCCCAGGCTTGGCTCTACGGCCGCGTCCTCGACATTGCCGACGGCCGGCCGGTTACCTTCCGGACGCTCGATGTGGGGGGCGACAAGGTGCTGCCCTACGTCGACTCCTTCGGCGACGAGAATCCGGCCATGGGCTGGCGCGCGATCCGGATCGGGCTCGACAGGCCGGCGATGCTGCGTCGCCAGTTGCGCGCGATGATCCAGGCTTCCAACGGGCGCCCGTTGTCGGTCATGTTCCCGATGATCGCCGATGTGTCGGAGCTGCTGTCGGCCAGGCGGTTGCTCGATCTCGAGCTGGAGCGGGTGAGGCGGCGCGGCCTGCCGCAACCGGAGCGTTTGCGCGTGGGAATCATGTTCGAGGTGCCGGCCCTGGCCTGGCAGCTCGACAGTCTGCTGCCCCATGTCGACTTTCTTTCGGTGGGTACGAACGATCTGGTGCAGTTTCTGTTCGCGGCGGATCGTGGGAACGCGCGCGTGGCAGCTCGATACGATACCTTGTCCCCGGCGCTGCTCAGGCTTCTACATTTTGTTGTAGAGAAGGTCCGGCCGGCGGGCGTCGAACTCGCGGTCTGCGGCGAAATGGCTGGGCGTCCCGTCGAGGCGCTGGCGTTGCTGGCGATCGGCGTCCGAACCTTGTCGATGGCGCCCGGCGCGATCGGCCCGGTCAAGGCAATGATCCGTTCACTCGATCTTGCCGAAGCGAGCACGTTCGTGTGTTCAGCGCTTGCGCAGCCGGATCGCCCCCTGCGGGAGACGCTGCGCTTGTTCGCTGCCGATCATGCCATTGAAATTTAACCTCGCAGGGCGAATCGCTTTTGCCCTTGCAATGGCCGTCTGCTAAAAGTCGCGCGAAGGCAGGGCGGCGGGGACGATTCATGCCGGATCAGGTCGATTGGCAGACCATGGGGCACGACACATCGGGACATGCGGTCGGTCGCTTATTGCGCGACGAACGCGAGGCGCGTGGCCTCGGCATTGCCGACGTTGCGAAGAGTCTCCGCATCCGTCCGGCCTATCTTGAAGCGATCGAGCAGGGTCGGTTCGAGGAACTGCCGGGTGCTGCTTACGTTCCTGCCTTCCTGCGTGCTTATGCACGTCATCTCGGCCTCGACGCGCAGAAGGTCCTGACCGCCTATCAGCTTTCAGGGTCGGTGCCGATCGAGCGCCCGATTTCCCTGCCGGGCGATTTCCCGCAACCTGAACGGCGGGCGCCGATCGGGCTTGCGGTCCTGACCGTGCTGCTGGTGATCGCGGCGGGCTATGCCGTGTGGCATTACCTCCCCCGCCAGCAGGCGGTGGTCGTTGAAAAGGTGCCGCCGGTGCCGGATCGCCTGCTGGCCGAGCGCCCCTCGACGAGCGAGACTTCCCGGGCTTCCGAGGCTCCGGCGGTCGTGACGCCGGGACCGGCGACGGCCGGGACCGACTCGAAGGGATCCGCGGCATCGAACACGTCAGTGCCGGCAGCCCCGACCGCGGTTGCTCCGGCGTCGCCGGCCGGCCAGCCCCAGCAGGTGCAGCGGGCCGGCAGCGCCGCCGCGCCGCAAAGAGAGATCGCCGCGTCGCCACCCGCTCCGGTTGCGCCGCCGCCTGCCGTGATTGCCGTACCCGCTGCGCCGCCGCCGGTCATGATGTCCGTTCCGTCGGCCGGCCAGGCGCTGGCCGCCCAGCCGCCCGGCGCCGATACGCCGCGCGACGTGCCCGCCGCCGACGCCAACCAGCAGCAGGAAGCGGTTGCGCGGCCCGCGCCGCCGGCCGGGGCTGACACGGCCGTCGTGGTCGCGATACCCACCAAGTCGGATACGAAGGTCGTGGTCCGGTCCAACAGCTGGGTTGAACTGCGGTCGCCCAACGGCGACGTTCTGGCGCAGACCTATGTCCGCGCCGGCGAGAGCTACGTCGTCCCCGCCGGTATCTCCTACCGCGTCATCGACGCCCACTGACGGCGGCCCCTTGGCGGGCGGCCTTGCCGACGGCGGCTGGATAAGCCGCCTGTCCATCGCTACATTGGCACCATGAGCATCAGGCCCTATCGCGATATCGTGCGCCGCAAGTCGCGGCAGGTGATGGTCGGGTCCGTGCCGGTCGGGGGCAGCGCGCCGATCACGGTGCAGACCATGACCAACACGCTGACCGCCGACGCCGCATCGACGATCGCACAGATCCGCCGCTGCGAGGAGGTCGGGGTCGATATCATCCGGGTCTCCTGCCCCGACGAAGATTCGACCAAGGCGCTTCCGGCCATCGTGAAGGCCGCCCGGGTGCCGATCGTGGCCGATATCCATTTCCACTACCGGCGCGCCATCGAGGCGGCCGAGGCAGGCGCCGCCTGCCTGCGCATCAATCCCGGCAACATCGGCAGCGCCGATCGCGTCAGCGAGGTGGTCAAGGCGGCGCGCGACCATGGCTGCTCCATGCGCATTGGCGTGAATGCCGGGTCGCTCGAAAAGGACCTGCTGGAGAAGTACGGCGAGCCCTGCCCGGAAGCGATGGTGGAAAGCGCGCTAGATCATGCGCGCATCCTGCAGGATCACGATTTCCACAACTTCAAGATCAGCGTAAAGGCGTCCGACGTGTTCCTCGCCGTCGCGGCCTATCAGCAGCTGGCCGACGCTTGCGACTACCCGCTGCATATCGGTGTGACGGAGGCGGGTGGCCTGCGGACGGGCACGGTGAAGTCGTCGATCGGTCTGGGCGCGCTCCTTTGGGCCGGTATCGGCGACACGATTCGCGTTTCGCTGTCGGCGGAACCGGAAGAAGAGGTCCGTGTCGGTTTCGAGATGCTGAAGGCGCTGAACCTGCGCCATCGCGGCGTCAACATCATCTCCTGCCCGTCCTGTGCGCGTCAGCAGTACGATGTCATCCGCACGGTCGAGGCGCTCGAAAAACGGGTGGCGCATATCACCACGCCCATGACGGTGTCGGTGATCGGCTGCGTCGTGAACGGCCCGGGCGAGGCGCGTGAGACCGACATCGGTTTCACCGGCGGTGGCAACGGGACCCACCAGGTCTATATCGCCGGCGTGCCGCACCATCGTCTGAAGGACGAAGGCATCGTCGAGCATCTGGCCAAGCTGATCGAGGAGAAGGCGGCCGAGATCGAAGCCGCCAAGGCCGCAACTCCCGCTCTCCATAGCGCCGCCGCCGAGTAGCGGCGGCCACACGCAATTTTTCGGACGACTCCCCGAGGCGATTTCCCGTGAGCAAACTCCAGCCCGTGCGCGGCACGCACGACCTTCTTCCCGACGAATATCGGCGCTTCGCGCATGTCGTGGATGCGGCGCGCGATGTGGCGCGTCTCTACGGCTATCGCGAGATGGCGACGCCGATCTTCGAGTTCACCGAATTGTTCGCACGCGGCATCGGCGAGACGACCGACGTCGTATCCAAGGAGATGTATACCTTCTCGGACCGCGGCAACGAATCGCTGACGCTCCGGCCGGAGTACACGGCCGGCATCTGCCGTGCCTTCATCTCCAACGGCGAGCTGGCGCAGCAGTTGCCGCTCAAGATCTTCGCTGCTGGCCCGATGTTCCGCTACGAGCGGCCGCAGAAGGGTCGCCAGCGCCAGTTTCACCAGATCGATGTCGAAGTGCTCGGCGCTCCGGAGCCCGGCGCCGACATCGAGGTGATCTCCCTTGCCGCCGATATCCTGGAGCGACTTGGAATTCTCGATCGCTGCGTGCTGAAGATCAATTCGTTGGGCGATCCGGAAAGCCGGCTGGCCTACCGCAACGTCCTCTACAATTACTACGTGGCGCATGAAAGCCGGCTGTCGGAGGATTCGCGCAACCGGCTGGTGCGCAATCCCCTGCGCATCCTCGACAGCAAGGATGAAGGGGACAAGGAGATCAATGCCGGCGCACCGAGCTTTGCCGACCATCTGAACGAGGCAAGTCGCTCCTTTTTCGCGGCTGTGAAGGAAGGGCTCGCAGCCGCGGGTATCGCCTTCGAAGTCGATCCCGGGCTCGTGCGTGGTTTGGACTACTACACGCACACGGCCTTCGAATTCGTGACCGCCCATATCGGTGCCCAGGGCACGGTCCTGGGCGGGGGGCGTTATGACGGCCTCATCGCCGAACTGGGTGGTCCTCCGACGGCCGGCATCGGCTGGGCGGGCGGCATCGAGCGACTGATGATGCTCGCGAACGAGCCTGCACCGCTACCGCGTCCGGTCGTGATCGCTCCGCTGGGGCCGGCGGCGGAAGCCAAGGCGCTTGGCCTCGCGCGGACGCTGCGGCGTGCCGGGATCGCGGTCGAGCAGGATTATCGCGGCAACATGAAGCGGCGCATGCAGCGCGCCAACAAGCTCAACGCCCGGGCTGCCGTCATCATCGGCGACGACGAACTCGCCAAGGGCGTGGCCCAGGTCAAGGATCTGGACAGCGGCGCCCAGCAGGAAGTGGCGCTCGACAGGCTCGTCGCCGCTCTGGGCGGGTGACCGATGTCCCTGTTGCACAAGCTCGACCAGGTGGTGGCGCGGCATGCCGAGCTTCAGGCCGCCCTTTCGGCGGGCACCCTCGATTCCCAGAAGTTCGTCGCGGCCTCGAAGGAATACGCGGATCTTGGCCCGCTGGTCGACGCGGTCAATCAATGGCGCAAGGCGCAGCAGGAGCTGAAGGACGCCGAAGCGCTCGCGGCCGATCCCGACATGCGAGCTATGGCCGAGGAGGAGGTCGCCCAGCTCAAGAAGCGCCTGCCGGAGCTCGAGCATCACGTAAAGCGCATGCTCCTGCCCAAGGACGCCGCCGACGAGAAGAATGCGATCCTGGAAATCCGTGCCGGCACCGGCGGTGACGAGGCGGCGCTCTTCGCGGCCGATCTGTTCCGCATGTACCAGCGCTACGCCGCCGAGCACGGCTGGAAATTCGAGGTCATGGAACTCTCCGACACCGGCATCGGAGGCTACAAGGAGGCCATCGCCACGGTGAGCGGCAGGGGGGTGTTCGCGAGGCTCAAGTTCGAGTCCGGAGTCCACCGCGTGCAGCGTGTGCCGGCCACGGAGGCTTCGGGACGCATCCATACCTCGGCCGCGACGGTGGCCGTGCTGCCCGAAGCCGAGGAGTTCGACGTCAAGATCGACGAGAAGGACCTGCGGATCGACGTCTTCCGGGCCTCCGGTCCGGGCGGCCAGTCGGTGAACACGACGGATTCCGCGGTGCGTATCACCCATCTGCCGACCGGCCTGGTGGTCAGCCAGCAGGACGAGAAGAGCCAGCACAAGAACAAGGCCAAGGCGATGAAGATCCTGCGCGCCCGGCTCTATGAGGCCGAGCGCCAGCGCCGCGACGATGCCCGTGCGGCCGACCGCAAGGGGCAGGTGGGCAGCGGTGACCGCAGCGAGCGCATCCGCACCTACAACTTCCCCCAGAGCCGCGTCACCGACCATCGCATCAACCTGACCCTGTACAAGCTCGACGAGGTCATGGAGGGGCGGGCGCTCGACGAGATCATCGACGCCTTGATCGCCGACGACGAGGCGACGCGGCTCGCGGAGCTTGCGGCCTGAGCGCGACCTACGATTCGTTGCTGCGCGACGCCGCCGTCGCTCTCGCGGCGGCCGGTATCGACAATGCCCGCTTCGAGGCACGCCTTCTGGTGAGCCGTGCTGCCAACCTTTCGGTGGAGCAATTGATTGCCCGCGGGCGGGATCCGGCACCAGCGTCGGTGGGGACGGCCCTGCGACTGCTGACGGCCCGGCGCGTCAAGCGGGAGCCGATGGCCTATATCCTTGGCGAGCGCGAGTTTTGGGGATTGCCCTTCAAGGTGACGCCGGCGGTGCTGGTGCCGCGCCCCGATACCGAGACCCTGATCGAGGCGGCCCTGTCGCTCATGTCCGACCGGCGACGGGCGTGGCGTATCCTCGACCTCGGCGTCGGCTCGGGCTGCCTGCTGCTGACGCTGCTGAAGGAATATCCGAACGCGACGGGTGTCGGCGTCGATCTATCCGGAGAGGCGCTTGAGGTCGCCCGGGCCAATGCAGAGGCGCTTGGGCTGACGGATCGTGCCGTCTGGACGAGCGGCGATTGGCGCCAGGAAGGGTGGGCCGATCGATTGCCCGGGCCGTTCGACCTCGTCGTCTCCAACCCGCCCTATATCGAAGCCGAAGCGGTCGACCGGTTGATGCCGGAGGTCGCCCGGTACGAACCTCGGATGGCGCTGGAGGGCGGTCCGGACGGCCTGGATGCCTATCGTGCCATCGCGTCGGCCGCGTGCAAATTGGTTACACCGGGCGGACATCTTCTGGTCGAGGCAGGTGCTGGCCAAGCCTCTGATATTGCAAGAATTCTGTCGTCTTTCGGGCTGAAGGTCCTGCCCTTCTGGAAGGATCTGGCGGGGATTGAAAGAGTGGTCGGCGCTTACCATTAAATGGTTGGCAAGACAGGGCTTTACGACTACGTTCCCTTTGCCCTTTGGGAGGCTTGGCCCGAGCCGGCAGGTGCCGGCGGGCGATCGGTCCCTAAAACATTGAGCTGTGACGGCGCCCGGGAAGGGCAAAGGGCTCGCTAACAACAACACCGTCCGGCGTGAAACTGGCCTTGGGTTAATGAGACCAAACAATCGTCAGCGGTCGCGCGGCGGCCGCAATAGTGGCGGCGGTGGCGGCCACGGTCATCACAAGCAGCATCACAATCCCAATCGACCGCCTAATCGAAACCAGATTTTCGACAGCAGCGGTCCGGATGTGCGGGTGCGTGGCAATGCGCACCAGGTGTTCGACAAGTACCAGGCGTTGGCGCGCGAAGCGGCCGCGTCCGGCGACCGCATCATGGCCGAGGCCTATTGGCAGTACGCGGATCACTATTTCCGAATGATCCAGTCGATGGGCGGCTTCACCCACCGGAACAACCAGGGGTGGGGCGACGGCGGCGAGGAAGGACAGCAGGCCAATCCGCAGGCGCAGGGGCAGTCCAATCCGTCCCCGCAGGCCAACGGAAACGGCGCGGGCTACAGCCCGGACGCCAGCCGTGGCGAGGATCAGGGCGAGAGCGAGCCGGGCCTCGGCAACGTCGCTTTCCTGCAGAACGGCCGTGGTATGCCGGCCGGCAGCGACCCTGCCGCCGAGGACCAGCCCGACGTCCCGGCCTTTACGCCTGCCGGCGGACGTCGCAGCTAGTTCCTGCCGCGCGCGGTGGCGCGCGGCACCCGCTTTTTCCTAGAGATGGATGGCGGTCGGTGCCAGGAAGCCGATCGCCGTGAGGGCGGCGCCCAGCAGGCCCAGTACGCCGCTTGCGACCGCCAGCAGCGGCACCGACGTTACGGCAGCGGCCGACGCCAGCACGATCGCGAGCTGGAAGGCCGCCGAGCCGTATTCGAAGTGGTGGTACGCTGCCCGGGCCTTGTCTCGCTTGGCGGCATGGCCGAGCGCCCCCTCCCGCAGTTCCTTGCGTCCTTCCTTGGTGTCGGGCTCGCTGTCGTAGCGGGCGACCGTGCGGCGCCAGCTCTCCAACTGGGCCTGCACGGCGGCCGGCATCTCAGCGCCTCCCTTGTACAAGGCTTCGACCTCCTCGGCGGCGGTCCGAACGATGGACTGGCGGATCGTCTTGGCCTGGAAGAACCCCCAAAGGTTCGATGCTTCCACGTGCTCGGTCAGCACGTCGGTCTGTGCGCCCTTGGCGCCGGTCTCCGCGATGGCGAGGCAGGCCGCCAGAATCGCGATGAGGATGGCGATGCTCTTGTTGGTCCCCTCGATATGGTCGTGGCCACCGGACATGGAAAACTCCCTGATTTGATCTGGATCGTGTCGGCCGCCGCTCATAGCCCGCTACTCTTTTTTCGGAAAGCCGTACTGACGGCTTGGTCTTGCACCGGCGCCGGCGCCCCCCATATCGGGCACAGGACGCCCGGAAAGGGGTCCGCTCTTTCGCCTGCCGCTGGACGGGGGCGCGAAAAGAAAGGGTAGAGTGAGATGAACCAGGAGAAATACACCGAGCGCATGCGCGGTTTTCTGCAGAGTGCCCAGATGTTGGCTCTGCGATCCGGCCACCAGCGCTTCCTTCCCGACCATATGCTGAAGGTGCTGCTCGACGATCCGGAAGGCCTTGCGGCCAACCTGATTTCGTCGGCGGGTGGCGATTCGCGTGCCGTCCTTTCGGCGGTAGAGGCGACGCTTGCCAAGCAGCCCAAGGTCGAGGGCCAGGGGGCGGGCCAGATCTACATGGCGCCCGAAACCGCCCGGCTGTTCGACCAGGCCGAGGCCATCGCGGAGAAGGCCGGCGATTCCTTCGTGACCGTGGAGCGCATGCTGATGGCATTGGCGCTGGCCAAGGGAACGGACGCCGCCGAGGCACTGGCCAAGGGCGGCGTGAAGCCCCAAGCGCTCGAGAAGGCGATCGCGGACCTGCGTAAGGGACGCACGGCCGACTCGGCTTCCGCCGAGGGCAGCTACGACGCGCTCAAGAAATATGCCCGCGACCTCACTCAGGCGGCGCGCGACGGCAAGCTCGATCCGGTGATCGGGCGCGACGAGGAGATTCGCCGAACCATCCAGGTGCTGAGCCGCCGGACCAAGAACAACCCGGTGCTGATCGGCGAACCCGGCGTGGGCAAGACCGCGATCGCGGAAGGACTCGCCCTGCGTATCGTCAACGACGACGTGCCCGAGGCGCTGAAGGGCAAGAAGCTTCTGGCGCTCGATCTCGGCGCCATGGTGGCGGGCGCCAAGTATCGCGGCGAGTTCGAGGAGCGGCTGAAGGCCGTGCTTTCGGAGATCGCGGCGGCCGAGGGCGACATCATCGTCTTCATCGACGAGCTGCATACGCTGATCGGTGCCGGCAAAGCCGACGGCGCCATGGATGCGTCCAACATGCTGAAGCCGGCGCTGGCGCGCGGTGAGCTTCACTGCGTGGGTGCCACGACGCTCGACGAATACCGCAAGCACATCGAGAAGGATGCCGCGCTGGCGCGGCGGTTCCAGCCCGTGTTCGTGGCCGAGCCGTCGGTCGAGGATACGATCTCGATCCTGCGCGGCCTTAAGGAGAAGTACGAGCTGCACCACGGCGTGCGCATCGCCGACGGTGCGATCGTGGCGGCCGCGACCCTGTCGAACCGCTATATCTCCGATCGTTTCCTGCCCGACAAGGCGATCGATCTCATGGACGAGGCGGCCAGCCGCATCCGCATGCAGGTCGACAGCAAGCCGGAGGAGCTCGACGAGCTCGACCGGCGCATCATCCAGCTCAAGATCGAACGCGAGGCGCTCAAGAAGGAAAGCGATCAGGCGTCGCGCGACCGTCTGGAGCGGCTTGAGAAGGATCTGGCCGAGCTTGAACAGAAGTCCGCAGCGCTCACCGCGCAGTGGAAGTCCGCCAAGGACAAGCTGGCCGACTCGCAGAAGATCAAGGAACAGCTCGACAAGGCGCGCTCCGAACTCGAGATCGCCCAGCGCAAGGGCGAGCTCGGCCGTGCTGGCGAACTGGCCTATGGCGTGATCCCCGACCTTGAGAAGAAGCTCAAGGAAGCCGAGGGCCAGGAAGTCCAGGGCGGCAAGGGCGTGAAGGAAGAGGTCACGCCCGAGGATATCGCCGCCGTGGTGTCCCGCTGGACCGGCGTGCCGGTCGACAAGATGCTGGAAGGCGAGCGGGCCAAGCTCCTGCGCATGGAAGAGGAGCTGGGCAAGCGCGTCGTCGGCCAGGACGAGGCGGTTCGCGCCGTCTCCAACGCCGTGCGCCGCGCGCGAGCCGGCCTGCAGGACCCGAACCGGCCGATCGGCTCGTTCCTGTTCCTGGGGCCGACCGGCGTCGGCAAGACCGAGCTCACCAAGGCGATCGCCCAGTTCCTGTTCGACGACGACCAGGCGATGGTGCGCATCGACATGAGCGAGTTCATGGAGAAGCATGCCGTCAGCCGTCTGATCGGTGCGCCTCCAGGCTATGTCGGCTACGACGAGGGCGGTGTGCTGACCGAGGCAGTGCGGCGTCGGCCGTACCAGGTGATCCTGTTCGACGAGGTCGAGAAGGCACACCCGGACGTGTTCAACGTGCTGCTGCAGGTGCTGGACGACGGGCGCCTGACCGACGGCCAGGGCCGCACGGTCGACTTCCGGAACACGCTGATCGTGCTGACCTCCAATCTCGGCAGCTCGTATCTGGCGTCCCTGAAGGACGGCGAATCGACCGACACGGTGCGCGAACAGGTGATGGAGGAGGTGCGGCGGGCCTTCCGTCCGGAGTTCCTCAATCGCCTCGACGAGATCCTGCTGTTCAGCCGCCTCAGCCGCGCGAACATGACGGAGATCGTCGAGATCCAGCTCAACCGGCTGCGCAAGCTGCTGGCCGATCGCAAGATCGAGCTGAACTTCGACGGCAAGGCCCTGCAGTGGCTGGCCAATCGCGGCTACGACCCCGTCTACGGTGCGCGGCCCCTGAAGCGCGTCATCCAGCGCAGCCTGCAGAACCCGCTGGCCTCGCTGATCCTCGAGGGCAAGATCGCCGAAGGCGAGAAGATCGAGGTCGGCGTGGAGAACGGCGAACTCACGATCGGCGGCGAGCGCGTCATGAGCGAAGCGGCCGACTGAGCGGCGTGCATACAACCATGGAGAGAAGGCCGTCCGCGTAAGCGGGCGGCCTTTTTCATTTCGACATCCCGTCCTGCGGTCAGCCGCCGCTCGTCGCTGTCGCGGCCGTCGCTTCCTTCTGTTTCAGCGCGGGAGGCGGCATTTCGGCAATGTGCGGCGCATTTTTCATCTGGCTCTGGTAGTCGCGAGCCAGTGCTTTGAAGTGGGCCAGGTCCTTGCCACCCAAGGTGGCGCGCATCGCGAACTTCTGTGCCAGCGGATTGACCGGATGCCCGCCACGGTAGAATTCGTAGTGGAGATGCGGGCCGGTCGAAAGACCGGTCGATCCCACGAAGCCGATCACCTGTCCCTGTCGCACCATGACGCCGGGCTTGATGCCGGGGCCCAGCCTCGACATGTGGCCGTAGCCCGTGCCGATCTGGTCGGTGTGCTGCAGCTTCACGAAGATGCCGTATCCGCCGTTCGGCCCCGCCATCACTACCTTGCCGCTGCCGGCGGCGAAGATCGGTGTGCCGACGGGCGCGCCGAAATCGACGCCTGTGTGCATGGCGCTGAAGCCAAGGATCGGATGTTCGCGCATGCCGAAGCGCGACGTGATGTGCGAGGCATCCATCGGAGTGCGCAGGAAGGAACGCACCACGCTCTCGCCCTTCGGATTGTAGAAGCCTTCGGCGCCACCGTGCGGCCGGAAGCGCATCACGATGATCGTGCGGTCGGTGAGACGCAGCTCGCCCGCGAGCAGACGCCCTGGATGCGTCACTCGCCCGTCGCTTGTAACGAGCTGTTCGAGCAGAAGCGTGAAGTGCTGGCCCTGCTTGAGGTCGCGCTGGAAGTCGACGTCGTATGAAAGCGCGCGGATGAAGTCGAGAATTGCCGGTGTCGGCGCGCCCGCCTTCGTTGCGCTCTGCTGCAGGGATCCCTGTCGTACCGCATCGACGCGAACGATGCGGGGGCTGACCTTGTAGACTTTCTCCTGTCCGTCGTACGAGCCGTCGTCCTTGCGCGTGACCACGTACTCGCGTTCGGGTTGCGGTCGGATCGAGAGCGACAGCACACGCGGGCCGTCCTGGTCGGGGAGCGTCTGCAGTTGCAGGTCGATCGATTCGCCGATCGCGAGACGGCGCTTCTTGAGCAGTGTCCGCAACGCTGCATCGATCTGCTTGCGGTCGCTTTCTGCAACGTCGATGTCGGCGAGGAGCTTCTCGACCGTGTCTCCGCGTTCGAGGCGCAGCGTGAGATCGTAGTGATCGGACGCGGGCTGCTCTGCCTCGCCGTGCGGCTCGGACGGCTTGAACTGGAAGCCCTGGAAATCCGCCGATGTCAGCGGCGGGGCGGACGGCGGCTCGGGCAGCGTGCCGGCGGCGTCGATGTCCGGCGCTGGAGTGCCGGAAGGAGGGCCGCTGTCGGCCGACTGTGCCGGGCTTGAGGGGGGGCGGGGCTCCTGTTTGCCGTGGATGACGATCAGGGCACCGAAAGTGAGGCCGATCACGCCGACAGCGAACAGGACAGGCCGGAACAGCCTCAAAGCCGCTGAACTGGCGGCTTTTGGCCGGTCCGACGGAAGGGGGGAATCCGTCATGACCGTTGACCTATATGGACCCGGTGACTCCGGGCCTCGGTTGGAGTTCGCGGCGCCCGGAGAGATTCTTCCCCAAGCGCAAAACCTAGATATTGATGCCGAAAAGCCCGTAGGGCCACAAGGCCACAATAGGTTAGCCCCGTCTTTTCAGCGTTTTAGCGCTTCGTAAAAAATTTGGAATTTTAGGTTTGACACCCGGAAGGCCCCCCCATATAAGCGCGGCTCCCGAGACGAACGGGGTGTCGAAAAAAGCGCTGCGGCGCCGGGGCTTACGGGCTCCAAGACACTCCAAGAGTCGACGGTCTCGACCACCCGGTCGTGTGTTCTATGCATCGTATGTTTGGAAAGGGATACGCCGGCGGCGGCGAATGTCAGTGCTTCGGCACGGATGTTTTCGTCGTCGCTAGTTCGAAGTCCGACGCAAGTCGGACATAGTAATCTAGTGACGGGATCTCTCCTTCCCTCGGGAAGGAACGTTAAACTTGAGAGTTTGATCCTGGCTCAGAACGAACGCTGGCGGCAGGCTTAACACATGCAAGTCGAACGCGTGTAGCAATACACGAGTGGCGCACGGGTGAGTAACGCGTGGATATCTGCCTTTTGGTTCGGAATAACCCCGGGAAACTGGGGCTAATACCGGATGGTTCCTACGGGATAAAGATTTATCGCCAAAAGATGAGTCCGCGTCCGATTAGCTAGT
>JAFEFG010000045.1 GCA_018240685.1 Pseudomonadota bacterium | reverse complement strand
CTGGAGCGTCAGGCGGCCGGCCTTGAGCTCCTGGAAGACGACGTAGATCGTCATCAGCTTGGTCAGCGACGCCGGATACCAGGGCGCGCCGGCATTGCTCTGCAGCAGGGTTTCGCCGGTCTGGGCGTCGGCGATGAGGTAGGGGCCGGCGGTGACCGGACCGCTGGGCGACACGACCTGGGTGAACTGAGCCGCCGCCGGAAAGGCGGTTAGCGCGAGGAGACCGACCAGGCCGGCCAGGAGCCTTAGATTCATTGCGACGCCGTCATGACAGGACCTGCAGCATACGCCCTTCCGTGCGCCCGCAGGAGGCATTAGATGGAATGCATGATCAAGGTCATGATCGCCCCCGTCACGCCGTTCCAGCAGAACTGCTCCCTCGTCTGGTGCTCGGAAACCATGGAAGGTACCGCCATCGATCCGGGCGGAGACTTCGACATGTTGAAGCAGGCCATCGCCGAGCAGGGCATCAGGATCACCAAGGTCCTGCTCACCCATGGCCATGTCGACCATGCTTCGGCGGCCGGGACCATGGCCGACCACTATGGCGTGAAGATCGAGGGGCCGCACAAGGACGATCTGTTCCTGATCGAGGACCTGCCGGAGTCGGGCCGCAAGTACAACTTTCCGGCCTACAAGCCGTTCGTGCCCGACCGCTGGCTGGAGAACGGCGACACCGTCACGCTCGGCAATCTCACCTTCGACGTGGTGCACTGTCCCGGCCATACGCCGGGCCATGTCGTGTACGTGAACAAGCCGGCCAAGGTCGCGTTCGTGGGAGACGTGCTGTTCCGGGGCTCGATCGGCCGCACCGATTTTCCACGCGGCAATCACGACCAGTTGCTGCAATCGATCCGCCAGCGGCTATGGCCGCTCGGCGACGATATCGGTTTCGTCCCCGGTCACGGCCAGACCTCGACGTTCGGCTGGGAGCGCAAGACCAACCCCTTTGTCGCCGACCTGCTGTTCGAGGACGGCGAGACCACGGCAGGCTGAAGCGCGATGGCTTTTGCTTCGCCCGTCGTCCGGCGCTCGTAGCGTCAGCCGCTCCGGCGCCGGGACGACGGCATGAGCCGACGAAAAGTCATCGCGCTGGAGCGACGGCGTCGGTCGCGTCGCGCGAACGCCTAGAGCGAAGCGCCGAGGAAGGTGCGGACCGCGAGGTGGCCGGCAGGGGGCATCGGCATGTCCTTCCCGGTCACGGACGACTCCGGGTTGCGCTGGACCACGTAGTCGAAGCCGTGCCGCAGCATCTCCTTGGTGAAGCGGCTGGGCTTCTCCTCGAGCAGCGCCACTTCCTCCGCAAGTCGTTCGGCAACCGGCCGTGAGAAGGCGCTGAGTTCCACTTCCGCAGCGGAGTAGAGGCCGCAGGCCATGGCGCCGAGCGCATAGGAGAGGCATTCCTCCTCCCAGCGGTCGGGCTCGCGGTTTTGCCTGTCGAGGAGATCAAGTGCAGCAGTGAAACGTTTGTGAAGCCTGGCCTGGTGTTGCCGCGCGGACTGCTGCATTGCGTCTCTCCTTGCATGCTTCTTCCGGGCGCGCATATGGGAGCGCAAATCCGGCCATACAATGGCCGGCGCGCCCTCTCATAAAACGATCACAATGGCCGATCGGAAGTGCCGCTAGACCTTGCGCACACCGCGCACGCCGTCGGCGAGCGCCTTGACGTAGGCGAAGACGCCGGGAACCAGATCCGGCTTGGCGATGCCCTTCTCGTCGAGCCCCGCCTTCACGCGATCGACGATCGCGGAGCCGACGACGGCCGCGTCGGCATGTCGCGCCACCGCCGCCGCCTGGTCGGGCGTTTTGATCCCGAAGCCCACGCCGACCGGCAACGAGGTATGGCGCTTGATGCGCTCGACATGCGTGCGCACGGCCTCCTCGCTCGCCGACTTGGTGCCGGTGATGCCGAGAACGGAGACGAAGTAGACGAAGCCGGACGCGTATTTCAGGACCGCGGGCAGCCGCTTGTCGTCGGTCGTCGGCGCCGTCAGCAGCACGGTGTCGATGCCGACGGCAGCGGCGTATGGCTTGAGCTGATCGGCTTCTTCCGGCGGCAGATCGACCAGGATGAAGCCGTCGACTCCCGCCTGCGCCGCTTCCTTGCAGAAGCGCTCGACGCCGCGCTGGTAGACGAGATTGTAGTAGCCCATCAGGAGGATCGGCGTGTCGTTGTCGCCCGTCTCCTTGCGGAAGCGGCGCACCATGTCGAACGTCGCATCGACCGTGATGCCGGCCTTCAGCGCGCGCTGGCCCGCGAGCTGGATCGACGGGCCGTCGGCCATGGGATCGGTGAACGGCATGCCGAGCTCGATGAGATCGGCACCGGCCGCCGGCAGGCCCTTCAGGATCTGGTAGCTGAGCGCCGGATCGGGATCGCCGGCGGTGACGTAGGTCACGAGGCCGGCGCGCTTGTCGGCCTTGAGGGCGGCGAAACGTTTGGTGATGCGGCTCATGGTCAGATCTTCATCCCCAGGCGCTGGGCCACCTGCGGCACGTCCTTGTCGCCGCGCCCCGAGAGATTGACCACCAGCAGATTGTCCTTTGGCAGCGTGGGCGCGAGCTTGATGACGTGCGCGATCGCGTGCGCCGATTCGAGCGCGGGAATGATGCCCTCGAGCTTGCACATGCGCTGGAAGGCCTCGAGCGCCTCGTCGTCGGTCGCCGACACGTATTCGGCGCGCCCCTGCTCCTTCAGCCACGAATGCTCGGGCCCGATGCCCGGATAGTCGAGGCCGGCCGAGATGGAATGCGCCTCGGTGATCTGGCCTTCTTTGTCCTGCAGGAGATAGGTGAGGTTGCCGTGCAGCACGCCGGGGCGGCCGCCCAGCAGCGACGCCGCATGCTCACCGGTATCCAGCCCCTTGCCGCCGGCCTCGACGCCGACGATGCGCACGCCGGGGTCGTCGAGGAAGGGATGGAACAGGCCCATCGCGTTCGAGCCGCCGCCGATGCAGGCGACCAGCGTATCGGGCAGCCGGCCCTCGGCCTCCATCATCTGCTTGCGGACCTCCTCGCCGATCACGCACTGGAAATCGCGCACCATCGACGGATAGGGATGCGGACCGGCCACGGTGCCGATGCAGTAGAAGGTGGTCTCGCAGGTCGCGACCCAGTCGCGCATCGCCTCGTTCATGGCGTCCTTGAGCGTGGCCGCCCCTGCCTTCACGGCGCGCACCTCCGCGCCCAGCATGTTCATGCGCGCGACGTTGGGCGCCTGGCGCTCGACGTCGACCGCGCCCATGAACACCACGCAGGGGATGTCGAACAGCGCGCAGGCGGTGGCGGTGGCCACACCGTGCTGCCCGGCGCCGGTCTCGGCGATGACGCGCGTCTTGCCCATGCGCTTGGCCAGCAGGACCTGGCCCAGCACGTTGTTGATCTTGTGGCTGCCGGTGTGGTTCAGCTCCTCGCGCTTGAGGTAGATCTTCGCGCCGCCGAGATGGCGCGTCAGGCGCTCGGCGTAATAGAGCGGGCTCGGCCGGCCGCCGTACTGGGTCAGCAGGTACTTCAGCTCGCCCTGGAACTGGGGATCCGCCTTGGCCGTGTCATAGGCCTGTTCGAGCTCGAGGATGAGCGGCATCAGGGTCTCGGCGACGTAGCGGCCGCCGAAAATGCCGAAATGGCCGCGCTCGTCGGGGCCGGTGCGGAAACTGTTGGGTGTCGTTGCCATGGCGATTCCTGTCGGGACGGGCGGACTTAGCAGTCCCGGCCGGGGTCGGTCAAAACGGCGGCGGCCCGAGAGCCCTAGCCCTTCTTTTTCCGGGCCGACTTCTTCTTGGCCTTGGCCGCCACCTTGCGCCTGGCTGCGGGCTTGGCCGCCGTCCGACGCGCCGGTGCCACAGCCGGCATATCCTCGACCTCGACGATCACCTCGATCTCGACCGGGATGCCCCGTGGCAGCGAACCCATGCCCACCGCCGAGCGTGCATGCTTGCCGCGCTCGCCGAAGACCTCGACGAAGAGGTCGGAGCAGCCGTTGATCACCTCGGGCTGCTGGCCAAAGTCCGGCGTGGCATTGACCATGCCCAGCACCTTCACGATGCGCTTCACGCGGTCGAGGTCGCCCAGCTCCGCCTTCATCACCGCGATCAGGTTGAGGCCGGTCTCGCGCGCATGGCCATAGGCCTGCTCGACCGTGAGGTCGCGCCCGACCTTGCCCACCGGCAGCGGCTTGCCCGGCAGGCCCGGCCCCTTGCCGGCGAGGTACAGGAGATTGCCGGTGCGCACGGCGTTGACGTAGTTGGCCATCGGCGAGGTCGCCGGAGCGAGTGCGATGCCCAGTTCCTTCAGCCGCCGCTCGGTCTTCATGCCTTCTCCTCAGAGCGCCTTCACACGGTCGAGAAAGGCGCGGATCAATTCGATCGATTTGACACCGCGGCTGGACTCGACGCCAGAGGAAACGTCGACCGCCGGCGCGCCCGTGACGCGTACCGCCTCGGCGACGTTGTCGGGCGTCAGGCCGCCGGCCAGGAACCAGGGCACGGGCACGGTCCGGCCGGACAGGATCGTCCAGTCGAACGACGTCGCGTTGCCGCCAGGCAAGGTCCCCTCCGCCGCATCGAACATCAGGCGATCGACGACGCCGGCATAGGCCGTGATGCCGCGTTCGACATCCGCCGCGCGGGCGACCTTGACGGCCTTCATCACCGGCTTGCCCGTCCGATGCCGGATCGCGGCCATGCGCTCGGGCGTCTCGCTGCCATGGAGCTGCAGGAGATCGAGCGCGCCGGTGGCGAGTTTCTCGTCGAGGAGGGCGTCGTCGGGATCGACGAACAGGCCCACTCGGCCCACCGTCTTCGGCACCCGGGCGCCGAGCGCGCGCATGGTCTCGGTCGAGATATGGCGCGGCGAGCGCGGATAGGTCACGAAGCCCACCCAGCGCGCGCCGAACGTCACCGCCGCGTCGACCGTCTCCGGCGTCGCGAGCCCGCAGATCTTGGCCTCGACCGCCATGGCGATCAGAGCACGCCGAGATCGCGCGCGATCGCCTCGGCGGCGGCGGCGGGATCGGCGGCTTCGGTGATCGGACGGCCGATCACCAGATGGGTGGCGCCGAGCGCGACGGCTTCCGTGGGCGTCATGACGCGCTTCTGGTCCCCCGTCGCGGCCCCGGCGGGACGGATCCCGGGCACCATCAGGACGAAGTCCTCGCCGCATTCCCGGCGCAGCGCCGCGATCTCCAGCGGCGAGCAGATGACGCCATCGAGCCCGCTCGCGCGCGCCAGGGCGGCGAGACGGAGGACCTGCTGGCCGGGATCGGCGGCGATGCCGGTCGCCTCGAGATCGGACTTGTCGAGCGACGTGAGCACGGTGACGCCGAGCAGCTTGGGCCGCGCGAGGCCGAGGCGCGATGCTTCCGCCGCCGCGGTCTCGGCCGCCGCCTTCATCATCGCCGCGCCGCCGGCGGTGTGGATGGTGATGTAGGTCGGCTCGAGGTCAACGACCGCGCGGATGCCGCCCGCGACCGTGTTCGGGATGTCGTGCAGCTTGAGGTCGAGGAAAAACCCGGTCCCGGTGGCCCGCACCGGCGCGGGGAAGGCGTAGCGCACGCCCGGCGCCCCGTGCGCCAGGAAGAACTCCAGCCCCAGCTTGATGCCGCCCACGGCCGGAACCGCGCCTCCCGCCACCGACCGGATCAGCTTCGCGGCGAGGGGAAGATCGACCGTGTCGACCGCGCAATAGACGGGATTGGGGCGCTTCTGCATGGCGGCGCGCAACCTAGTGTTACCCCGTCGAAGCGGCAAGCCGTCAGTGGCCTTCCGCCTCGCCTCGGCGCATTTTTAGTGAATTGCGGCATACATGATCTTTTCCTCGGTCGCCTCATGGGCCGAGAACTCCTCGACCACCTTGCCCTGCCGGCAGACCAGGATGCGGTCGGACCGGGCCAGGATCTCGGGCAGGTAGGAGGAGATCATCACAACGGCATTGCCCTCCTCGGCCAACCGGTCGATGAGCTGATGGATTTCGGCAATCGCCCCGACATCGACGCCGCGGGTCGGTTCGTCGAAGATGATCAGCCCGGGCTTCTGGACCAGCGACTTGGCGATGACGATCTTCTGCTGGTTGCCGCCCGACAGCTCGACCACCTTCACATCCTGGCCGATGGCGCGGACGTTGAGCGCCTGCACCCATTGCTTGCCGACCGTCTCGGCTTCCTTGTTGAAGACGATCGGGCGCTTGGCGCCGAGCTTGGCCAGCAGTCCGATGTATATATTGCGCGCAATCGACATGGTCTCGAAGAAGCCCTCGACCTTGCGATCCTCGGTGATGTACGCGATGCCGTCGCGCACCGCCGGTGCGGGCGTCAGATAGCGTACCGGGCGGCCGTTGAGAACGATCTCTCCGCCATGGAAGAAATCCCGCTTCAGGATGCCGGACACGATCTTGAAGGTCTCGGTGCGGCCTGAGCCCACCAGCCCGAACACGCCCGTTACCTGCCCGGCGAAGATGGAGAGCGAATTGTTCTTCACCATCGGCGCCATGCGCAGATTCTCGACAGTAAGGACCCGCTCCTTCGCCGGCCGGACGCTCGCCTTGCGTTCGGCATACAGGGTCTTGGAGAGGTCGCGCCCCACCATGGCTTGGATGATGCGGGCGCGATCGAAGTTCTTCGTTTCGTCCGTGACGACGTGCTTGCCGTCGCGCAGCACCGTGATGCGATCGGAAATCTGCAACGCCTCCTCGAGCGCGTGAGAGATGAAGATGATCGATACGCCGCGCCGCTTGAGCTCGCGCATGAGATCGAAGAAGTATTTCTTCTCCTCCGGCGTCAACGTCGCAGTCGGCTCGTCGAAGATGATCACCCTGGCCTCGTGCAGGACAGCGCGGGCGATTTCGACCATCTGCTTCTTCGCGGCACCGAGCTGGGCGACGGTCGCGGTCGGCGTCACGTCGAAATTGAGCGACTGCAGGAACTGCTGGGCGGCGATATAGATGCCGCGCAGGCGATTGTAGAACTTCTCCTGCCCAAGGAAGAGATTCTGCGCCACAGTCATTGACGGCACGAGGCTGTTCTCCTGGAACACCATGGCGATCCCGAGCTGGCGGGCCTCCAGCGGCGTGCGCGGCGCCACTTCCTTCCCGTTGACCGACATCGTGCCCGAGGTGAGCGTCACGACGCCTGCCATCACCTTGGTCAGTGTCGATTTGCCAGCGCCGTTTTCGCCCACCAGAGCGTGGATCTCGCCATTTGCCAGGCTGAAGTCGACGCCGTCGATCGCCGGCACGCCGCCGTAGAGCTTCGTTGCCTGTCGCAGTTCGAGGATCGGTGCGGTCATGCCCGGGCCTCCTTCTCAAGATCGGCCAAAGGCAGGCGCAGCACACGGCCAGGCCCTTTGGCCAGCAGATACAGAAAGCCGCCCAGCTCGGCGGCGGCCACGATGCCATGATTGATGCCGTCGACGCGGCTATGCAGAGAATAACGTGGCAGCCCCTCGGCCGACAGCCGGATCACCAGACCGTAGGAGCGCGGCGGCGCCCAGGGCTTCAGCACCCCCATGGTTCGAAGATGTGCACCCTGCATCGGTTCGAGATAGCTTTCACCCGAGCGCAAGCGTGGTGCAATCCAGTGTTCGGGCGCGATCTCCTTCATCATGCGGCGTCGGAAGGTCGTCTCGCGCAGCACGAACTCCACCAGCTGGGTGCGGGCGGCAAAGGCGGTGAGCCAGAAACCTCCTCCGGCTGCCGCCACCACGCGCGACGGATAGACTGGCAGGCGGTCGAGGACGACGCGCCGTCGCCCGTCAGGCGCAATCGCAAGCAGGCGATGCCGCCAGCTTTCGGAGATCATGGTTTCAGCACCGGCCGGACAGACGCCAAAGGCATATTCGAGCCGACGAGCGAGCTCCTTCCCTTCGGCCGCCTGGCGGTCGAGGCGGACGACGCGGCCGGTTGCACCACGATCCATAAGATCATGCGCCCAGCGTTCCGTATCGTAGCGTTGGGATCCGTCGCTCACGACAAGGGCGCCGTCCGGCGCGCAGGCGATCGCATTCACGGCATGAAAGGGCATGCCGGCCGCTGCCGCCCAGCTACGGCCAGCGCTCGGTCCACCTTCGATGCGAACCTCGACACCGGCCAGGGCCACGGCAATGCCGCCGTCGTGCAAGGGACAGAGCGCGGTCACGATGCGGTCGAAGCGAGCTTGTTCCTTGCGGTCTCCGTTGCCTGCCAGTTCCACTATCTGCTTGCCATCGGCGACAAGCAGCCGCCGACCGTCGCTGGCCAGGTCATTGGCACCCTCGACTTGAGCGACGACCTCGGCTCCCTCGAGGATCTGGTTGGGCTTCAGCGCGCCGTCGAAGATCGGCACGGTGATCGCCGCCTCCCCCCGGCCCAGGACGTGGTCGCCGAGTCTCTTCAGTGCGGCGATCATGGCTTCTTGCCCCAGCGATAGTCATACTGGACGAAGGCAGGATCGGCGCCTTCGAGCTTCAGACGACCGATGCGGTTGTTCATGATGCCGCCGAGATAGAGATAGCCTCTGTGTTCGCGCATCGAGGTGATCATGGGATGGTTGACCCCGGCCATGTCCCAGTAGGTATCCAGAACCTCGCCCGCCTCGTTGAACTTGATCACGCAGCCGGTATTGATGTTCGGGAACAGCCATTCGTCGAGCGGCACACGCTTGGCCATGCGCCGCCGGAAGCCGGGCATTCGCCAGGCCAAGTCGAGCGCGGGCGAGCGCATGCCGACCAGGGCCAGCCAGTAATTGCCGTCCGACGACAGGTTGATGTTGTCGGGAAAACCCGGAAGGTTGTTCATCACCATCTCGACCCGGCCTTTCTTGGGCCCGTCGAACCAGTAGCGTTTGACACAGCAGCCCCAGGTCTCGGCGAAGAGGATCGACTGCCCGTTGCGGGAAACGCAGATGCCGTTGGGGAACTTGAGACCGCGCAGCACCGTGCGAGTCGTATTTGTGGCCGGGTCGTAGCAGATGATTCGGCCGTTGCCGCGCGCCTCCAGCCCGTCGACCGGCCATTCATGCATCTCGTAGCGCACTGTCGCTTCGGAGAAGAAGATGCGACCATCGTCAGTGATGTCGAGATCGTCGGCCAATCGCAAGCGGCTGTCGTCGTTGACCGAGGAAAAGCTGCGGTTGGTCTCGTCGGTCGCCTTCTCGACCTTGCGATCCGGCGTGATGCGATAGAGCCCCATGCCGCCGATGCAGACATAGAGATTGTCGTTGCGGTCGAAGGCCATGCCGAGCGGCTGCCCGCCGATATGGGCATAGATCTCCATCTTCTCGTAGTCGGGCGGAAAGAACCGGATGATGTCGCCGTGCCGCGAGCCGGCATAGAGATTGTCGTGACGATCGAGGATCACATCCTCCGGCGCCTCGATCCGACCGAGCCCGATCAGCGTCACATCCTTCAGCCTGTCGTTCTGGGCGAAGCGCGTGCCATCACCGACGCGCGGTCCCGGCAACGGCGGCATGTCGTGGTAGGTCGGGCTGACATATACCTTGGCGATGATGCGGGTACGGTTCTTGAGCCAGCGGATGTCGATGGTGGCCGCGACGAGAAGGATGCCCGCCAGCACCATGCGATTGACGCCGCCCTTCACCGACAGCGTGGTGAGGCCGTTGGTAATCAGCAGCACGATCAGCGTGCCGACAAGAGCCCGCGTGACAGAGCCGCGGCCGCCGCCCAGGCTGATGCCGCCCAGCACCGCTGCCGTCAGCACCGTCACTTCCAGCCCGACGCCGACATCGCCGCCGACCGTGCCGAGTCGCGCCGCAAAGAACAGCGCTCCCACGGCGGTCAGCGCGCCGCTCGCCGCATAGCAGCGGGCGATCGTGCCGCGTACGGCGATGCCGGAATTGTAGGCCGAGCGTCGCGACCCGCCGATCGCCGTGATGTGCCAGCCGGGCCGCAGGCGGGTCATGAAGATGTGGCCGAAGATGGCGACGGCGGCATAGAGCAGCGCCACGCTCGGGATGCCGAAGACGCCACCGCCGCCCATGAAGTCCCACAGCGCATCGTCGGGGAAGGCGGCCGCAATCGTGTTCGAGTAGTCGAACAGCAACAAGTCGTAGGCAGAGCGGTAGATGATCAGGGTGATCAGCGTCGTGATGAAGGCGCGCAGGCGCAGATAGCCGATCAGGAAGCCGTTCACGGCACCCAGCATTGCCCCGAAAACGACGGTGATCACCGCAACTGCGGGCACCGGCAGGTTGAGCACATCGAGACAGAACAGGGCGCAGAAGTCGGTCAGCGCGAACATCGACCCGACCGACAGGTCGATGCCGCCGACCACGATCACCAGCGCCATGCCGAGGACGACGAAGCCGACCTCGGCGGCCTGGCGTGCCGTGTCGGCCAGGCTGTTGGGCGAGAGGAAGCCGGGGATGACCTGCGAGAAGGCGATCGCCACCAGCAGCAGGACGATCACCGGGATGGCGGTCTCGGTCCATCGCTTGGACAGGATCTCGCCGAGAAGATGGTCCGGCCAGAACCGATAACGCAGACGCAGTACGGCTTCTCTCATCGTGCGACCCGCCGACGCAATAACCTCAGAATCACCATGGCAAGGGATCGGGGCGGGCTCTGGCCCGGTCCCGATCCGGAATATCCGCTACTGTTTCAGCCGCTCGAGCTTCCAGCAGGTGCCGTCTATGTCGGCGTTGGCCTTGGTGATGGGAATGAGCGTCGTATAGTCCGAGCCTTTCACCGTGCCCGGCTTCATCCCCGATGACAGCAGCCACTTGATCAGCGCGGCCATGTCGGTGCCTTGCGTCGGCACGTCATAGCTGAGGTCGAGATCGAAGGCACCGGACTTCACGAGGTCGCAGGCGCCCTTCTGTTCGCCGCCGCCGGAAGTGGCGACGAAGACCTTGCCCGTGAGGCCGGCCTCCTTCACCGCCGCCGCAGTGCCGATATCCATACCGTCCCAGAAGCCGACGATACCGCAGAGATCCGGATTCTGCTTGAGCACCGTCTGGGTGATCGCCTTGGCCTTGGCCGCGTCCCAGTCGGCTGCCTGGCTCGAGACGACCTTGATCTCCGGATGCTTGGCCAGCACGTTCTCGACGCCCTTCAACGTGTAGGCGCTGGCCGCCGCCGACAACGCGCCCTGGACGATCGCGATCTTGTTCGACTTGCCCTTGCAGGAGTTGACCACCGCCTCGGTGTCCCGTTCGCCGATCTCGATCCAGTTCGCACCCACGAAGCCGGTCGTCCGATAGGCCGAACCCATGTTGATCTGGATGACGAAGATGCCTTCCTTTTCCGCCCGCTGCAGGAGCTTGGCATAGGTCTGCACGTCGGGATTGTGGACGACGATCGCCGCCGGCTTCTCGGAGATCAGCGTCGTCACCGCCTGCGCACCGGCATTGGTGCTCCAGTTCGGATCGCGCACCACGACCTTGACGCCATAGGGTTCGAGCTGGCGTTTGAGTACAGCGAACCAGCCTTCGGTGAGATCGAAATTCATCGCCACGGGCACATAGCCCACGGTCTTGCCCTCGAGCGCCTTCTTGAACGGTGCCTGGAACGGCTCGTCGAGCCCCTTCTGGGCAAAGGCCGGCGCGAGCGAGACGCCCACGACGGTCGCAGCGGCGGCAGCACGGATCAGCCATCGCCTGGCGTTGAACATGATCATGATCTTGTTTCCTCCAGTTTTATGATTCTTGAAGCGAAATCCCGGCGGGTCAGATGTCTCCCTGCTGCGCCGTCTCCTCATTGCGCGGATTGAGGAACGAATCGGTGATGACGGCTGCCAGGAGAACGACGCCTTTCACCAGGTTCTGAGCGGAATAGGACATGTCCAGGATCGTCATCCCGTTCAGCATGGTACCGATCAGCAAGGTGCCGATCACCACGTTGAGAACACCGCCGCGGCCGCCTGCGAGCCCGATGCCGCCCAGCACGACCACGAGGATCACGTCATAGATCATGGTCGAGTTGTAGATGCGGGTCGGCATGCTGTTAACAGATGCTGCGAGAACCAGTCCGGCCATCAGGCCGATCAACGACGCCAGCACGTACTGCAGCACGATCAGCGGCCGCGTCGGCAGACCGGAGGCACGAGCGGCGAAGGGGTTGTCGCCGATTGCGTAGATGAACGCGCCGTAGCGCGTGCGTCGGAGGAACGCCGCGACCACAAGGCATGCGCCGGCGAACATGACAATTGGCATCGGAATGCCGAACAGAGCACCCTGGCCCAGCTTCTCGAAGCCGGCGAGCCCCGGGCTCCATTGCACGACGTCGAGCTTGAACAGCGCGGTTTGGCCCAGACCGGCGAGGAACAAACCAGTGGCGAGCGTGGCGAAGATCGACGGCACCTCGGCATAGGCGATCAACCAGCCGTTGAAGAGCCCGAAGGCAAACGTGAGCAGAGCCGCCATCAGCAAGGCGTGGGAAAACGAATCTCCATCCTGGACGAGCTGCAACAGCAGCCCGGTAGGGACAGCGAGAACCGCGATCAGGGACAGATCGATGCCGCGGCCGATGACCACCAGTGCCATGGCCAGCCCCAGGATCCCCAGCACCGCGACGTTCTGCAGGAGCGTCAGCATGTTGTCGGCGGTGAAGAAGCCCGGCAGGAAGACTGCGAAACCGGCAAACAGCAGAATGAAGATGGTAAAGACGATGCCTTGCTGCGTGAGTCGGACTGTCTTCATGCCGCGAAGCACCTCATGCCCGATTGCGACACCGCGCAATCATTTCCATGCAATTGATGCTCATCAAGATTCGAAGCGGTGTCAATCCATACCGCGCGCACAACCGCTACACGCTGCGGACTCTTCGCACTGCATTCTGCCAGCCGACATATCTGCGGTCGCGCGAGGCGGCGTCTTCGGCCGGCCTGAACGCGCGGTCGAGGGCCCAGGTGCCGGCGAGCGACTCGAGCGACGGCCACAGGCCGGCCGTCAGCCCGGCCAGGAAAGCCGCGCCCAGCGCCGTCGTCTCGATCACCCGGGGACGCTCCACCGGCATGCCGACCGTATCGGCGAGGCGCTGCATCAGCGGATCGTTCACCACCATGCCGCCGTCGACGCGCAGCTCGTCGATCTGCGCCCCATCGCCGCGCATCGCGTCGACGAGATCGCGCGTCTGGTAGCAGACCGAGTCGAGCGTGGCGGCCGCGATCTCCGCCGGGCCGGTGTCGCGCGTGAGCCCGAGCAGGGCGCCGCGGGCCTCGGCATCCCAGTAGGGCGCACCGAGCCCGACGAAAGCCGGCACCATGTAGACGCCGTGACCCTCCCTGGCCTCGCGGGCGACGGCCTCGATCTCGGCCGACTGCCGGATGAGCCTGAGACCGTCCCGCAGCCATTGCACCGCGGCGCCGGCCATGAAGATGCTGCCCTCGAGCGCGTAGGTGCGCCGGCCGTCGAGCTGGTAGGCGATGGTGGTGAGCAGGCGATGGCCCGAATGGAGCGCCAGCGTGCCCGTGTTCAGCAACGCGAAGCAGCCGGTGCCGTAGGTCGCCTTCACCATGCCGGGCTTGACGCAGGCCTGGCCGACCGTGGCCGCCTGCTGGTCGCCCGCCATGCCGAGCACCGGCACCGGCGCGCCCAGAATATCGGTGGTCGCGGCGCCGAACTCGCCGGCGCAATCCACGACCTGCGGCAGCATCGCGGGCGGCACGCCGAGCATCCTTGCGAGATCGTCGTCCCAGGCCCCTTTGCGGATATCGAGCAGCAGCGTGCGGCTGGCGTTGGTGGCGTCGCTCGCATGCACCTTGCCGCCGGTGAGACGCCACAGCAGGAAGCTTTCGATCGTGCCGGCGGCCAGCGCCCCCTTCTCCGCCGCCGCGCGCGCGCCGCCGACGTTGTCCAGGATCCAGGCGATCTTGGTGCCACAGAAATAGGGATCGAGCAGGAGGCCGGTCCGCTCGGAGACGAGCTTCTCATGGCCGGCCTTCTTGAGCGCGGCGCAGAGATCGGCGGTGCGCCGGTCCTGCCAGACGATCGCGTTGTGGACGGCCTTGCCCGTCACGCGATCCCAGACCACCGTCGTCTCGCGCTGGTTGGTGATGCCGATGCCGGCCAGGCGGCGCGCGTCGAGCTTCGCCCGCTCGAGAGCCCCGCGACAGACCTCGACCGTCGCCCGCCAGATCTCCTCGGGATCGTGCTCGACCCAGCCGGGCCTGGGAAAGATCTGCGGCAGTTCCTTCTGCGCCGAAGCGACCGGCCGGCCGGACGCATCGAAGACGATCGCCCGCGTGCTGGTCGTGCCCTGGTCGATGGCGAGGACGTGCTGTGCAGCCATGTCGGCTGCGACTAGTGCGCCCGGTCGATGGCGAAGTCCACCGCCTCGAGCATCGCGGCCTTGAGCGGCGTGTCGGCGAACAGACCGAGCGCGTCGCGGGCCATGGCGCCGTAATGACGGGCCCGCTCGAAGGTGTCGGAGACCGCGTTATGCCGCTCGATCAGGCCCTGCGCCTGCTCCAGGTCGCCGGGCTGCTGGTCGAGCTTTTCGATGGTGCGCTTCCAGAACTCGCGCTCCACGGCGCGGCCGCGCAGGAAGGAGAGGATCACCGGCAGCGTGATCTTGCCCTCGCGGAAGTCATCGCCGACCGTCTTGCCGAGCTTGGCCTCGCGGCCGGCATAGTCGAGCGCATCGTCGACGAGCTGGAAGGCGATGCCGAGATTCATGCCGAAGCTCTCCAGCGCCACCCGCTCCGCGGGCTTGCAGCCGGCCACCATGGCACCCACCTCGGACGCTGCCGCGAACAGGCGCGCGGTCTTGGCCTTGATCACCTCGAGGTAGGTCGCCTCGGGCGTGCTGATGTCACGCTGCGTGACGAGCTGCAGCACCTCGCCTTCGGCGATGGTCGACGAGGCATTGCAAAGGATGCGCAGGATCTCGAGCGAACCGACATCGACCATCAGCTCGAACGAGCGCGTGAACAGGAAGTCGCCCACGAGCACCGACGCCTTGTCGCCCCAGACGGAATTCGCCGTCGGCTTGCCGCGGCGCAGCGCGCTCACATCGACCACGTCGTCGTGCAGCAGCGTCGCCGAATGGATGAATTCCACGCAGGTGGCGAGCTTCACATGGCGGTCGTCGTCGGCGTCGTAGCCGCACAGCCGCGCCGCAGCCACGGTCAGCAGCGGACGCATGCGCTTGCCGCCGGCACCGACGAGATGGTTCGCAAGTTCGGGAATGAGCGCAATGGGAGACCGCATGCGGGCCACGATCTCGCGATCGACGCGTGCCATGTCTTCGGCACAGAGCGAGAGCAGGGGCTCGAGGCTCGGTGCCTTGCGTTTTCCTTCGAGGGAGACGACGGTTGCCATTGCGCGAAGATAGTCCTGCCGGCTGTAACCAAGTTGCGACACGATGTCGTGAGAGAATGCAGTTCCCTTATGGAAACGTCCACCACTGAAGATGCGCTGCTGGGCGGCCGGGTCCGCTTCCTGCAGCCCCGGCGCGGCTATCGTGTTGCGGTGGACGCCGTGCTGCTGGCCGCTGCCATCAATCCCGCGGCCGGGGAAAGGGTGCTCGATCTGGGCGCGGGCGTCGGTGCCGTCGGTCTTTGCCTGGCCGTGCGCATTCCTGGCTGCCATGTCGTCTGCCTCGAATTGCAGCCCGAACTCGCGGCCCTCGCCCGCCGGAATGTGCAGGCCAATGGCCTCGCCGACCGCGTAGAGGTCGTCGTCCACGATATCGCGGCCGCTTTGCCGACCGCGCTCGGCCTGTTCGATCAGGTGGCGACCAACCCGCCCTATCTTGCCGCCGCCGTGGCCGATCCCTCGCCCAATCCGATCAAGGCGCTCGCCACGGTCGAATCGAGCGCCGACCTGCGCCGCTGGCTGGCGGTGGCGACGGCGGCACTCAAGCCCGAGGGAACGCTGACCCTCGTCCATCGCAGCGACCGGCTCGAGGAGATCGCCGATATCCTGACGACGCTGGGTTGGAGCGATATCGCGGTCAAGCGCCTGCCGCCGGCCTCCCGCGTGCTGGTTCGCGCACGCCGCGCCGCGACCCGCCGCCTCCATCAGTCGCCGCCCCTGGTCCTTCACAAGGAAGACGGCGGCTACACGGACGAGGCCGAAGCCATCCTGCGCCACGGCGCGCCGCTCTCCTTCTGACCAACCCGGGCTTGCCGACGAAGGCGCCTGTCCCCGGGCGACGACAGAGCGAAGAAGGAGCCGGCGGCAGATCGCTTGCCATTCGCACGCCGCGCCGCGACAGTGCCGGCCATGCTGGACTGGATCAAGGATCGACTGCGCCGCCGCCCGACCGTGCCCGTGGTGCGTCTCGCCGGCGTGATCGCGGCGGGCAATATTCTCGGCGTGCGCGGCCTCTCGGTGGAAACGGTGGCGCCGCTGCTGGCTCGCGCCTTCGCCATGCGCGGGGCCAAGGCCGTGGCGCTGGCGATCAATTCCCCCGGCGGATCGCCGGTGCAGTCGGCACTGATCGCGCAACGCATCCGTCTGCTGGCGCGGGAGAAGAACCTGCCGGTGATCGCCTTCGTCGAGGACGTGGCCGCCTCCGGCGGCTATTGGCTCGCCTGCGCCGCCGACGAGATCATCGTCGATCCGGCCTCGATCGTGGGATCGATCGGCGTCATCTCCTCGGGCTTCGGCTTCAAGGACCTGATGTCCAAGCTCGGCGTGGAGCGGCGGGTGCACACTTCCGGCGAGCGCAAGTCGATGCTCGATCCCTTTCGCGAGGAGAGGCCGGAGGATGTCGAGCGCCTCAAGCGCCTGCAGGCCGAGATCCATGACGGCTTCAAGGATTGGGTGCGCGAGCGCCGCGGGACGCGCCTGAAGGGCGACGATGCGCTGCTCTTCTCGGGCGAATTCTGGACCGGGCGGCGGGGCCTGGATCTTGGCCTGGCCGACAGCATCGGCGAACTGCGCACCGTGCTGCAGCAGCGCTACGGCGCCAAGGTCCGCCTGCCCCTGATCGCGCCGCGCAGGAGCCTGCTGGCACGCTTCGGTCTCGGCGGCAGCCTCGAGCAGATCGCGCCCGCGGCCCTCGCGGCGGTCGAGGAACGCACCTATTGGCAACGATTCGGACTGTAGGAACGATGTCATGAAGCTTCTAACGTCCGTCGCCCCCGACGATCTCGCCGCCGTGCGCGCCTGGTTCGACACGCTCGCGCGGCACTGCCGCGCCGTCGACTATGAGGGCGCGCGCCCGATCTTCGCCGAGGACATGATCGCCTTCGGCACCTTCACCGACTTCATGCACGGGCAGGCACTCACCGAACAGAAGCAGTGGCGCAACGTCTGGGGCACCATCCGCAACTTCCGTTACGATCTCGACAAAGTGGAAGCGATCGTCTCCGCCGACCGGCTGATGGCGGTCGGCATGGCGGTCTGGGAGTCGGACGGCTTCCATCCCAACGGCGACCGCTTCGACCGGCCCGGCCGTACCACGGTCGTGCTCGGCCGCCTCAAGGTGGGCGACCCGTTCATCGCCACCCACACGCATATGTCGCTTTTCCGCGGCACACCCGACAGAAGCTACGGAAAGTTCACGAGCTAAAGCTCTTCCTCCCCCGAGACGGGAGAGGCGAAGAGAAGATCAGACCGGATCAATCGCGCCCTTGCGCTCGACGATCAGGCGGTACTGATCGGGCTGGCGGTGGACGGCGAAGTTGAAGGTCGTCGTCTTGTAGCTCTTGCCGGCATCGAGATCGCAGCGATGCACGATCAGCTCGTCGCCGTCGGTCGCGGCACGGGCCACCACCTTGCCGGACGGCGCCACGATCATGCTGTCGGCGAGCGAGGGAATCCCCTCCTCCGTGCCGCCCTTGGCGACGCCGATCACCCAGGTGCCGTTCTGGTAGGCGCCGGCCTGCATGGAGAGCGCGTTGTGGAACCAGCTGTGTTCGTCGTGGTCAGGCGCGGGCGCGTTGTGGATCGGCGTGTTGTAGCCCAGCATCACCATCTCGACGTTCTGCAGCCCCATCACCCGGTAGGTCTCGGGCCAGCGCCGGTCGTTGCAGATGCACATGCCCATGTTGCCGCCGAACGCCTTGACGACCGGGAAGCCGAGATTGCCGACCTCGAAGTAGCGCTTCTCGAGATGCTGGAACGGCCGCTGCGGCTCGTGCTCGACATGGCCCGGCAGATGGATCTTGCGATATTTGCTGGCGATGCGCCCGTCCGGCTCGACGAGGATCGAGGTGTTGAAGCGGTGCACGCGGCCGCCTTCGTTGGCGAGTTCGGCATATCCCATGCAGAAACCGAGCCCCAGGCGCTTGGCCTCCGTGAAGAGCGGCGCCGTCTCGTTCGACGGCATCTCCTTCTCGAAGAAGGAGTCGATCTCCGCCTGGTCGGTCATCCACCAGCGCGGAAAGAAGGTCGTCAGCGTAAGCTCCGGGAACACCACCAGGTCGCAGCCCATGCGCCTGGCCTCGCGCAGATGCGCGATCATGCGTTCCACCACATCGCGGCGCGTATGACTGCGCTGGATGGGGCCCATCTGCGCAGCCCCCACGGTCAGAAATCTACTCATTGTCACCTCGCGGCGCCGATTATCGCCGCAAGAAGCGTACGCTCCAAGCGCTACGGACCGGCGCGCCGCACGTCGTTGGTGAATTCGGCCGAGCAGAAGGTTCCGCCCTGGAAGAGGTCGCCGACGGGATCGGGGCCGATCCTGGCCTGTTCGGCTTCCGCGTGGGCGCGATGGTCCTCGGCCCTGCCGGTAGGACGATAGCCGAGCTTGTGGGCCCGCGAGTTGTCCCACCAGCTCGCGGCATTGTCCGATGCCCCGTAGAGGATTTCGTAGCGGACATCGGGATGCTCCAGCCCGATGCGGATGAGCTGGACCAGGTCCTCGGGCGAGATCCAGATCGACAGGCGGCGCACATCGAGCGGCCGCTGGCCGACATTGCCGATGCGCAGGCAGGTGACGGCGATACCGTGCTTGTCGGCGTAAAGCGCGCCCAGCGCCTCGCCGAAGGCCTTGCTGACGCCGTAGCGACTGTCCGGACGCACGGTGACATCGGTGCCGATCCTCTTCCGGCGCCGATAGAACCCGACCGCATGGTTGGACGAGGCGAAGACGATGCGCTTCACGCCGGCCTGCCGCGCCGCCTCGAAGAGGTTGCAGCAGCCGACGATGTTGGCCTGCAGGATCGCATCCCATGGACCTTCGACGGAATGGCCGCCGAAATGGATGATGCTGTGCGCGCCTCGCACCGCCGCCGCCACTTCGTCCGCCCTGGCGAGATCGGCCGGAACGAACGTCTCGTCCGCACGAAGATCTGCCGGCGCGACGCGATCGGTCAGGACCAGCCCGGGATAGAGCCTGCTCAGCAACGGCCGGATCATGGTGCCGACGCCACCCGCCGCGCCCGTGAACACAATGCGTCGTGATCGATCCTGCGCCTGTGGCATCGTCTCTCCTCCTGATGCGGCCCAGCCTTGTAGCGCGCACCCCCTGCAGCGACGATGCCGTTCGCTGCATGTCTGGACGCTGTCGTCGTGCCCCTCTCGCGGACCGCCATGATCGTCGCCGCGATCGTTTCGCAGCGACCGGAGATTCGTCAGCGTTGGCGCGCGACGGCGACGATCACGGCTCGATCACCGTGAAGCGGAACGGGCCGGCATGTGCTGCGGCATGCGCCACGGCTTCGTTCACCGCGTCGAGACCGAACGACGTGATCCTGAAGCCGGCCAGGTCGATCAGGCCCGCGCGGACGAGTCCGATCACGCGCGGGATGGCATCGCGCGCATACATCCATTGGCCGCGGATCGTGATGCAGTTCCGCATCAGCCACGGATAGGGCAATTCCAGTCCCGGTCCTCCCGCCATGCCGACACCGCCCATCAAGGCCACGCGACCATAGGGGCGCACGGCCAGCACGGCCGCGCGAACCTGGCTCATGCTGGCCGCCGGCGGCAGCAGATCGAGCACGCAATCGACAGGGCCCTCGGCTGCCTGCTGGATGCGTCTGCGGTCGTTCTCCTCGTCGCCCTGCATGCGCACGGGCCGCACACGGCGCCCATATCGCCGCGCCAGGTCGTCGAGCGCCTCCTGGTTGCGGCCGGTGGCGATCACCGCGGCCGCGCCCAGCGCGAGCGCGACGGCGACACCGGCACTGCCGAAAGCGCCGGTGGCCCCGTTCACGACCACCGTCTCGCCAGCCTGCAGGGCAATGGCGGCGAATCCTCCATAGGGGACGAGCAGGCTCCCCAACGCACACCAGGAGGCAGCGTCCGCCTCGTCGATCGTCCCGATGCGGACCGCATTCTCGGTCGGCACCCGCATCCGCTCGGCAAACGCGCCATCATGGTAGTATTTCTGCAGGCGCAGGCCGCCCTCGCCGGCGGCGGTCAAACCCTGCAGCAGGATGTCCGGCACGAGCACGTCGTCGCGCGAGCGCACGGTCGGATCGCAATAGACCCAGTCGCCGACCGAGAGGTGCGTGGCGTCCGGCCCGAAGGCGCGGACACGCCCGATCGCACCGGACCCGGGGACGATCGGCAGTTCCAGCGAATAGTTCCGGGCCCCGCTGAAGACTTCACCCGCATAGGCAAGCAGGCGCGCCGCCGCGACATCGACGATGACTTCTCCGGTTCCCGGCACCGGATCGGGCACGACCTCGACCGCGAGCGGCGACCCGAATGCTTTGAGAACGGCTGCTTTCATGGATGCTCCATCGGTTGGGCAGTCATCCTCGCAGCCCTGTCGCCATCCATTCAGGCCTAGTATTATCCTAGGATTGATAATCCCTCCCTCAGGAGCCGCCATGGCCGATCCCCGACGCCGCGAACTCGGAAACTTCCTGCGCTCGCGCCGTGAACGACTGAATCCCAAATCGGTCGGACTCCCGAGCGGCCGGCGGCGACGCACGACAGGCCTGCGCCGCGAGGAGGTAGCCGAACTCGCGGGGATCGGCGTCGACTGGTACATCCGGCTGGAACAGGGACGCACCGTCAGTCCGTCGGTCACGACGATCGATGCGCTGGCGCGCGCGTTGCGCCTCAGCAAGGTCGAACACGCACACCTGCGCGCGCTCGGCCGGGATGCCGACCGCCGTCCGTTCACGCGGGAAAACGTGCCCGACGCAATGCGCCGCATCGTCGAGAGTCTCAATCAGCCGGCCTACATCACCGGGCGCCGCTGGGACGTGCTGGCCTGGAACAAGGCTGCGGCCGAGATCTTCGCCTTCGACCGCATGCCGGAGGCGGAGCGCAACATTCTCCTCTGCGTCCTCACCAATCCCTATACGCGCCGCCTGTTCGGGGCGGCCTGGAAGGACCAGGCGAGACGCGTGGTGGCGCAGTTTCGGGCCACGCACGATCTGTGGGCCGGCGATCCCGCCTTCCTCGACTTGCTGGACCGTCTTCGCACGGGCTGTCCCGAGTTCACCGCCTGGTGGGAGGCGCACGATGTCGGCGACGCCCGAGCCGGCCAGAAACTGCTGAAGCATCCCCACAAGGGCGCGCTGCGCCTGGAGCACGCCAGCTTCCAGGCCAACGACGATCCGGAGCTGAGGCTCGTGATCTACGCGCCGGCGACGACTGCCAGGAAGGAAGCTGCATAGGCGGCCGGAATCGGCGGCTACGGCCGATCTGGCATAGGGTGGGCCGGCAGATTGTGGATTATGCCGATGCCCCTCTCCGACATTGCCGACGAATACCAGACTCGCGCGAGCGGTTACTTCGAGTAACGTTTTTATTTCCCTTTTTAAAAAGGAAATGACGGCATGGCAGCCCGCTTTGGACCTGTATATTTGCAGAATGACTGCTGCTGATCCCTCTCCCTCCGGCCGGCACGCGGGCTGGGGTCTGGCGACCAAGTTGCTCGCCATCCTCATCCTGCTGGGTGCAATCGCGGTCCTGCTGACCAGCATCCTGGGGTATGTCCGCGCCCGTCAGGCGCTGGAAGAAGCCATCTACGACCAGCTCTCGGTGGCGCGGCAGACGAAAGCACGGCAAGTCGAGACCTACTTCCGCACCGTCAGGCAGGATCTTCAGCTTCTGGCCCGATCGAAAATGGTCGTCGACGCGATGCGCAGCTTCCGCTCGGCCTTCGACGAGCTCGAAGGCAAGCCCGTCGACCGCGAACTGAGCACCAAGCTCGCGGACTGGTACGACAAGAACTTCATTCCCGAAGTCGGCCATCTCCTCGACGAGAAAGTGTCGGTCGCCGACTACCTGCCCCGGGATTCGGCGGCAATCTATCTCCAGTATCACTACATCGTCCGCAATCAGCATCCGAAGGCGCAACGCCGGCTGCTCGACGACCCGGTCGATGGCAGCGCCTACAGCGCCGTTCACGCCATTTTCCACCCGTTGATGCGAACGGCGACGCATACGGTCGGCTTCTTCGACTTCCTGCTGATCGACCCCAAGTCCGGCCGCCTCGTCTACGAGACCGCGAAGGAGGTCGATTTCGCGACGTCTCTTCACACGGGTCCCTATCGCACGACGAACGTCGCCGCCGCCGCCGCACAGTGTGCGGCCGTTCCCGATCCGTCGGTGACGTGCCTGGAGGATTTCAAGCCCTACCTGCCGTCCGACGGCCTGCCGGCCGCGTTCATGGCGGCGCCGGTCGTCGACCAGGGCGTGGTGACGGGCGTGCTGGTGGCCCAGCTGTCGATCGACGAGATCGAGCGCGTCGTGACGGGCAACAAGCACTGGCGCCAGCAGGGCTTCGGGGCCACCGGCGAAACCTACCTGGTCGGACCGGACTACCTCGTCAGGGCCGGCGGCCGGCTGTTCTTCGAAAACCGGGATCGCTTCTTCGAGGAACTCCGGCGGTCCGGCACACCGGAAGCCGAAATCGACGCGATCAAGCGCTACGGCTCGCCCATCCTCCATCAGGAGATCGATACGGTGGCCACCCGTGCCGCGGTGGCCGGCATCGAAGGGACCGGAAGGATCAGAGACAGTTTCGGCCGGGAAACGCTGTCCTCATGGGGACCGGTCGACATAGCGGGCGTCAAATGGGGGCTCGTCTCCCGGATCACGACCGCCGAGGCGTTCGCGCCGATCCATCGTCTCGAACGCGAACTCGCCGCGGTGGGCGGTCTCGCGCTCCTGACAGTGATCATCGCCGGCGCCTGGTTCGCCCGGTCGCTGCTCAATCCGCTGCGTGAGCTGACGGCCGGCGTGAAGCGCTTCACCGCCGGCGACCGGACGGTGAAGGTGGCCGTCCGCTCGCAGGACGAGATCGGGCAACTCTGCACCGCCTTCAACGGCATGGTGGACGAACTCTCGACCAAGAATTCGATCATCGAGACCAAGAACCGCGAGAACGAGGAACTGCTGCTGAACGTCCTGCCGGCGCCCATCGCCAACCGACTGCGCGGCGGCGAGCAGAGCATCGCCGACGGCTTCGCCGAGGTGAGCGTCGCCTTCGCCGATCTGGTCGGTTTCACGGCGCTGAGTTCGGACATGCCGCCCCAGAACGTGGTCACGCTACTGAACGGACTCTTCACCCGCTTCGACGTGGCCGCACAGGAACTCGGCATCGAGAAGATCAAGACGGTCGGCGACGCCTACATGGCAGTGTGCGGCCTGCCGGTGCCGATGGAGGACCACGCCGAGCGCATCGTGCGCATGGCGATCCGCATGGTCCACATCACGCGCGAACATGCGCTCGAGAACAAGGTCTCGATGAAGCTGCGGGTCGGCGTCAATACCGGCCCGGTGGTGGCCGGCGTCATCGGCCGCAGCAAGTACATCTACGACCTCTGGGGCGACACGGTGAACCTCGCCAGCCGCATGGAGTCGGGCGGCATCCCCGACACGATCCAGGTGACGCGGCCGGTCTACGAGAAGCTCAAGGACAAGTTCTCCTTCGAGTCGCGCGGCCTGATCGAGGTCAAGGGCAAGGGCAGCGTCGAGGCCTGGCTGCTGCGCCTCTGACCCGGTCAGGGACGCTCCGCCAGCTCCAGCAGCAGGTTCAGCAGGACCTGCGCCCCCGCGACCAGGTCCGCGGGGGCGGTGTGTTCCTCGACGTTGTGGCTGAGGCCGGCGACCGAAGGCACGAAGATCATCGCGGTCGGGCACAGCCGCTGCATCATCTGCGCGTCGTGCCCCGCTCCCGACGGCATGCGCCGCGTGGAAAGCGACAGCGCCCTGGCATGGTGCTCGACGCGATCGACCAGGCCCGCATCGAAGATCACGGGCTCGAAGCGCGCCAGCACTTTCGCCTCGACCGCGACGCGCTCCTCCTTCGCCACTTCGGCGATGTGGGCGGCGACGCGTGCCTCGGCCTCCTTGAGCTTCGCCTCGTCGGTGTTGCGCAGGTCGACCGTGAACACGGCGCGGTTGGGCACGACGTTGATGAGGTTGGGTCGCAGGGCAAGCGCACCGATCGTCGCCACCTGATGACCGCCCATCTCGCGGGCGAGCCGGCGCGCAAACACGTTGACCGATGCCGCGAGGTAACCGGCATCGCGACGCAGCCGCATCGGCGTCGTGCCGGCATGGTTGGACACGCCGCTCACCGTGTACTCGGTCCAGGAGATGCCCTGCACGCTCTCGACGACGCCGATGCGGATCTTCTCCTCGTCGAGCACCGGTCCCTGTTCGATGTGCAGCTCGATGAAGGCGCTGGGCCGGATCGCTCCCGGCCGGGCCGCGCCGAGATAGCCGATGCGGCGCAGCTCGTCGCCGACCGAGAGACCATCCTTGTCGGCGGCGGCATAGGCTTCGTTGAGGCCGAGTCCGCCGGCATAGACGAGGCTGCCCAGCATGTCGGGCTGGAACCGCGCGCCCTCCTCGTTGGTGAAGAAAGCGACGGCGATGGGACGGCGGGTCGACACCCCGGCGGCGTTCAGGGCGCGCACGACCTCGAGGCCGGCCAGCACGCCGTAGTTGCCGTCATAGCGCCCGCCGGTACGCACCGTGTCGATGTGGCTGCCGGTCATGACCGGCGCCAGCTTCTCGCGGCCCGGGCGCAGCCCGATCACATTGCCGATGGCATCCATCTGCACTTGCAGGCCGAGCGCCTTCATGCGCGCCACGACCAGGTCGCGGCCGGCCTTGTCCTCGTCGCTGAGCGCCAGACGCGCGCAGCCGCCGCCCTCGATGGCGCCGATCTGCGCGAGTTCGTCGAGCGCGCCGAGCAGGCTGCTGTCGTCGACCTTGATGTCCATCGTTTCCTCTGTGAAACCAATACGTTAGCCGAAGGAAGCAGACGGGGCAAAAGATCACGGGGCGTTGATCGGGATTGTCTTGCCAGCGCTGCGGGGTCGGACCACTTAATGCCGGCATGTCGCGCGTACTCGCCCTGCTGGTCTCGCTTCTCCTCGCCCTGCCCGCTGCCGCGCAGTCGGTGGTGAAGACGGAAAACGTGCGCGCCGAACTGATCTCCGAGGTCTCCCAGGCCAAGGCCGGCGAGCCGTTCTGGGTGGCGTTGCGCCAGACCATCCGGCCGCACTGGCACACCTACTGGAAGAATCCCGGCGATGCGGGCCAGGCGACCGATATCGCCTGGAAGCTGCCGGCGGGCGTGACGGCCGGTCCGATCGTGTGGCCCACGCCGATGAAGATCGATGTGGGCGGCATCATCAATTACGGCTTCGAGGGCGATATCCTGCTGCTGGCCAAGATCACGCCGCCCGCCGATTTCGCCGGCTCGACGCTGACGGTCGCCGCCAACGCCAACTGGCTCGTCTGCGACGATGTCTGCATTCCCGAGGAAGGCAAGTTCAGCCTGGCCCTGCCGGTCGGGCCTGCCGCCGTGCCGGCCGATGCGGCCACGCGCGCCCTGTTCGACCGCGCGCGCCGCGACGTGCCGATGGAGAGCCCATGGCCTGCGCGCTTCGGCATCGGCCCCTTGGGCGACCCGACCCTGATCGTCGATGCCAAGGGCCTGAAGCCGGATACGATCCGCGGCATCTATTTCTTCCCGGCCGAATGGGGCGCCGTCGCCAACATGGCGCAGCAGACGGCGAAGGTGACGCCCGATGGCATCCGCATCCCGCTCAGGAAGGGCGATGCCAAGGCGACCGCGGCACCGACACAGATCTCCGGCACGCTAGTGCTGACCGAGAAGACCGGGGACGGCGAACATCGGCAGGCGTTCGACCTCGTCGCCAAGCTCGATCCCGCCTTCGTGCCCGAGGCGGCATCTTCGGCCGGCGCTGGCCCGGGTGAGATCCTGTCGTTCTGGCAGGCCCTCCTCTTCGCGCTCTTGGGCGGCCTGATCCTCAACCTCATGCCCTGTGTGTTCCCGGTGCTGGCGATGAAGGCCGCCGCCTTCGTCGATCTGGTGGGCCATTCACGCGGCGAGATCCGGCGCGACGGCATCGCCTACACGGCCGGCGTCCTGGTCTCGTTCGGCCTGATGGCGGCAGCGGTCCTCGCGATCCGCGCAAGCCTCGGGGAGGTCACGTGGGGCTTCCAGTTCCAGTCGCCGATCTTCTCCCTGCTGATCGCCTACCTCTTCTTCATCGTCGGCCTCAACCTCTCCGGCCTGTTCGAGGTCGGGGGACGGTTCGCTGGTTTGGGCCAGGGGTTGGCCGGCCGCCACGGCATGACGGGCGCCTTCTTCACCGGCGTCCTCGCTGTCGTGGTCGCCACGCCCTGCACGGCGCCGTTCATGGCCGCCGCCCTCGGTTTCGCGCTCAGCCAGCCCGCGCCGGTGACGGTCGCCGTGCTGCTGGCGATGGGCCTCGGCCTGGCACTTCCCTATCTCGTCCTCGCCATGACGCCCGCGCTGCAGCGGCTGCTGCCGAAGCCCGGGCCGTGGATGGTGCGCCTGCGGCAGTTCCTCGCCTTCCCGATGTACGCCTCGGCCGTGTGGATGATCTGGGTGCTGACCCAGCAGACGGGTGCCAACGGCGTGCTCTATGCGCTCGGCGGCATGATCCTGATCGCCTTCGCGATCTGGCTGTTGCGCGTCGGCGCTCCGGCTTCCCCGGCCCTGTGGGCCCGCCGCGGCGTCGCGGCAGCGGCGGTGCTGCTCGCCTTCGCGGCCGCGCTGAAGGTCGAGGATCAGCCGGCGACGGCCGCCACCGCCGGCGGGCCGGCCAGCGGCGTCAGCTTCGAGGGCTGGACCCCGTTCTCCCGCGCCCGGGTCGACGAAGCCCTGGCCTCGGGCAAGCCGGTGTTCGTCGACTTCACCGCCGCCTGGTGCATCACCTGTCTCGTCAACGAGCGTGTCGCCCTGGAGACGAGGGCGACGCGGCGCGCCTTCGAACAGACAGGCACCGTGAAGCTGAAGGGCGATTGGACCAACCGCGATCCCGAGATCACCGCGATGCTGAAGGAAATGGGGCGCGCCGGAGTACCGCTCTATCTCTACTGGGCGTCGGGTGAATCGCACCCGAAGATCCTGCCGCAGATCCTGACCGAGGCGTCGGTCATTTCGGAGCTCACGTCACACCAGCAAGCCAAGCGATAGGAGGTACGCATGCCGAAGACCATCGTCCCGCGCCGTTCGTTCCTTGCCGGCGGAGCCGCTCTGGCATTCGCTCCCCTCACCGCGCGTGCCGCCGCCGACCTTGGCGCTCCCGCACCGGCCTTCGTGGGTCGGGACAGCAACGGCAAGACCTGGGAACTCGTGCAGCTGCGCGGCAGGACCGTCGTCCTCGAGACGACGAACCACGACTGCCCCTATGTCGGCAAGCAATACCGCTCCGGCAACATGCAGGCTCTTCAGCGCGAGGCCGCCGCCAAGAGCGTGATCTGGCTCACTGTCGCCGCTTCGGCACCGGGTGAGCAGGGCTACGTCACCGCCAACGAAGCCAACGACATCGTGCGCCGGAACAACGCCGCGCCCACCGCCGTGCTGCTCGATCCCCAGGGCAAGATCGCGCACGCATACAACGCCACGGTCACGCCGCACATGTTCATCATCAACGCCGCGGGCGTCCTGGTGTACAAGGGCGGCATCGATTCGATCGCCTCGACCAACGTCGCCGACGTTCCTCGCGCCAGGCAGTATGTGCGCCTGGCGCTCGACGAACTCCTGGCCGGAAAACCCATAACGGACGCATCGACACGACCCTACGGCTGCAGCCTGAAATACGCACCGAGCTGACGGGCGAATCTAGAAAACAGCGACAGGGCCGCAATGTGGTGCGCATCGGCGACGGCTTGCGATCCCGCCGTCGGCACGTACCCGAGATGCGCACAGGACAGCTTGCTGGCGTCAGTACTTCGTTATAGCCACGACGCTACCAGCCGTTGTGGCCGTGCGGTAAAGGGACCCGAGAGCTTTATCATACTCGCGCAACGGTGCGTTGGCGACGAAGATCACATCCTGTGGCTGCATGACGAACTGTTCGGCGACGAACACCGATGACGGCTGCATGAAGTCGAGGCGAAAGATGCGGGCACGAGCGCTCGGGTTGCTCTCGACGTCGCCCATCCGGAAGATGTAGAGGCCGGTCTTGTTGGCCCGCAGGTCGATCAATCCGCCGACTGCACCCAATGTCTCTGCAAGAGACATGTCGGGCTTCTTGATCTGGACATTGCCTGCCTTGGCGACCGCGCCCAGGACGGTTACGACCTGGGTGTTGGGGCGAACCACGATCTCGTCGCCCTTCTCGATGCCGATATCGCCGCCCGCCATCAGCTCGGAAAGCTGCTTGTCGAGGATCACCCGGCCCTGCCGGCGCACCACGACCTCGAGCTGCCAAGGCCCCGTGATCGTGGTCTTCGGTTCGTCGAACAGCGGGTTGGCGCTGGTGATCGGCAGGCCGTCGGGCGTCACCTTGGGCTGAGCCTTCGTGGTCGAGGCCTCGTACTCCTTTTCCTCCATCTCCTTCTTCTGCTTGGCACTTAGCGGAGCGGGAGGCGGAGGTTGCAGCGCGCCCCCGGCGCGATTGATGGCATCGACGACGGTGCGCAGCCCTTCGACCAGCGAGACGCGGCCGGGATTCTTGACGTCGCCGGAGACCATGACGGTATTGGTCCGGTCAGCCAGAAAATCGACGATGACCTGGGGATCCTTCGCCTTGTCGCCCAGCCGGCTGGCGATCTCGCGTTCGATCTGACGCGGACGCAGCCCCGCCACCTTCACGATGCCGACATAGGGGACCTCGATCGTGCCTTCGGATGTGACGACCTTGGGCCCGAAATCCGCGGCCGAATCGTTCTGGATCGTCGGGAAGGTGGATCCCTCATACCGTTCGAAGATGCGCACGCTCAGCACGTCGCCCGGCGCCGCTGTAAGCGCGCGGCCCGCCGAGAGATCGGCGGTCTGAGACGGCTTGGGGGCCGGCGGGACCGTCCGATAGGCCACGATGGTCGTGGGAGTAAGATCGATCACGTCGAATGGCAGAGCCTCGGTGCTGCCAGACTTGGCCCCGTTCATCCATGGGCCGTCGCCCGGGAGCGCCTGGCATCCCGCGACCGCCATCCCGAACACAAGGACAATGGATCGCGCGACGAGTCCTGCCCCGCCTCGAACCGTCAACTTCACGCTCCCTACTGACCGGCAAGACACCGGTACCGCCTGATCCGGGGCCGCCGGCTTCGTCGCCAAGGAGGCAACTCTTAGCGCCCTCCGCCCGGACCGACGAGTCCTTTTGTGTCCGACACGTTACCGGCTCCGGGGATCAGGCGTCGAGGATGCGGTGTCCCGTCTGGGAGTCGAAAACATGAAGACGGGCTGGATCTGCGGTGAAGCGGCGGCGCTCGCCGGGATTGGCCAGCACATGACCGCTCTGGCGCACCGTCACCAGTTCCCTAGCCGTCCCGAAGCGGCCGTGCAGGAGCGTATCCGCTCCGAGCGGCTCGGCAAGCTCGATCTCGAACTCCAGCAGCCCATCCGCCGCCGGCAAGAGATGCTCAGGCCGGATGCCGACGGCCACCGGCGCGCCCGGCGGCGCTGAAGAGGGCTTCGCCAGCGGCAAGGCGACACGCCCTGCCCCGGTGGCCGCAAGCTCGACCGAATGGCCGCCCTCGCCGACCTTGGCGGCAAGAAAATTCATGGCGGGTGAGCCGATGAAGCCCGCAACGAAGACGGAGGCCGGCCTGTCGTAGACGTCCATCGGCGTACCGATCTGATCAGCGACCCCTGCATTCATCACGATCAGCCGGTCGGCGAGCGTCATCGCTTCAACCTGGTCGTGCGTCACGTAGATGGACGTCACGCCCAGCTCCCGCTGCAGCCGCTTGATCTCGAGCCGCATCTGCACACGCAGCTTGGCGTCGAGATTGGAGAGCGGCTCGTCGAACAGGAACACCGCCGGTTCGCGCACGATCGCGCGTCCCATGGCGACGCGCTGCCGCTGGCCGCCCGAGAGCTGGCGCGGCCGCCGGTCGAGAAGCTTCTCGAGTTCCAGCGTCCTGGCCGCCTTGCGCACGCGGGCGTCGATTGCGTCCTTCGAGAGTTTCCGGATCTTGAGGCCGTAGGCCATGTTCTCGTACACGCTCATGTGCGGATAGAGCGCGTAGTTCTGGAACACCATCGCGATGTCGCGATCCTTGGGCTCGAGCTCGTTGACGACCCGGTCTCCAATCGCGACCTCGCCGCCGGTGATCCTCTCGAGCCCCGCCACCATGCGCAGAAGAGTGGACTTGCCGCAGCCCGACGGGCCGACGATGACGATGAACTCGCCGTCGGCGATCTCCATGTCGATGCCGTGAATGACCTCGAGCTTGTCGTAGCTCTTCTTAACGCCGCGCAGATGGACTTGCGCCATGACCTACTTCTCCGTCTCGACGAGGCCGCGCACGAAAAGGCGCTGCATGAAGACCACCACCAGCACGGGAGGCAGCATGGCCAGCATTGCCATGGCCATCAGCAGGTTCCATTGCGGCACCGCATCGGCCACATTCGCCTGCCGCGAGACGTTCATCACGATCGTGTAGAAGCTTTCCTTGGTCGTGATCAGCAGCGGCCAGAGATACTGGTTCCATCCGTAGATGAACTGGATGACGAAGAGCGCCGCAATCGAAGTCCGGCTCATCGGCAGGAGGATGTCCCAGAAAAACCGCATGGGCGAGGCCCCGTCCACACGCGCCGCCTCGGTGAGTTCGTCCGGCACGCTCAGGAAGAACTGCCGGAACAGGAAGGTCGCCGTGGCCGAAGCGATCAGCGGAATGACGAGGCCCGCGTAGGAATCGAGCATGCCGAGACTCGCGACCACACCGTAGGTCGGCACGATGCGCACCTCGACCGGCAGCATCAGCGTGACGAAGATGGCCCAGAAGATGGCCATGCGAAACGGAAAGCGGAAGTAGACGATCGCGAAGGCGGAGATGATCGAGATCAGGATCTTGCCGATCGCCACCCCCAGAGCCATGACCATGCTGTTGGTGATCGTGACATAGACCGGAACGCTGCCGACGCGATTGCCGTAACCCTCTGTCAGCACCTTCGTGTAGTTCTCGACCAGGTGCGAGCCCGGCCACAGCGGCACCGGCGCCCGCAGCATGGTGGCCTGGTCTTGAGTGGAGGCGACGAACGTCATCCACACCGGGAAGCCGATGATGATAACGCCCACGATCACGGTGAAGTGGGCGAGGAAGGTGAGCCAGGGCCGGTTCTCGACCATCAGTAATGCACCCGCCGCTCGATGAAGCGGAACTGTACGAAGGTCAGCAGGATCAGGATGATCATCAGGATCACCGACTGCGCCGCCGAGCCGCCGAGATCCTGGCCGCGAAAACCGTCATTGTAGACCTTGTAGACGAGAATCTCGGTCGCCCTGCCCGGGCCGCCCGCCGTGAGCGCGCTTACCGTACCGAATGTGCCGATGAAAGCGTACAGAACGTTCACCACCAGCAGGAAGAATCCCGTCGGCGAAAGCAGCGGGAAGACGATGTCCCAGAAGCGGCGCGCCGGGCCCGCGCCATCGATGGCGGCCGCCTCGATCAGCGACTTCGGGATCGACTGCAGCCCGGCGAGGAAGAACAGGAAATTGTAGCTGACCTGGGTCCAGATGGCGGCGAACACGACCAGCAGCAGCGCCTGGTCGCCGTTCATCACATAGTTGAAATCGACCCCGACTCTCTGGAGCAGCCAGGCGACGATGCCGACCGACGGATTGAAGAGAAATCCCCACAACACGCCCGCCACGGCGGGCGCCACTGCATACGGCCAGACAAGGAAGGTCTTGTAGACCGATGCGCCGCGGATCACCCGGTCGGCCATGACGGCCAGCAGGAGCGAGACGGCAAGACCGATCGAGGCGACCAGCGCGCTGAACACGATCGTCAGCTGCACGGAGGCATAATAATTCGGGTCCTGAAAGAGCTGCTTGAAGTTCTCGAACCAGACGAACTTCGAATTTCCACCAAACGCATCCTCGATCAGCATCGACTGCCACATCGCCTGGGCAGACGGCCAGAAGAAGAAGACCAGAGTGATGGCCATCTGCGGCGCCACCAGCAGGTAAGGCAGCCATCGCTCGTTGAAAGTGACGCGTTTTTCCATTCAGCGGCCGCGGAGCCAGCCTCCTCCGGTTTCGGTCACCTCCCCCGAAGAGGGGGGAGGTGAAGAATGCCGCCTGCCTTCCCCGCTTTCGGGAAAGGAACCTTGTGAAGGCGGCGGAGAAAGGCCGTCACTCGCCGGACTTTACTTGTTTGCCGCTTCGAACTTGCGCAGCTGCTCGTTGCCGCGCTTCACGGCCTCGTCGAGTGCTGCCTTGGCGTCCTTCTTGCCGGACCACACGGCTTCGAGTTCCTCATCCTCGATGTCGCGGATCTGCACGAAATTGCCGATGCGCAGGCCCTTCGAATTCTCCGTCGGCGGATTGAGGGTGAGTTCCTTCACCGCGATGTCGAAGCCCGGATGGGTCTTGTAGAAACCCGCCTTTTCCGTGAGGTCGGCGGCGGCAGTCGTCACCGGCACATAGCCCGTCTGCTGATGCCACTGAGCCTGCACCGGCGGGCTCGACAGGAAGGTCAGGAACTTGGCGACGCCCGGATACTCCGCCTGCGGTCGTCCCTTCAGCACCCAGAGCGTGGCACCGCCGATGATGGAGTTCTGAGGCTTAGGCGCCACATCGGGAGAGTAAGGCATCATGGCGATGCCCACCTTGTCCTGACCGAGCGCTTTCACGATCGCCGAAGCCGACGCCGAAGAGGCGATGTGGAACGCGCAATCGCCCGCCGTGAACAGGCCGGTCGACTTGCCCTCTCGCCCGCCATAGACGAAGCGCTTGTCCTTGGTCCAGTCGGCCAGCATCTGGATGAATTTGACACGGGCGGGGTCGTTGAACTTCAGCTCGATGTCGGTCCCGCCGAAGCCGTTGGCCTTGGTCGCGAACGGCAGATTGTGCCAGGCGCCGTAGTTCTCGATCAGCGTCCAGGTCTGCCATTGGGGCGTGAAGCCGCACTTGGCACCGGCAGCGACCGCCTTCTTGGCCATCTCTCCCAGCTCGGGCCACGTCTGCGGCGGCTTGTTGGCATCGAGGCCGGCCTTGGTCAGGAGTTCCTTGTTCCAGTAGAGGACCGGCGTCGAGGAATTGAACGGCATCGACAGAAGCTTGCCGTCGGTCGTCGAGTAGTAGCCATAGACCGGGCCGATGAACGACTTCGGATCAAACGGCTCCTTGGCGTCCGCCATGAGCTGATAGACCGGATAGACGGCGCCCTTGGCGGCCATCATGCTCGCCGTGCCGACTTCGAAGACCTGTACGATGTCCGGCCCCTGCTTGGCGCGGAACGCGGCGATCGCTGCGGTCAGGGTCTCCGTGTAGGAGCCCTTGTAGACCGGGACGACCTTGTACTCCGTCTGCGACTTGTTGAACTGATCGGCCAGCCCGTTCACCACTTCGCCGAGGTTGCCGCCCATGGCATGCCACCACTGGATTTCGGTCTGCGCGGCGGCGCCATGTGCGCTCGCCAGAACAGCGATCGCCGCAACGGACGACAGCAATGTGCGTGACATGATGTGAGTACCTCCCGGTTGAGACCCGGCCCTATATCCGCGGGCCGTAAGACTGCGATGTGTCGTTTTTATTGCAGTCTCGTTACAGTCCACCAAGATGGCCTGGCGAACGCAACCCCAAAATCACGAGTTCAGGGCGGCAATGATGATGTCCGGCGCATCGGTAATGATGCACTGCACACCCATACCGACCAGCGCCCGGGCCACTGCGGCATTGTTGATCGTATAGACGCTCAAGGCGTACCCCGCCTCGCGGACCTCGACCGCCCGCGGCGCCGTCAGCTTCTTGCCGCTGGTGTTCACGCCCATCGCTCCCACGGCCTCGGCGCGGCGGCGCCAGTCGTCGGCGAGTTCGTCGATCAGGATCGCCCGGGCGAATTGAGGCGCCCCGTCGCGTGCCGTCGCCAGGGAGGCATCCTTGAAGCTCGACAGGAGAGGCGGCGGCAGAGATGCGGGCCAGCATCGCCGCAACGTCTCGACCGTCAGGCGCGCGGTCTCGACTTCACGACCCTCGCAGGGCTTGATCTCCACATTGCAGCCGAGCCCCAGTTCGCGAAAGCAGTCGATTGCGGCCTCGAACGTCGGAACGTCCTTCGGCAGGTCGGCGGCGCGGGTCTCGGCTACGAGGCGATCCACGCCCATGGTCCGCTTCAGCGACGCATCGTGCATCAGGATCGGAACATTGTCGGCCGTCAGCTTGACGTCGATCTCGACCCAGCTGGCCCCCCGCCGTCGAGCTTCCCGGAACGACTCGAGCGTATTCTCGAGAGCATAGGCCGCGGCTCCGCGATGGCCGATCACTTTGGGCAGTTGCAGCATTTGCCAATCCGACGCTAACTCCCATACGGCAATAGACGAAGAATGCGTACCATGTCGACTTTTCCCGATCAGTTCCTACTCACTGGCCGCACGGCCCTCGTCACCGGCTCCGGCCGAGGTTTGGGCTGGGAGATGGCCCGCGGCCTGGCCGAGGCGGGCGCCCGCGTCCTGCTGCATGGTCGTTCAGCGGAACGTCTGACATCACAGGTCGCGCGGCTGCGGGAGGCCGGCTACGCCGCCGATGCCCTCGGCTTCGACATGGCCGACCGTGCGGCCATGCACGCCGCCTTGGCCTCGGCCGGGCCAATCGATGTGCTGGTGCACAATGTCGGAGAGCGCGACCGCCGCCCGTTTGCCGAAATAAGCTCGGCGGACTTCGCGCGGCTGATCGATGTCGACCTCACGGCAGCGCACGCGCTGGTCAAGCTGGTCGCGCCGGGAATGGTCGACCGCGGCTGGGGACGGATCATCCTGGTGTCCTCGATCGCCGGAGACCTCGCCGTCCCCGGCTCGGTTTCATATATCGCGGCAAAGGGAGGATTGACGGCGCTGGCACGCGCCCTCGCGGCAGAACTCGGCGCGACCGGCATCACGGCCAACGCCCTGTCTCCTGGCTTCTTCACCACCGAAACCAACGCCCAGCTGGCCGCGTCGCCTCAAGGCGAGAGACAGCGACTGCGTTGCCCCGCCAAGCGCTGGG
>JAFEFG010000044.1 GCA_018240685.1 Pseudomonadota bacterium | reverse complement strand
TCGCCGTCGTCGTGCCGTCGCCGGCGATGTCGTTGGTCTTCGAGGCCACTTCGCGCACCATCTGGGCGCCCATGTTCTCGAACTTGTCGGAGAGCTCGATCTCCTTGGCGACGGTGACGCCGTCCTTGGTGATGCGCGGCGCGCCGAAGCTCTTGTCGAGCACGACGTTACGGCCCTTCGGGCCCAGGGTCACCTTGACCGCATCGGCGAGAACGTCGACGCCGCGCAGCATGCGCTGGCGGGCATCGCCGCTAAAGCGGACTTCCTTGGCTGCCATTGTTCAATCCCTCTTGGATGGCTGTGTTTTCGATTTCGATGATTCGGAAGCGATCAGGCGGCCTTCTTGGCCGCAGCGGTGACCTCGAGGATCCCCATGATGTCGCTTTCCTTCATGATCAGGTACTCGACACCGTCGAGCTTGATCTCGGTGCCGGACCACTTGCCGAACAGGATGCGGTCGCCGGCCTTGACGTCGAGCGGAACAAGCGCACCCTTCTCGTCACGGGCGCCCGGACCAACGGCGACGATCTCGCCTTCCATCGGCTTTTCCTTGGCCGTGTCCGGAATGATGATGCCGCCCTTGGTCTTCTCTTCCTCCGCGACGCGCTTGACCACGACGCGATCGTGAAGCGGACGGAACTTCATGCTGTTGCCTCCATATCCCTGGTTTCGCCAACGCGGCCACAGGGCCGCAATCTCGGCCTATCAGCACTCTCTCGTAGCGAGTGCCAAACAGGCATGCGGGATTTAGGGTTGTGGCCTGTTTGAGTCAAGGTGAAGGCAGCAAGGTTCCTTCAAGTCATCTCGCACTAGCAGCAATCTCCCAAGAGTGCTGCTAACTGATTGATCTAAAACGATTTTCATTGGATTTTTGTTAAAGACGCGTGACTATTCCCTTGCCGATGTCGTGTCAAGGAGTAGCTCGATGGATCGTTCATTCGTTGTGCAGCTTAACGACTACCGCATAACAACCGCTGAAATCCTGTACTGGATGCCGGACCACACACACATCCTGCAAAGCTACGTGTGGCAGAACCTCGATCTCGCCCCCCGCTTCCCAAACCTGAGCAAATTCCTCGACTTCTGGAATCGCAACCTCGAAGGCAAGCTGCATCGCGTTCGGGTCGCGAGCACCCAGCTCATCAAGCCGGCCGAATTCGGCTTCGCCAACGGCCTCTATCACCTGCACTGAGGGTCAGGCGCCAGAACGTCGGGCGGCCTCGTATTCCTGGGCGGTGCGCTCGACGAGCTCTGCCACCGCCGGCACGTCCGCGACGCCCGACACCGAGTGCCCGGCGCTCCAGATGTCCTTCCAGCGCCTGGCCTCGGGCTTCGCCCGCTCGGCGGCGTTGATGTCCTTGGCGATGTCGATGGCGCCGCGGGCCGGCAGGTTGTCGGGATCGAGACCCGCGGCGACGATGGAAGGCCGCAGCATGTTGGTCTCCAGACCAGTGAAAGCTCGCGTCAGCAGCACGTCGTCGAGGCGACTGCCCACGAGCATCGCCTTGTATTCGTCCTTGGCCATGCTTTCGCGCGTCGCGATGAACCTGGTTCCCATGTAGGCGAGGTCGCAGCCCAGCATCTCGGCGGCCGCGATTGCCCGGCCGTCCGACATGCCGCCCGCCATCACCACGATCCCGTCCCAGAAGCTCCGCACGGCGCGCACGAAGGCGAAGGGATTGGCCCAGCCGGTCTGGCCGCCGGCGCCCGCCGTCAGCAGCACGAGTCCGTCAACGCCCGCCGCCGCCGCCCGCTCGGCGTGCCGCACCGATGCGACATCGGCCAGCACCAGGCATCCCGCATCCTTCAACGGCTTGAGGACGGGCTCGGGCGAGCCGACGCTGGTGATCACCATCTCCGACCTGGCGCGCAGGACCGCGGCGAGATCGTCACCCACGCGCGGGTTGGAGCGATGCACGATCAGGTTCGGGCAGAACGGCGCGGGCGCCGTGCCGGTCGCATCGGCGGCGCGCTTCTGGTCGTCGCCGATCGCCGCCAGCCAATGGTCGAGTTCCTCGATGGTGCGGCAGTTCGCGGTGGGAAAGGAGCCGATGACGCCGGCACGGCAGGCCGCCGTCACCAGCGCAGGACCCGATACCAGGAACATCGGCGCCGCGATCAGCGGCAGCCGCAGGCGCGATTTGAGTTGGGCCGGAAGCGTCATGCTCTTATCGATCGCAGGCCTCCGGCGCCCCCGCAGGCAGGGGCGCGCCGGAGCTTCGCGTTCCGTTGACTCTCAAGCGGCCTGCGTGAGCCCCTCCTGCTCGAGCACGCGCTTGACCGCGGGACGCGCCATCATGCGCTCGTAATGGGCGGCACAGTTCTTGGGCAGCGTCATCTTCATGCGCGCCGCCGCCCAGAACTCGATGTAGAAGAGTGCGGCGTCCGCGATCGAGAACTTGCCGACCACGTACTCCTTGCCTTCGAGTGCCTTGTCCATGATCGCAAGGCCCCTCTCCATGATCTCCTTGCCGCGCGCCTTCACCTTGTCGTGGTCGGCCTCGCTCGGCGCATAGTTGCCGGGGCGGAACATGCGCGAGAAGCCCTGCATGTGCATGGTCGCCACGACATAGTCCATCGCCTCGAACACGCGCGCCTCGGCGTCGGGGTCGGTCGGCAGCAGGTCCTTGTCGGGATTCTTGCGGGCGAGCCAGGTGGCGATGGCAGGGAACTCGGTCAATATCGAGCCGTCGTCGCGCACCAGGGTCGGCACCTTGGACTTCGGGTTGATCTTCACGAAGTCCGGCCCGTACTGCTCCTGCTTCTGACCGTCGATCTTGTGCAGCTCGTACGGCTTGCCGATCTCCTCAAGAAGCACGTGGATCCCGATCGAACAGGCGCCGGGCAGGTAATAGAGCTTCATTCGTCACTCCCACAAAAGAGGTGCTGCAGACACCCGGCGAACGCTAGTGGGTACGTCGGCGTACATCAAGAATCCGCACAACCGGCGCCCGCAAAGCCAGCACCGCAGGCAAGGTCTCTCTTGCGAATCGCGCCGCGGCGGGGAACGATGCCGCAAGCTCGGCGCAGCTTCCATCGCGCCGAGTCAAGGATTTTTGCAGCAACCACCTCTGTTTCATGACGTTGACAGCCGATGGACCGCCGCCGAGAAGAACGGCGTCTCAATCATGACTCCCGACGATCCTCGTCCGTCGCCTTCTGCCGACGCCGTCCCGACCGCACCGACAGGCGGCGTGTATGACGACATATCCTCGTCGATGCCGCAGCCCCAGAAAAGCGCGGCTGCGGCGATGGTCGTGGGCGCCCTCGGCGTGGTGTTCGGCGATATCGGAACGAGCCCGCTCTATACGCTGCGCGAGACCTTCGTCCACGGTTCCGGGATGCGGCCCTCGCCCGAGCACGTGCTGGGCGTGCTGTCGGTGCTGTTCTGGGCGGTGACGCTCACCGTCACCATCAAGTACGTCATGCTGATCATGCGCGCCGACAACAAGGGCGAAGGCGGCGTGCTGGCGCTGGCGACCCTCGCCGCGCAGGGACTGGTCCGGCAGAAGATCAAAGGCGGCACCCGGAAATTGCGCCGGCTGGTGACGCTGGTCGCGGTCGTCGGCCTGTCGCTCTTCTACGGCGACGCCGTGATCACCCCCGCCATTTCCGTGATGAGCGCGGTGGAAGGCCTGTCGGCGGTCGAGCCGGACTTCGCCTCCTATGTCGTGCCGCTTTCGCTCGTCATCCTCGTGCTGCTGTTCGTGCTGCAGGCCCGCGGAACCGAAGGTGTCGGTCGCCTGTTCGGGCCAGTGATGCTCGTGTGGTTCGCCGTCCTCGGATTGCTGGGCGCCTGGCAGATCGTCCACCATCCCGGGATATTGCGGGCGCTCAATCCGATCTACGGGCTGCAGCTGATCGCCGATCGCGGCTTCGGCATCTTCTGGGCCTTCGGATCGATCGTGCTGGCCGTGACCGGCGCGGAAGCGCTCTATGCCGACATGGGCCATTTCGGCCGCAAGCCGATCCGCGTCGCCTGGTTCTCGATCGTCCTGCCGGGCCTGATGCTCAACTACTTCGGACAGGGCGCGCTGATCCTCGACGACCCGACGGTCGTGAAACAGGTCTTCTTCAAGCTGGTGCCGCAGGACCTGATCATCGCCCTGGTCGCCCTGTCGGCGCTGGCGACGGTGATCGCCTCGCAGGCGGTGATCTCGGGCGTCTTCTCGCTCACGCGGCAGGCGATCCAGCTCGGCTACCTGCCGCGCATGGAGATCAAGCACACGTCGGAAACCGAGATCGGCCAGATCTACCTGCCGCGAGTCAACTGGCTCCTGATGGCCGCCATCATTGCCCTCGTGGTAGGCTTCGGTTCGTCGGACCGGCTGGCCGGCGCCTACGGACTCGCGGTCACCGGCGCGATGCTGGTCGATGCCACCCTCGCCATGGTGGTGGCGATGATGGTGTGGCAGTGGCGCTGGCCGGTGGCGGCGCTGGTCTTCGGCGTGCTCGCCATCCCGGACTTCTCCTTCTTCGTCGCCAACGCGCTCAAGATTCCGGAAGGCGGCTGGCTGCCGCTGCTGGTCGCGGCCTTCGTCTTCTACACCATCACCACCTGGCGCCGCGGCCGCGAGCTGGTGGTTGCCGAGCTCGCCGAGGGCACGCTGCCGCTCGGCCAGTTCCTCGAGCGGATGGAGCGCGCGCCCGACCGCGTCGCGGGCACGGCCGTTTTCCTGACCGCCGACGCCTCGGCGACGCCGCCGGCGTTCCTGCACAACCTCAAGCACAACAAGATTCTGCACGAGCGCGTGATCGTGCTGGAGGTCGACACCATGGACGTGCCGCGCGTGCCCGAGAACAAGCGGGTCGAGGTGGAACGGCTCGGCAAGGGATTCTACTCGGTGAGGGCGCGCTACGGCTTCATGGAGCAGCCCGACGTGCCTGCCGCCTTGCGCGCCTGCCGGCCGCACGGCATTGCCTACGACGAAATGGAGACCAGCTTCTTCCTCGGTCGCGAGACCCTGGTGCCCGCGCAGCGCTCCAAGCTCGGCCGACTGCGGCGCGACTTCTTCATCTCGCTGTCGCACTCCGCCTCGGCATCCAAGGCATTCTTCCGCATCCCGACCAACCGCGCCATCGAGCTCGGCAACCAGATCCAGATCTGACAGATGCCGCGACCGACGCTCGTCCTGCTGCCGGGATTGCTGAACACACGCCGGCTGTTCGAACGGCAGATCGCCGATCTGTCGGACATTGCCGACATCGTGGTGCCGGAACTCCATCACCACGACTCGCTGGGCGCGATGGCGGAAGCGGCTCTCGCCGCAGCGCCGGAGCGATTCGCCCTCGCCGGCTTCTCGATGGGCGGCTACGTCGCGTTCGAGATCCTGCGGCGCGCGCCGCAGCGCGTCGAGCGCCTGGCGCTGATCGACACGCAGGCCGCACCTGACCCGCCGGAAGTCACCGTACGCCGCCGCGGCTTCATCGAGCAGACGCGGCTCGGCCGCTTCAAGGGCGTACAGCCGGCGCTGCTGCCGACTTTCGTGCACACCGGCCGGCTCCGGGACAGCACGGTCGTGCAGCCGATCCTCGACATGGCGCAGGAAGTCGGGGCCGAGGGCTTCGTGCGCGAACAGAATGCGATCATGGCGCGGCCCGACAGCCGGCCGCTGCTGGCCGCGATCAATGTGCCGACGGTCGTGATCGTCGGCAGGCAGGACCTGGCGACGCCGCTGCCGCGCTCCCAGGAAATGGCCGCCGACATCGCCAATGCACGGCTGGTCGTGATCGAGAATTGCGGGCACATGTCGCCGCTGGAAAAGCCCGCCGAAGTAAACGAGGCGCTGCGGAGATGGCTGGCTGCATGAGGGCGGCCCGACACCGCTTGACCTGCATCAATGCCCTGCCGGCCCCGTCAGCAGAGTTTCGGCGCGCCATTTCTGGTTGAGGAGAGTTCGATGCCCCATAGCCATGCCGTCGCCTGGCTCGATTTCAAGGAAGCGCACGTTTTCCGCTTCAGCCCCGACGACGTGCAAAAGGAGCGTATCCAGGCCCATACCCCCTTTCGCAAGGTCCATCACAAGGCGGGAGCGATCGGCGCGGGGCATGCACATTCCGATAGCGAGTTCTTCAAGCAGATCGCCGAAGCGCTCCACGGTGCAACCGAGTGGCTGCTGGTGGGGCCGGGCCACGCCAAGAACGACTTCCTGCATCACATCGAGGCGCACGACCCGGCCCTCAAGGAAAGCCTGGCCGCGGTCGAGCCGATGGACCATCCGACCGACGGCCAGCTGATCGAGAGCGCCCGCGCCTTCTTCAAGGCCGCCGACCGGATGCGGCCCAACTCGCCGGCCGTCCCCGGCCAATCGCCGGCCTGAGGCCCACCTCGTCTCGCGCGCGCTCCCTCGCAGCGGGCCTCCCGCCGCCATGGCGGCGGGCCGGTGTCGGATTGACACCCGTCAATGCCGACGGCCGGTCAGTTGCATGGCTTGCCATATCCGACCGATGAGCGAGTATTGGGCATGACCAAGACGCAACGCCGATGGGGCACCGTGCTCATCAGCCTGCTGGTGGTTGCGGCCATCGGGGCCGTCGCCTGGCGGGAATGGCCGCGACAGCCATCCGATGTCCTGACGCTGTACGGCAACATCGACATCCGCCAGGTCGATCTCGCCTTCAACGACATCGGCCGCGTCGTGGAGATGCGCAAGGAGGAAGGCGACCACGTCAAGGCCGGGGAGGTCCTGGCGCGCATCGAGCCGCAGACCTATGCGGATCTCGTCGCCCTTACGCAGGCGCGGTTCGACGCCCAACGCGCGATCGTCCAGCGCCTCGTCACCGGCAGCCGGCCGGAGGAGATCGCACGCGACCGCGCCTCGATCCAGTCGGCGCAAGCCGATCTGACCAACGCGGAGCTGCTGCTCAAGCGTCGCACCGAACTGCTGCGGAGCGGCAACGTCTCGCGCGAACTCTACGACGATGCCAAGGCAGGCTACGACATGGCGCGGGCGCGGCTCAACGTCGCCAGCGAGATTTCGCGCCTCACCGACCTCGGGCCGCGCCAGGAACTCATCGACCAGGCCAAGGCCACGCTGCGTGCCGAGGAATCCCTGCTGGCGCTGGCGCAACGGCGCCTCGCCGATACAGAACTCAAGGCGCCGGCCAACGGCATCATCCTGAATCGTATCGTCGAACCCGGCGCAATGGCGAGCTCCGCCAACCCCGTCTACACGTTGTCCCTGAACGACAAGATCTGGGTGCGCGCCTATATCAGCGAACCCGATCTCGGCCGGGTCCATCCCGGCCTCGAGGTCAAGGTGAGCACCGATACCGACCCGAACCGGCTCTATGACGGCTGGGTCGGCTTCGTCTCGCCGACCGCCGAGTTCACGCCCAAGACGGTCGAGACGACCGAACTGCGCACCCAGCTCGTCTATCGCCTGCGCATCTTCATCCGCAATCCGGACGAGCGCCTGCGGCAGGGCATGCCCGTGACCGTGCGCATCGCGCTCGGACACTGATGCCATGGCGCCCGCCGCGCCGCCGCCCGCCGTCGTTCTCGACGCCGTCACCAAGCGGTTCGGCAAGGGGCCGCAGGCGACGATAGCGCTCGATCACGTGTCCGCCGAGATCCGCCCCGGAGAGATCACCGGGCTGGTAGGGCCGGACGGCGCCGGCAAGACAACGCTGCTGCGCCTGATCGCGGGCCTGCTCACTCCCGACGACGGCAAGATCACCGTGCTCGGACACGACAGCGCCAACGCCGTCACGGCCGTGCAGCAGGACATCGGCTACATGCCGCAACGCTTCGGCCTCTACGAAGACCTGACCGTAGCCGAGAATCTGCGCCTCTACGCCGACATGCACGGGCTCGACGAAGCGGCGCGCCAGGAACGCTTCCACACCCTTCTCGCCTTCACGGCGCTGGGGCCGTTCGTGGAGCGCCTCGCGGGCAAGCTTTCCGGCGGCATGAAGCAGAAGCTGGGCCTTGCCTGCGCGCTCCTTCCGCGGCCCAGGCTGCTGCTGCTCGACGAGCCGAGCGCCGGCGTCGACCCCGCGTCGCGTCGCGAACTGTGGCGCATCGTGCGCACCATGGCCGGCGAGGGCGTCGCGGTCATGTGGAGCACAGCCTATCTCGACGAAGCCGAGCGCTGCGACTCCTTCCTACTGTTCGACAACGGCCGCCTGCTCGCTTCGGGGTCGCCCGCCGAGTTCAGCCAGCGCGTCGAGAACAGGACCTTCCTGCTTGCCGTGCCGTCGGGCAGCAAGCACAGCGTGCAGCGTCGCGCCGCCGCCGACCCCGCCGTTGCCGACGCCATCATCCAGGGCGAACGCATCCGCCTCGTCCTGAAGGCGGGCGCCGCACTTCCCGACGGCCCCGCGTTGGGCGGGAGCGGCGCGCCGCAACCCGTCCGCCCACGCTTTGAAGACGCCTTCGTGAGTCTGCTGCAGGGGCGTACGCCGGAGCGTGCCGAGGCCCGCACGGCACGGCCACCTGGGGAGCCATCGGCCGCCGCCCCGGTCGACGGCGCAGCCATCGAGGCACGGGATCTGACGCGCGACTTCGGCGCCTTCCGCGCCGTCGACGACGTCACCTTCACCGTCTCGCCCGGAGAGGTCTTCGGACTGCTGGGCCCCAACGGCGCCGGCAAGTCCACCACCTTCCGCATGCTGTGCGGCCTGCTGGAACCCAGCAGCGGCAGCGCCCGGGTGGCTGGCGTCGATCTCGGCACCGCCCGCGCCGCCGCGCGCGAGCGCATCGGCTATATGTCGCAACGCTTCTCGCTCTATGGCGAGCTGTCGGTGCGCGACAACCTGGACTTCTTCAGTGGCGTCTATGGGCTCGACCGTGCCCGCCGCCGGCAGCGCATCGAATGGGCGCTCGAGAGCTTCGAACTCGGCCCGGTCGCCCGGCAGACCTCCGGCAGCCTGCCGCTGGGCTTCAAGCAGCGCCTGGCGCTTTCCTGCGCCCTGCTGCATGAGCCCAAGGTCCTGTTCCTCGACGAACCGACCTCCGGCGTCGATCCGCTGATGCGGCGCGAGTTCTGGGCGCGCATCGGCGCGCTGGCGGAGCGGCGCGTCACGGTGCTGGTGACGTCGCACTTCATGGACGAGGCCGAGTACTGCGACCGGCTGGCAATCGTCTATGGCGGCCGCATGATCGCCCTCGGCAGCCCGGACGACCTCAAGCGGCGCTTCGTCAGCGACGCCCTGCCGGATCCAACGCTCGAGGATGCCTTCGTCGGCCTGATCGAAGCCCAGGGCACGCAGGTGGCATCATGAAGCGGATGCATCTCGTCGGCCTGCTGCGCAAGGAATTCCTGCAGATCGTGCGGGATCCCTCGTCGATCGCCATCGCCCTGGTCATGCCGATCGTACTGCTGATCGTGATCGGGTACGGCGTGTCGCTCGATGCCCGCGGCGTGACCTTCGGGGTCGTGGACGAGAGCCGCAGCGTCGCGTCGGCGGGCTTCTTCGATGCCTTCGCCACCACGCCTTATTTCAAGCCCACCGACTTCACCAATACGCGCGACGCGGAAGCCGCGCTGATGCGCGGAGACATCCAGGGCTTCGCGGTCCTGCGCTCCGACTTCTCGCGTAACCTGGAGAAGCCCGGGCACGCCGTGCATGTCGCAGTCGTGGTCAACGGCGTCGACGCCAACAACGCCCGCATCGTCACCGGCTATGCGCAGGGCGCCGTCGCCGTGTGGGCACGGGGGCGGCAGACCGATCGCGCGATGACGGCCGCCGCCACGGTGACGCTCGAAAGCCGCTACTGGTTCAACCCCGAGATCCGCAGCACCAACTTCATCGTGCCGGGCCTGATCGCCCTCATCATGACCATGATCGGCGCGCTCCTGACCGCGCTCGTGGTGGCCCGCGAATGGGAACGCGGCACCATGGAGGCGATGATGGTGTCGCCGGCCAGCATGGCCGAGATCATCCTCGGCAAACTTGCCGCCTATTTCGTGCTCGGCATGGGCAGCCTCGCCGTATCAATGGGGCTTGCGATCTTCCTCTTCCAGGTGCCATTCCGCGGCTCGGTCCTGGCCCTGGTCGGCATCTCGGCGGTGTTCCTCGTCGTGGCGCTCGCGATGGGGCTCCTGATCTCGACCGTGGCGCGTAACCAGTTCGTCGCCGCGCAACTTGCCTTCCTCGTGACCTTCATGCCGGCGCTCATCCTGTCAGGCCTGCTGTTCGACATCGAGAGCACGCCCGTCTGGGTCAGGGTCATCACCTTCATATTCCCCGCGCGCTACTACGTTTCCTGCCTGCAGACGTTGTTCCTGGCAGGGACGGTCCACGAGATATTGCTGCCCAATGTGCTGATCCTGATCGCCTTCGCGGCCGTCCTCCTCACGGCAGCCATCGCCCGCACGCGCCGCAGCCTGGAGTAGCCTCATGTTGCGCCGCATCCTCTCCCTGATCATCAAGGAGTTCCTGACCCTCTGGAAGGATCCGAAGAGCCGCTACGTTATCGTGGCGCCGCCGCTGATCCAGCTCGTGCTGTTCGCCAACGCCGCGACCTTCGACGTGACGCATGTCGCGCTCGGCCTGTGGGTCGAGGATACGGCACACCCCGCGACCGAGCTGGTGAGCCGCTTCGAGGGATCGACGGCATTCGACGTCGTCGCCCACTTCGACAATCCAGGCGACGTGGAACGGGCCTTGTCGGCGCAGCGGGTGAAGGCCGTCCTGCATCTCGGCCAGACCTTCTCCGCCGACGTGCTGTCCGGACGACCGGCCAAGGTACAGCTCCTGCTCGACGGCCGGCGCTCCAACACAGCCCTGATCGTGCAGAACTACGCCGCCAGCATCCTCGAGGACTTCCAGCGCCAGCGGTCGCCCAAGCCGGATGCCGGGCTGCAGCTCGAGACGCGGGCCTGGTTCAACCCCAACTACGACAGCAAGTGGTTCATCCTGCCGGGACTGACCGTCCTGCTTACCGCCGTGGCCACGATCCTGATCACCGCGCTGTCGGTGGCGCGGGAGCGCGAGCTGGGCACCTTCGAGCAACTCCTGGTGACGCCGTTGCGGCCGATGGAGATCCTGCTCGGCAAGGCGCTTCCGCCTACCTGCATCGGCTTCGTCGAAGCCAACGTCATCGCCGGGGTCGCGGTCGTGGTCTACGGCGTTCCCTTCATCGGCAAGATCCTGCTGTTCCACGTCGCCGTCGCGGCTTTCGCCATATCGACCATCGGCATCGGAATGGTGATTTCCTCGATCGCCCGCACGCAGCAGCAGGCGATCCTGGGCGTCTTCATCTTCCTGGCGCCCGCGATCGTGCTGTCCGGCTTTGCCACCCCGATCGCCAACATGCCGCTGTGGAGCCAGGAACTCACCCGCATCAACCCGATCGCCTACATGGTCAGGCTGACGCGTAGCATCTTCCTCGAGGACGTGAGCTGGGCGATCGCTTGGCACCAGCTGTGGCCGATGCTGCTGATCGGCATCGTGACCCAGGCCTACTCGACCTGGCTGTTCGCTCGAAAGCTGCAGTGACGGCTCGGCAGGGCTGCCGCGATCATTCCGGCCTTTACCCGGCGCCCGCCAACCGATACGTCCGGTAGGCTGTTCCGGCAACCGGCGGACGTGACACTATAACGATGCGTGACGACCATGCATGATCACCCCTCTCATGCGCATGCCCATGCAGACGCCCACGCGCATTCCCACCCGCACGCTCATGCGGGGCACAACCATGGGCCCGGGAATGGGCACGGGCATGCCCACGGCACGCCGGACTTCAACCGCGCCTTTGCGATCGGCGTCGCGCTGAACACGGGCTTCGTCGTCGTCGAGGCCGCCTACGGCTTCCTCGCCAACTCGCTCGCGCTGCTGGCCGATGCCGGCCACAACCTCGGCGACGTGCTCGGCCTGCTGCTGGCCTGGGGCGCGGCGGCGCTGGTCAAGCGTCGGCCGACCGCGCGCCATACCTACGGGCTGAAGCGCAGCTCCATCCTCGCCTCGCTCGCCAACGCGATCCTGCTGCTGGTCGCGGTCGGCATGATCGTTCTGGAGGCGGTTCAGCGCCTCGGCCGGCCCGAACCGGTGGCCGAGATCACCGTCCTGTGGGTGGCGGCCGTCGGCATCGTGATCAACACCGTCACCGCCCTGATGTTCATGCGCGGCGGCAAGGGCGACATCAACATCAGGGGCGCCTTCCTGCACATGGCGGCCGACGCGGCGGTGTCGCTCGGCGTCGTCATCGCCGCCCTGGCGGTGATGGCGACCGGATGGCTGTGGCTCGACCCGCTGGTGTCGATCGCGATCGCCATCGTGATCATGGTCGGGACCTGGTCGCTGCTGACCGCATCGCTCAACCTCGCGCTCGATGCGGTGCCGGACACCGTCGACCGGCCGGCGATCGAGGCCTATCTCGCGAGCCTGCCCGAAGTCACCGAGGTGCACGACCTGCATATCTGGGGCATGAGCACGACCGAAGTGGCCCTCACCGCCCATCTGGTCCGACCGGGCGCGCCGGTCGACGACGGCCTGCTGAGCGGCGTGGCACACGAGCTGTCGGAACGCTTCGGCGTCGCCCACAGCACCATCCAGATCGAGTCGGGCGATCCGAACCATCCCTGCCGGCTGGCGCCGGCCGAGGTGGTCTGACCGGCGGCCGTTCAGCTCGCCGCGACGTCGCCCACCACGCGCACCCGCACGCGCACGGAGTTGCCGGGCAGGTAGGCGAGCGGCATGTCCTCGCTCTCGATCGTCTTGAGCGTGGCGCGATCGGCGCCGGCGGCCACGGCGCGATCGTTGGCAATGCCCTGCGCCGTCGACAGGGCTTCGACGCGCGTCAGGTCCTTGAATATCTGGTCGCACTCGCCGGAAACCTGGGCGATGGCGGCCCCGACGGCATTGGCGCAGTCGCCGTGCTCGACATGGATCACCTGGGAGACCCCTGCGAGCTTCTCGGGGATCAGGAAGGCGCCGCCGCCGACGGCGATCAGCGGCACGTCGCCCGCCTCGGTCTTCATGCGGTCGATCGCCTCCTCGGCCATCCGAGCCGCCTCGGCGAAGACTGCCTTGCAGGTCGCGGCATCGATATGCGCGACCCTGGCCTTGTCGCCGAGATCGAGCACACCCGCGGCGACGGCGATGTCAGTCGTGGTGAGCTGCTTGCCGCCGAAGGCGATGCCCTCCTTCAGCAGGCGGTAGCCCACCGACAGCGGCCCCACCTTCAGCGGATCGAGCTGCACGTGGCTGCCGCCGCCGAGTCCGATCGACAGCAGGTCGGGCATGCGGAAGAGCGTGCGCACGCCGCCCACCTTCACCACGGAATTCGCCTCGCGCGGGAAGCCGTGCTTGAGCTGGCCGACATCGGTCGTGGTGCCGCCGACATCGACCACCATCGCGTCGCTGAGACCGGAGAGGTAGGCCGCACCGCGCATGGAGTTGGTGGCGCCGGAGGCGAAGCTGTAGACCGGCAGGCGCCGCGCCTGGCTGGCCTCGGCGACGGTGCCGTCGTTCTGGGTGATGAACAGCGGCGCCTCGATGCCGGAATCGCGGATCGCCTTCTCGAAGGCGGCGATGGTGTCGCGCGCCAGGTCGGCCAGCGCCGCGTTCAGCAGGCCGGCATTCTCGCGCTCGAGCAGGCCGATGCGCCCAAGATCGGACGAACAGGTGATCGAGGCGTCGGGCAGCACCTTGGCCACCAGTTCCGCCGCGCGTTTCTCGTGGCTGGGATCGAGCGGCGAGAAGATGGCCGAGATGCCCACCGACTTCAGCCCCGCCGCCTTCATCTCCTCGGCCGCCTTGAGGACCGCCGCCTCATCGAGCAGCATGAACGGCCGGCCGTCATATTCGTGACCGCCCTCGACCATCCACACGCCGCCGCGCACCAGGGCGGCAAGGTCGTCCGGCCAGTCGCAGAAGGGCGGCAGCGAGGCCGTGGCCGGCATGCCGAGCCGGATCGCGCCCACCTTCGTCAGATGCCGGCGCTGCACCACCGCGTTGATGAAGTGCGTGGTGCCGATCATCACGCCGTCGATCTTCCTGTCCTTCAGCGCGCCGGTCGAGCCGAGGCCCTTGAGCGACTCCAGGATGCCGGTCGTGACGTCCTCGCTGGTCGGCGCCTTGACGGCGCGGATCACCTTGCCCTCTTCGATCAGGACGGCGTCGGTATTGGTGCCGCCCACGTCGATGCCGATGCGTCTCATGCTGAAAACACGCTCCTGAACTCGAGGTCGTAGCCGAAGGCGCGCGGGCCGACATGCTCCAGGCCCTTCGGCGTCAAGAAAACTTCCGGCGGCGGCAGCGCGATCACGGTCACGCGCTGGCCGTAGCGGATCGTCTCGCTGCCCACCGCCTCGCCCGACACCGAGTCGAGCACGCAGATCAGGTCAGGAGTCATGGCCAGCGGCGCGCCGTCGCGCGAGGCAATGATCCACTCGTTCTGGAAGTCGATGGTAAGCGTCGAATCACGAAACTCGTCGAGGCCGTCGAAGCGGGTCACGCCGCGCAGGTATCCTTCGGTGACGCGGCGCGCCACGTCCATCACCTTGCCCCGGAACAGCAGCTTGCCCGGCTCGACCGCGAGGATCGCCGCGACCGGATCGGCGTGCGTGCGCTGCGCCTCGCGCACCGCGCGGCCGATCGCAATGGCCTTGCTGGTGGTGCCGTGGATGCCCCATCGCTTCACTTCGGCGCCGCTGCGCGGCGGCTGGCAGGTCGAGGCGGTCGAGCCGTATTCGACCACGATCTTGCGGCCCACCCGCTCGGCCCATTTCCAGGTCGGCACCGTCTCGATGACCGATTCCAGGCCGCGCACATCCACGACGGTCAGCGGACAGGGCTTCAGATCGCCCACCGCCACCGAGGTCATCTGCGCCTCCGGATAGGCGCGGCCCATGGTGTCGCTGTCGACGACGGGCACGCCGAGATGGGCTGCCACCAGCAGGGGGCGCAGCCCGTTGCCGCCGCCGATCTCCATGCCCATGACGGCGTCGAACTTGCGCCCGGTATGCTCCTCCATCAGTCGCGCGGCGCGGGCGAAGACGCGATGGTCGGTCAGGCGCTCGATGCCGACCAGCGGCGCGCCCATGCCGGCGATCACGGCGACATAGGCATCGTCGGCGAGGTCCTCGGCATCGATGAGATGCACGCGCTTTCCCTCGCGATGGAGCAGGCGCATGTTGAGCAGCGACAGGTACGGATTGCCGCCGCCGCCCGTGCCCAGCACCCAGGCGCCGACGGCGAGCGATTCGACGTCGTCCGCCGTGATCTCGCGCAGACTCACGTCCAACTCCTCACGCAAACACGCTCTTGAAATCGATGTCGTAGCCGAAGGCGCGCGGCCCGACATGCTGCAGACCCTTCTCGGAGAGGAACACCGGCGGCGGCGGCAGGGCGATCACCGTCACGCGCTGGCCGTAGCGGATGGTCTCGGTGCCGACCGCCTCGCCCGCCACCGAGTCGAGCACGCAGATCAAGTCGGGCGACATCGCGATCGGCTTGCCGTCGCGCCAGGCCACGATCCATTCGTTCTGGAAGTTGATCTCGAGGCTCGAGCCGCGGTCCTCGTCCATGCCGTCGAACCTGGTGCGGCCGCGCAGGAAGCCCTCGGTGGCGCGACGCTCGACATCGACCACCTTGCCGCGGAACAGGATCTTGCCCGGCTCGACCGCGAGGATCGCCGCCACCGGATCCTCGTGCCGGCGCTGCGCCTCGCGCACCGCATGGCCGATCGCGATCGCCTTGGTGGTCGTGCCGTGGATGCCCCACTTCTTCACCTCGGCGCCGGTGCGCGGCGCCTTGCAGGTGGAGGCGATCGAGCCGTACTCGACGCAGATCTTGCGGCTGACCCGTTCCATCCATTTCCAGGTCGGCACCTTCTCGACCACCGACTCCAGGCCGCGCACGTCGACCGTGGTCAGCGGACAGGGCGTGAGGTCGCCGACCGCGACGGAGGTCATCTGCGCCTCGGGATAGGCGCGGCCCATCATGTCGGCATCGATCACCGGGCGCTTGAGATGCGCCGCCGCCATCAGCGGCTGGATCGAGTTTCCGCCGCCGATCTCGAGCGCCATGATCCCGCGGAACCTGTGCCCGGTGTGGCGCTCCATCAGGTCGACCGCGCGCGCGATGGTGCGGCTGTCGGTCAGCCGTTCCTGGCCCACCAGCGGCGCACCCATGTTGGACACCGCTGCAACCCAGTCGTCATCTTCGAGTTCCGAGGCCGGCATGAGCTGCACGCGATGCCCCTCCTTGTAGAGGGCGCGCATGTTCAGCAGGCCGAGATAGGGGCTGCCGCCACCGCCGGTCCCCAGGACCCAGGCTCCCACGGCCAGCGATTCGATGTCGTCGAGCGTGATGTCGCGTAGCGGCATTGCGTTTGCCAACTCCTTCAGCGCCTTCTATGTAGCCGTCTGTCCGCCGGCTGACAAAGCAACGGCTTTCAGGGGAGACCATACGCAATGTCCGAGCCAATCAAGCTCGCCGCGTTCTGCGGCAGCCTGCGTAAAGCATCCTTCAACCGCCTGTCGCTCAACGCCTTCATCGAACGTGTGCCGAGCGGCGTCAGCGTCGAGACGATCGAGATCGGCGACTGGCCGCTCTACGATGCCGACGTCCAGGCGCAGGGCTTTCCCGACAAGGTCCAGGCGGCACAGAAGACCATGCTCGCCGCCGACGGCATCGTGCTGGTGAGCCCCGAGTACAACTACGGCATCTCCGGCGTGCTCAAGAACGCCATCGACTGGCTGTCGCGCATGACGCCGCAGCCCTTCGCCGCCAAGCCGGTCGCACTGTTCGGCGCCTCGATGGGCATACTGGGCACGGCGCGTGCGCAGTACCAGCTCCGCCAGACGCTGGTCTTCCTCGACGGCCGCCCGCTCAACAAGCCCGAGGTCATGATCGCCCAGGCCCAGAACAAGTTCGCCGACGGCAAGCTCACCGACGAGATGACCGGCAAGATGCTGGCCGATCTCGGCGCCGCGCTCGCGCTCGCCGTCCGGCAGGCCAGGGCCGCCGCCGCAGTGAAGTAGGGCTGTCATCGGGGCGCGGGCTCCGCTTGCTCAGTCGAGCATTTCCCGCAGCACGCGCCCGGTCGCGGTGATGGCGAGCAGCGCCGGCACGCCCAGTGCCGGCTTCACCTGCTCCTTGGTGGCGGGCGTATAGCTCATGCAGTCCATCGCCACGAGATCGGGCTTGTGCGCGGCCAGCCGCTCCGCGGCCGCCTTGGCCTCCGCGGCGTCGGCGCTGGGCGCCAGCGCCTCGGCCACGACCTCGAGACCGGGCCGCGCCCATTTCGAGGCGAGCTTCTCCGCCTGCTCGGCGAGCGGGATCAGCAGCCCCAGCCGTCCGCGCGGCAGCAGGCCGGTGGCAAGCCCGTTCAGCACCCGCGACGGGAACAGCACGCCCTCGTCGCCCTCCATCGGCGGGAATTCGCCCGTGCAGGCGTAGACGATCGCGTCGCAGCCGTCGGCGCGCAGCCTGGCGATGGTCGCGGGCGACCGGGCGATCACCGCCTTCTTGGAGATCTTGACGTCGCGCCCGCCGCCCTTTCCGTCGCCGCGCAGCCGCGTATAGAGCGTATCGGCGCCATTCTCGGGCGTAAGCGTGTCGACCTCCGCGTCGCTCAGGCCGTCCAGCGCACCGCGCAGCACGACCCGGGTGCCGGCCGGCGCGAGGCTCGCGAACAGGGCGGCGATGTCGTCGCGCGGCGCCTGGCCGATGGTGATGACTCCCAGCGTTCGGGACATGGCTTTACTCCTACGATTCCAGCGACACGACGTCGGCGTCGTTCCAGGCCAGCCCGACGGCGTCGCCGGCCGCCCGCGGACTGCGCTCGCCCGAGTGGGCCTCGCGGGCGAGATAGGTGCGGCCGCCCGCATTGACACGGTACAGGGTCGCGCCGCCCAGGAAGTTCGCCGTCTCGACCGTGCCGGCCAGCCGCGCCCCGGCCGGCGGCACGAGGCGGATCTTCTCCGGCCGCAGGGCGCGCGGCCGGGCCCCCTCGTCCAGGAGGTTGATCTCGCCGATGAAGTCGGCGACGAAGCGCGTGCGCGGACGCTCGTAGATCTCGGTCGGCGTACCGACCTGCTCGACCCGACCCCCGCTCATGACGGCGATGCGATCGCTCATCGCCAGCGCCTCTTCCTGGTCGTGGGTCACGAACACCAGCGTCACGCCCAGCCGCCGCTGCAATTCCTTCAGCTCGAACTGCATCTGCTGGCGCAGCTTGCGGTCGAGCGCGCCCAGCGGCTCGTCGCAGAGAAGCACGCGCGGCTCGATCACGATGGCGCGGGCGAGCGCCACGCGCTGCTGCTGGCCGCCCGAAAGCTGCGAGGGACGCCGCCCCTCGAAGCCCGTCAGCGCCACCTGCGCCAGAGCCGCCGCCACGCGGCGCTCGATCTCGGGCTTGGACACGGCGCGCATGCGCAGGCCGAAGGCCACGTTCTCGGCCACGGTGCGATGGGGGAACAGCGCATAGGACTGGAACACCATGCCCATGTCGCGGTGATGCACCGGCAGGTCGGTGATGTCCCGGCCACCGACATGGATGCGCCCGGCATCGGGGTGCTCGAAGCCCGCGATCATGCGCAGCGACGTGGTCTTGCCACAGCCCGACGGGCCCAGCAGCGAGAAGAACTCGCCGGCCCCGATCTCCAGCGTGACGTCGTCGACGGCGACGACCTTGCCGTCGAAGGTCTTGGTGACGGAAGCGAGCTTGATGGAAGCGGAGGTCATGTACGCACCTTGTCATCCCTCGACCGGGGGACCGTTCCGGATCCAGGAAAGTCCCCCCGCCGAAGCGCGCGGACTGTCGCGCGCCCCGGGATGACGCCGTTGGCTTCAGCCCTTCAGGATCTTGGTGACGCGCGCGTCGATATCGTCCTTGCGGGCGTTGTACCATTTCCAGTCGGGCTGGATCAGGGTTGCGACCTTCTCGGGCGTGGTGAGCAGCTTGGCGTCGTACTTGGCGTCGAGCTTCACCTTCTTGTTGGCCGGCGAGTACCACACGCCCTCGGCGAGGAGCTTCTGCACCTCGGGGCGAAGCATGAAGTCGATGTAGGCGAAGGCCAGTTCCTTCACTTTGGAGCCCGGCGTGACGTTCAGCACCTGCTCCAGCGCCATGACGCCTTCGCTCGGGCTGCAGAAGTCGACCGGCTGGCGGTTGGCGCCCTCGTAGCGATAGACGCCGGAGTCGTGGATGACGCCCTCGATGACCTCGCCCGACAGCAGCATCTTCTCCATCTGGCCGGTGAAATCGACCAGCTTGATGGGCTTGAGCTGCTCCAGCGCCTTGTAGGCGGCGTCGAGGTCCTGCAGTCCCTTGCCGTAGACCTTGCCCAGCATCATCAGGTGGCACTGGCCGAGGCTGTTCACCGGGATGAGATAGCCGCCGCGGGCGCCGGCCAGCTTGGGATCGGCGAGATCCTTCCACGACTTGGGCGCCGCAATGCCCTTGTCGGTGCGATAGCCCAGCCCGATCGCGCTGGTGAAGATCGCCACGCCCACGATCTTGTCGCTGACGGCCCAGGGATAGACGTCGGCGACGTTGGGCACTTCCTTGACCGTGATCTTGTCCATCACCAGCCCCTGCTCGACCGCGCTCCACTGCTCGTTCGAGTTGGAGTGGAAGACGTCGTAGAGCGGATCGTTCTTGGGGCTCGCCTGCAGCTTGGGCAGGAACGGGAAGGCCTGGTCGGCCGACACCTGGCAACTGTGCTCCTTCTCGAACATCGGAAGGATCGTGTCCTTCATGATGGCGCCCCACTTGCCGCCCCAGGTCGTGATCTTGAGCGTCCTGGTCTCGGCATGAAGGATGGCGGGCGCCCCGAATGTCGCCGCCGCGGCGAGGCCGGCGCCGGCCTGCAAGGCTCTACGACGTGAAATCATGATCAACCCCTCCTGTGTTCCCCATCAGAGCTTAACGTAGGCTTTCAATCCGATCAGCCTCTCCAGCACCACCACCACGGCCAGCGCCAGCAAGATCGAGACCATCGAGGCGGCCGCGATGGCGCCGTCGAGGTCGAACTTCATGTAGTTGAACAGCACGACCGGCAGGGTCTCGCCCTTGGGCACCACCAGGAACAGCGATACCGGGAACTGGTCGAAGGAGACGATGAAGGCGAAGACGCCGCCGGCGAACACGCCGGGCCGGATCAGCGGCAGGGTCACCTCGAAAAAGACGCGGGCCGGGCTCGCCCCGAGCACTGCGGCGGCTTCCTCGATCCGGCGGTCGAAATTGTGCAGCACCGCCAGCGTCGTGCGCAGCACGTAGGGCACGGCGACCAGCGTATGGGCCATGATCAGGCCCCAGACGGGCCGGCCGATGCCGGCGAGCAGGTAGGCCTGGAACAGCGCCAGGCCGGTCAGGATCGCCGGCAGCATCAGCGGCGACATGAAGAAGGCCGTCAGGAAGGCCCGGCCCGGCAGGTTGCCGCGCGCCAGCGCCAGCGCGCAGGCGCCGCCGATCACGATCGACAGGACCAGCACGCAGGCCGCGATCCACAACGACAGCCACAGCGCGCGCATGAAGTCGTCGCCCTCGAAGAACTTCACGAACCAGCGCAGGCTGACGCCCACGGGCGGGAAGGAGATGTAGGGCGTGGGGTTGAGCGCGAACACCAGGATGATGGCGATCGGCACCAGCAGGAAGGCCAGCAGCAGCAGGTTCAGCGCCAGGTAGGCGGCGCGGCCGGCGTCGAACGGCTTGCGGTTGGCGACGGCGCTCATGCCAGCCCCTGCTCGCCCGACAGCCGCGCCAGGATGGCGTTGTAGGCGATCACGATCACCAGGCAGACCGCCAGCAGGATGACGCCCAGCGCCCCGGCGAAGCTCGGGTTGAAGCTGGTGCCGAGCTGCTGGGCGATCAGCATCGGCAGCGTCAGCACATCCGTCCCGCCCATCAGCGACGGCGTCACATAGGCGCTGATCGACAGCGCGAAAACCAGCAGCGAACCGGCCAGGATGCCGGGCAGGCTGAGCGGCAGCGTCACCTCGGCGAAGGCCCGCAGGCGCCCCGCCCCCAGACTGCGGGCGGCCTGCTCCAGCCGCTCGTCGATGCGGCCGATCACGCCGATCAGGGTCAGCACCATGAAGGGCACGTAGATGTGGACCAGGGCCACGATGGTGCCGAACTCGTTGTACATCAGCGGCAAGGGCTTGCTGATCACGCCCCAGGAGATCAGCAGCGTGTTGATGACGCCCTTGTCCTGCAGGATGGTCATCCAGGCGAAGGTGCGCACGACGATGCCGGTCAGCAGCGGCGCGATCACCGCCATCAGGGCCAGCGCGTGGCCGAGCCGCGACTGCATGCGCGCCATCCAGTGCGCCAGCGGATAGCCGATCAGCAGCGACACCACCGTGGTGATCAGCCCGATGCGCAGCGTCTCCCACAGCGCATCGTGGAAGATGCCGGCCGAATCCTCGATGAAGCGCTGATAGTGGCGCGTGGTCAGCACGGCATTGGGGTTGCTGATCGGATTGCCCGAGAAGAACGACATCACCGCCATCACGGCGAATGGCAGGATGAAGAACAGGACGAAGAGCAGCAGGGCCGGCGCGATCAACCAGGCAATCGGCGACGGACGGCGAGAAGCGGCGGACGACATTGGCGCGCTATCGTGGCGCAACATGATGATCGGGTCCACTCGCCGGACATCATGAAGCAGATGCGAATATCGGCACAGCGATGGCATCGAATTTGCCGTCGACGCGGCCGCGCCCCGCTTCGGGAGGTGTTGCCGGGCCCTCGCCTGTGACCGCCGCGACGGGCTTGACGGACGCGAAAACGTTCCGGTTCCCCTTTTAAAAAGGGAAATAAAAACGTTACCGCGAGGTAACCGCCCTCCTGAAAGCGCAGATCGCATCACCATCATGGTGGTGATGGTACCGCCGCGAGGCTCGCTATAGCGATTCCGGTCCCTATCGCCCGATGCGAGTCGCCCAATGCAGGCCGCCCAATGCAGGCGGGAGGACCGCGATCCTCGGATCAGGGCCGCAGGACGGTCCAGCCCTGCTCGTTGAGCTCCATCAGCTCGACGGCGCCGGACGGCACGACCTTGGCTCCGGCGAAGAGCGGGATCTCGTCCGGCTTCTTGCCCTCCTGGCGGGCCATGCCCTCGCGGGTATTGGCGCAGGCCTCGAAGCGGAGATCGGGGAAGCTTTCCGACATCGACTTCAGCCGCGCCAGCACCGGCGAGCGGTCGGTGCGCAGCATGTTCAGCCCGGCGTTGAAGGCGACGATGCGGATCTCGACCTCCTCACCCTTCTGCGCATAGTAGCGGGCCACGTTGGCCGCCACGTTCAGCACCGCGTTCATCTTTTCCGGCGTGTCGTCGCTGATCTGCAGGGCCAGCCGATGCGCCTTGCCGGCGGCGAGGGCCGGCAGTGCCGCCAACGCAAGCGGCAGGCTCGTCAGGAAAAGGGCTCGTCTTCGCATCGCAGTCTCCTTGGCGCGGCCGCTTCAGGCCGGTTCGTATCCCGCAGCGTCGGCCCCCACCACCTTCACCTGGCGGTTGGGCTCCAGCCGTACGCGCTTGAGGGCCTCGACGTATTTCGTCACCACGTCGTAGACGGCGGGCCCTTCGACGCCCTCGTCGATCGAGGCCCAGCCGCTCACCGTGTACTTCCTGCCGGCGTCGATCCTCTCGCCCGTGCGCAGGAGCGTCAGGTCGGAGATGCGCTGCCCCATCGGCTTGCCGACATCGATCGTGTAGGAGAGCCCGCCGGTGCGGACCATGTCGCCGCCCTGCTGGTAGTAGGGATCGGGGTTGAAGAGATTGTCGGCCACGTCCTCCATCGCCGCCTTCAAGGCGGCACCGGTCATCTCGGTGCGATAGGCGGCGGGATAGGTGATGGCGGTCTGGTTGAAGATGTCCTCGGCGCGGATCTCCTGATCCGGCAGCAGGTTCGCGCCCCAGCGGAACCCCGGCGACAGCGCGATCTCCGCGTCGCGCCCCGCCAGCAGCGCCTGGCAGATCAGGTCGTCGAAGGTGCCGTTGAAGTTGCCGCGCCGGTACAGCAGCGATTCGGTATAGCCCACCACCTTGTCCAGCGCGGCCTCGTGCGGCGTGCGCACCTCGCGGATCAGGCCGGCCATCTCGGGATCGGGATCGATCACGTCGGCCAGGACGGGGATCAGCCGGAAAGCGTAATTCTGGATCCGCTTGTCGCGCACCTCGAGATCGAGCCGGGCGAGGAACTTGCCGTGGCTGCCGGCGGCGACCAGCAGCGTGTCGCCGACCTTCACCGGCCGCGGCAGGGCGTCGTGCGTGTGGCCGGTCAGGATCACGTCGATGCCCTTCACGCGGCCCGCAAGCTTGCGGTCGACGTCGAAGCCGTTGTGGCTCAGCAGCACCACCAAATCGACGCCGTCGGCACGCAGCGCCGCGACATGGGCGGCAAGCTTCTCCTCCTCGATGCCGAACGACCAGTCCGGGATCATGTAGCGGGGATTGGCGATCGGCGTGTAGGGGAAGGCCTGGCCGATCACGCCGACGCGCACGCCGCCGCGCTCGAACACGGCCGAGGGCTTGAAGACCGGATCGCCCCAGGTGGCGTCCTTCACGTTGCCGGCGAGGAACGGGAATTCGAGCTGCTTGATCAGCGCCTGCACGCGCTCGGCGCCGTAGGTGAACTCCCAGTGCGCGGTCATGGCGTCGACCTTGAGCGCGTTCATCAGGCGCACCATGTCGGCGCCCTTGTTCTGCAGCGCCGTGTAGCTGCCCTGCCAGCTGTCGCCGCCGTCGAGCAGCAGCACCTTGCCGGGGCGCTCGGCACGGATCGCCCCGATCAGGGTGGCGATGCGATCGAGCCCGCCCAGGCGCCCGAAGCTGCGCGCCAGCGACTCGAAGTCGGTACAGGCCAGCGCATAGGCGTCGTACCCGTCACGCCGGATACCGTAGGCGTCGAGCAGCGCCTCGCCGACGAGATGAGGCGGCAGGCCGCGCGCCTTGCCGACGCCGATATTGGCCGACGGCTCGCGGAAATAGAGCGGCACGAGTTGCGCATGCAGATCGGTGAAGTTGAGCAGCGTCACCTGCCCCGTCGCCTCGAAGCGCAGCAGGTCGTCCTGTCGCGGAAAACGGTCCTGCGCCAGGCCCGGACGGGTGACGGCAAGCGCAGCCGTGGCCGCGGCCACCTGCAGCAGTTCGCGACGGCCGAGGCCGGTCATGGCGTCACGAGACCTCGATCCTGCTCTCGGCCGTCCACGACTGGCTGCGGTCGTCGGTCCAGGTGAGCCTGAGCGTGCCGCTTTCCTCCACCCGCACGAAGAAGGAGAGGAACGGATTGGCGGCGATCGCGGGCTCGAGCTTCACGTCGAGGACCGGCTTGTCGTTGTAGGCGACCTTGAGCGCGTTCACGATCAGGCGCGGCACGACCTTGCCGTCGGCGTCCTTGCGCAGGCCGTTCTCCATCGGATGGGTGACCAGCGTCTTGACCTCGACCACCTCGCCCTTGGTGGCGGTGGCCGGCACGCGCAGGCGCGGCTTGATGTCGTCGGACATGGGATCCTCCCGCTCAGCCGCCGCAGCCGCCGATCGTGACCTTGATCTCGCGGCTGGCCATCCAGAGCGAGCCGTCGTTCATCTGCGCGACCGCGATCAGCTTCTGCGTCTGCGCGAGGCGGGTGCGGAACTGCACCTCGGCCTTGCCGGCAAGCGGCGTGAATTCATAGGTGATGACGCCGGGATTGGGATTGCCGTCGGCGGCGACATAGAGCGCCTTCACGTAGGACGTCTCGCTCATCTCGCTCTCGACCGAGACGGTGACCGGTACCGCATTGCCGTTCTCGGCGATCTCCGGCGCCTTGAGCGTCACCCTGCCCTCCCGGGGCGTGCCCTTGGCCTGCGCGGCCAGCCAGGCGCGCGTCTCGTCCGGCGTCGCCCCGGCGTTGCGCGCCGCGATCGCGGCCGCGATCGCCGCCAGCGCCGAGCGCCTGGTCAGGGAAGCAAGTCTCGTCATCGTCCTCTCTCCTCGCCACCCTGCCCTGCCGGCCGCCGTTTCCGTCGAATCATCCGCGCGGATCATCCGCGTTCATCGTGGCCTTCGCGTGGCAGGCGGCGAACGCCCCGGCGCCCGGCCGCGACCTGCCGTCCTCATCCGCCGCGGCTTTCCTTCCTGTCCGGCGGGCAGCGGGACATGGCCGGAGCCCACACCGGATTCAAGTGGAATCGGGCCGCTGGAAAAAGCGGCTACCGCGCCCGCAGGCCGCGGCAAATCCTTCCACGAACGGCGGCCTGCACGCTCGTCACGATCTCGCGATCAGGCGGGCTCGAAACAGGGCAGGGTCACGTCCCTGGTCGCCGGTTCGAAGGCCATGCGCACGCGCGTGCCGATGCGGAGATCTTCCTCGGCGATGCCCCGCAGCGGCGCGTTCACGCGCACGCCCGCCTCCATGTCGACCAGCGCCACGATGTAGGGCGTCATCTGCTTGAAGAAGAAGTTGAACGGGTGATGGCACACCGTCCAGCTGTGGATCACGCCGTCGCGCGAGGCCTCGCGCCATTCGCTCTCCATGGAGAAGCAGTGCGGGCAGACCGGCCGTGGATAGTGCCGCACCTTCCCGCACGCCGCGCAGTGCTGCAGCATGAAGCGGCCTTCGCGCAGGCCGTCCCAGTAGGGCTGGCTTTCGCGCGTCGGCGTCGGCAGCGGCCGTTCCGGGGCCGGCGGAGTCGCAACCTGGCTCATGCCGCCCTCCTCAGGATGGCGAGCGAGCCGTCGCCCATGTCGCCGTAGCCGGTGACGAGCCCGACCTCCGCCTCCGCGACCTGCGCCTTGCCGGCCTCGCGGCGCAGCTGGCGGGTCAGCTCGATCACATGGTTGAGGCCGACGACATGGCCCTGGCTCAGCAATCCGCCATGGGTGTTGATCGGCAGGTCGCCGCCCAGCGCGATGCGTCCGTCCATCACGAACGGTCCGCCCTCGCCCTTCTTGCAGAAGCCCAGCAGCTCGAGCTGGTTGATCACCGTGAAGGTGAAGCAGTCGTAGATCTCGGCCACGTCGATGTCCTGCGGCCCGACGCCGGCCATCGCATAGGCGCGCGGCGCCGCCTTGGCGAGGCCGAACTCCAGCAGGTCCGGACGCTGGGCGATCGATGCCGGCGACTCGGGATGGCCCTCGGCCACGCCCATGATGGTGACCAGCGGCTTCTTCAGGTCGCGCGCGTGCTCGGCCGCGCTCACGACCACGGCCGCGCCGCCGTCGCTCTCGAGGCTGCAGTCGAACAGGCGGAACGGATCGGCGATCATGCGCGAGGCCTGGTGCTCCTCCACGGTGAGCGGCTTGTTCATGACGACATTGCCGTTCAGCATCGCGTGCTGGCGCGTGACGACGGCGACCTCGGCGAAGTGGCGCGAACGCGTGCCGTAGAGCTCCATGTGCCGACGCGCGCCGGGCGCGTAGAGCTGGGCCGGCGCGAAGATGCCGATCGGGGCCTCGAACTCCGCCGCGAGGGCAAATTGCGGGAACTGCTGCAGCCGCGTGCTCACGCGCGCGCCCGAATAGCCGGTGCGGCCGACCGAGATCAGCACGTTCCGGCAGACGCCGGTCGCCACCGCCATGACAGCGGTCTGCAGCGCCGCCACGCAGGTGGCGCCGCCCATCGGGACGAAGGCCGACAGGGCGAGATCGGTAATGCCGAAGTTGGCGATGAAGTCCTCGGCGATGCCGCCGCCGGGAAAATAGGGGATCACGCCGTCGATATCGCGCGGACTCAATCCGGCGTCGGCGATCGCGGCCAGGCTTGCCTCCAGCTGCAGCGCCAGCGCGCTCTTGGTCGTGCCGCGGGTATAGGCCGTCTCGCCAATGCCACTGATCGCGGCCTTTTCGCGTAAGCCGTGCGCCATGCTTCGTTTCCTCCGCGGCTATCGTGCCCTTCCCTCGACGAAACGGGAAGGGCTAAGGTTGCGCCAACCCAGGGGGATCAATGGTCAACGAAGATTTGCTCGCTCTATCCGCGGTGGAAATGCGCCGCCGTATCGGCACCAAGGAAATTTCGCCGGTCGAATTGCTGGAAGCGAGCCTGCAGCGCATCAAGAGACTCAATCCGGCCGTCAATGCCGTCACCGCCATGTGCGTGGAGCGCGCCCGCAAGGAAGCGAAGGCCGCCGAAACGGCGGTCCGCCGCGGCGAGGATCTGCCGCTGCTGCACGGCCTGCCCACCGGCATCAAGGATCTCGAGGAGACCAAGGACCTCCTCACCACCTACGGCTCGCCCCTCTATCGCGACTTCGTGCCCAGCTGGGACAATGTGATGGTGGGCCGCGTGCGCGCCGCCGGTGCGGTGGTGGTCGGCAAGACCAACGTGCCGGAGTTCGGCGCCGGCTCCAACAGCCGCAACCCGGTGTGGGGCGCCACCGGCAACCCGTTCAATCCGACGCTGAATGCCGGCGGTTCGTCTGGCGGCTCGGCCGCCGCGCTCGCCACCGACATGCTGCCGGTCTGCACCGGCTCCGACACCGGCGGCTCGCTGCGCAACCCGGCCGCCTATTGCGGCGTCGTGGGCTTCCGCCCCTCGCCGGGCATGGTCGCCGTCGAGCGGCGTGCCATGGGCTGGACGCCGATCTCGGTGCTGGGCCCGATGGGCCGCACCGTCGCCGATACCTGCCTGCTGTTCGCCACGCAGATCGGCCAGCACGACAGCGACCCGCTGTCGTTCCCCGTCGACGGCGCCGCCTTCGCCGAGCCGTGGCCGGTCGATCTCGGCAGCCTGCGCGTGGCCTGGACGGAGGACTTCAGCGCCGCGCCCGTCGAGAAGGGCATCCGCGCCACCATGCGCGAGAAGGTCAAGGCGATGAAGCACCTGTTCCGCCGCGTCGACCGGGTCGATCTCGAGCTCGGCGACGTGCACCGCTGCTTCGATGTCATCCGCGCCGTGAACTTCGTGGCGCGCTACCGCGACGCCTACGAGAAGGACAAGAGCCAGCTCGGCCCCAACATCCGCGCCAACTACGAGATCGGCGCTGGCATGTCGCTGGCCGACTTCGCCTGGGCACACCAGGAGCAGACCAGCATCTTCCGCAAGTTCCAGGAGCTCTACCGCGACTACGACCTCGTCCTGTCGCCGACGGTGGGCTTCTCGCCCTTCCCGTGGAAGCAGCTCTACATCGACGAGATGGGCGGCAAGAAGCTGCGCAACTACTACCACTGGATGGCGACGGTCTACATCATCTCGCTCGCCACCAACCCCGCCGTCTCGCTGCCCTGCGGCTTCGACCACAACGGCATGCCGTTCGGCCTTCAGGTCATCGGCCGCTTCCGCGGCGACGGCGAGGTGCTGGGCGCGGCGCATGCGATGGAGCAGGCCTTCAGGACCGTTCCGGAACTGGCGCGTCCGCTGCCCAATCTCAAGAAGCTCGCCAAGCCGGTGCCGGCGCTGAAGTCGATCGTGACTCATCCGCCCAAGCTCAACGCGAAGGCGAAGCCGGGACTGGCGCCGAGCGCGCTCTAATACAAAGAGGGAAACGCCATGCACAAGGACCTGCACGGGCTCGCCATCTCAACCGACTCGACGGAGGCGGCTGACGCCTTCGACCGGGCGACGATGGCCTATCTCAAGTACCGCACCGATGCCGGGCGGCATCTCGGCACGGCCCTGAAGGCCGATCCCGATTTCGCCCTGGCGCATGTCGCGCGCGGCTACTTCAACATGCTGGCCTACAACCAGGCCAACGTGGCGGGCGCCGCCGAGTCGCTCGCCGAGGCGCGCAAGCGCGCCTCGCGCATGACGACGCGCGAGGCCGCGCACGCGGAGGCGCTCGCCAAATGGATCGAGGGTGACCTCGATCGCCTGCTGGCGATCTGGGAGCATATCGCCACCGAGCATCCGCACGACGTGCTGGCCTTCCGGCTCCACCACTTCAACGCCTTCTGGCTCGGCCGGCCCGAGACGATGCAGGCCGAGGTGGAGAAGGTCTATCCGCACTGGTCCGACGAATATCCGGGCTGGGGCATGCTGCTGTCCTGCCGCTGCTTCGCCCACGAGGAGGCCGGCAACTACACGCTGGCCGAGAGCGCCGGTCGCCAGGCGATCGAGGTCGATCCCGGCGATCTGTGGGGCGCACACGCCATCGCCCACGTGCTGGAGATGCAGGGCCGCCGCGGCGAGGGCATCGCCTGGCTGCGCAAGCTCGAACCCAACTGGGAGGGCGGCAACAACCTCAAGCATCATCTCTACTGGCACCGCGCCATGTTCCATCTGGAACGGCGCGAGTTCGACGAGGTGCTGTCGCTCTACGACAGAGGCTTCCGCGATATGGAGTCGCCGCTCGTGAAGGCGATGCCGGACATGTATATCGACGTCCAGAACGCGGCCTCGATGCTGTTCCGGCTCGAGCGCCACGGCGTCGATGTCGGCAACCGCTGGATCGAGATCGCCGACAAGGCCGAGGCCCGCATCGGCGACTGCCTGTCGGCCTTCACCTTGCCGCACTGGATGATGGCGCTGGCCGCCACCGGCCGCACCGCGGCCGCCAACCGCATGATCGAGGCGATGCGCACCGTCGGCCAGGGCAACGGCTTCGGCCCGCGGCTGGTCGGCCACGTCGCCCTCCCCATCTGCGAGGCGGTGCTGGCGCACAAGCAGGGCCGCCACGAGGAGGCGCTGAAGCATCTGCGGCCGATCGTCAGCGAGATGTATCTCCTGGGCGGCAGCCACGCGCAGCAGGACGTGCTCGAACAGCTGTTCCTCGATTCGGCGCTCAAGGCCGAAAGCGCCGACGATGTGCGGCTGATGCTGGAACGCGTGGCCGGTCGCCATCCGGTGGCACCCGAACGGCGGGTCGGCTATGCCATGGCGGCGGCGCGCTACGCCCACTGAAGCCGCCGCACGGAGGCGCCGCACGCGCCTCCGTAACATCGCAAAGATGCCTCCTCTCCGACGCGATCGGACTCGTATCTCGAGAGAGGGGGGCCGATGAGCGGTTCCTCCCGAGGAGGAAACCATGCGCACCGGTCGTGGACTGATCGCGGCCCTGCTCCTGACGCCGACAGCGGCCTGCATCCAGGATCAGGGCTATCCGTCCTATTCGGCCTATCCCGCCTACGGCTACGGTTCCGGCGGCTACTACACCCAACCGGCCTACTACTCCCCGCCACCGCGGGTGACGAACTACTACACGACCTACAGCCCGGCGCCGGAGCGTCACAGGGATCGCGACGACTACCACGATCGCGACGATCATCGCGACCGTCGCGACGCCGACGACCGCGGCCGTCACCGACCGCAGCCGGGCTCGTCCGACCGCAACCACGAACACGACCGGGACGGCGACCGCCGCAGCTGACGCGGCGTCCGTTCAGCGGGCGGACTTCTTCCTTCTCTTCCTCAGCTCGGCGTCATGCTCGCCGAGCAGGGGCGCGGCCCGGCGGATGCCGGTCTTGTTCGCCGACATCTTGAGCGGCACGCCAAGCGTCTTCTGCCGGCCCGCCTTGCTGTGCACGACCTCCGCGACCATGCCGCGCGCCAGGATCTGGGGATCGGCGAAGACCTCGTCGTGGTGGAGAACCGGTCCCGCCGGGATCCCCGCCGCCTCGAGCGCGGTCATCCACTCGGCGGTGGAGCGCCTGGCGACCTCGGCCTGGAGGATGGCCACGATCTCGTCGTTGTGCTTCACGCGCAGCGCGTTGGTCTTGAAGCGCGGATCGTCGGCGAGCTCGGGCTTGCCCACCATCCCGCACAGCGTGCGGAAGAAGTTCTGCTGCGCCGCCCCGATCGTCAGCCAGCCGTCGGCGGTCTGGAACACCTGGTACGGCGACGAGCCGCGATGGCCCTGCCCCAGCTTCTCCGGCCGGACTCCCGTCGCGAAGTAGTTGGCCGCCTCGTAGACGCCCAGCGACACCGTCGCCTCCAGCAGCGAGGTCTCGACCCACTGTCCCTCCCCGGTCTTGTTCCGTGCCTGCAGCGCCGACAGCACGCCGATCGTGAGATAGAGCCCGGCGCCGACGTCGGAGATGGCGAGCGGGATGCGGTAGGGCGGACCATCCTTGGGCCCCGTCACCGACATCAGGCCCGACATCGCCTGGATGACGAGATCGAAGCCGCCGCGCTTCGCATAGGGGCCGGTCTGGCCGAACCCCGAGATCGACCCCAGCACCAGGCGCGGGTTGCGCGCGTGCAGCGCCTCCCAGCCGATGCCGAGCTTGTCGATCACGCCCGGCCGGAAATTCTCCAGCATCACGTCGGCCCCGTCGACGAGCTCCCAGAAGATCGCGAGATCGTCGGGGTTCTTGAGGTCGAGCCGCATGCCGCGCTTGTTGCGGTTCCACAGCATGAACGGCGCCGACTCGCCCTCGACGAAGGGCGGCGCGCCGCGCATGGAATCGCCCTGGGGGCTTTCGATCTTGATCACGTCGGCCCCGAGGTCGCCGAGCTGCATGCCGCAGAACGGCCCCGAGAGATGCGTCGTCAGGTCGAGAACGACCAGTCCGTCCAAAGCGCCAGCCATACGTGATTACCCCAGAAGCTTGTGCAGGCGATCAAGCGTGATCGCCCATTTGTTCACGCCGAGTTCGTTGGAAACGATGCGGCCGCCCTTCACGATCAGGAACCGAGGCGTGCCGTGCTTGCGCGGAACCTGCTCCAGGACGTCGGCGAGATCGGCCGGCCAGTAGCGCGGCTGGTAGGCTTCGCGCAGCCGAGGCGGATCGATCTCGATCCACGTCACGCGCTTGAATTCCGGCGAGGCGAGCCAGTCCGCCTTGTATTCGTTCTTCCATTTCGTGCAGTAGGGGCAGTCCCAGCCGCCGACATAGATCACCTCGATGCCACCGCCCCGCGCCCATGCGGCGGCGGGCAGCGCCGCGGCGGCGACGCCCGCAAAAAGGAAGGCACGGCGATTCATGTCGGATAATCTAGGCCGGCATGACACGCGCACACAAACCCTCTCTCGTCACCCTGGAAGACTTCTTCCGTCTTGCGGTGCGCCGCTTCCGCGCCGCGCGCCTGGCCTACGGTCACGGCACGACGAATGCCGTCGACGAAGCGGCCTTCATGATGCTGGAGGCGCTGCGCCTGCCCATCCACAACATCGATCCCTGGCTCGACCTTCGACCGACGGCCGCCGAGCGCGCCCGGCTGCTCACGCTCATCGACGCGCGGATCAGCCTGCGCATGCCCGCGCCCTACCTCCTGGGCGCGGCCTACATGCAGGGCGTGCGCTTCCAGGTCGACCGCCGCGCCCTCATCCCCCGCTCCTTCATCGGCGACCTGCTGGCGGGAAACGCCCTGCCGCTGGGCGATCCGCGCCGCGTGCGGCGCGTGCTCGATCTCTGCACCGGCTCCGGCTGCCTCGCGATCCTGGCCGCCCTCGCCTTCCCGCGGGCGCGCATCGATGCCGTCGACCTGTCCGCGGGCGCGCTGGCGCTGGCCCGGCGCAACGTGGCCCTGCACCGCTTCGGCGACCGCATCACGCTGCATCGCGGCGACCTCTTCGCGCCGCTGGCGCGGCAGCACTACGATCTCATCATCACCAACCCGCCCTATGTGGATGCCGAGGGCATGGCGGCCCTCCCGCCGGAATACCGCCACGAACCCAGGCTCGCCCTCGCGGCCGGCGACGACGGGCTCGACCTCGTGCGCCGCATCATCGAGGAGGCGCCGCAGCACCTGACGCGCAACGGCTCGCTGGTGTGCGAGATCGGCCGCGGCCGCCGGCCGCTCGAGAAGGCCTATCCGGATCTGCCCTTCGTCTGGCTCGACACCGAGCAGAGCCAGGGCGAGGTGTTCTGGATCGCGCGCACGGATCTCGCACGGCGCGGCAAGGGCGCGCCGGCGCTTCGTTAGAGATCGCGCCTCGGGACGAAGGCCGCAGCGACCGCCATCGTCCTTCAGGTGTCGCCGAGGCAGATCCCCAGCGCGCGTGCCGTGCGGATGAGCGCGCCGTCGACATCGAGGGTTCGCGAGCGCCCGACCACCTTGTCGAGCGGCACGTCGATCACGGTGCGATTCCACCAGCCCACCATGCGATCGGCCTTGCCCTCGGCCAGAAGGTCGACCGCATGCACGCCCAGCGCGGAGGCCAGGAACCGATCCTCCGCCGTCGGCATCGCGCCGCGCTGCACGTGCCCCAGCACCGTGGCGCGCGACTCCGCGCCGGTCGTCGCCATGAGCCGATGCGCGAGCTGCGTGCCGATGCCGACATGGTCCTGCGCCTTGTCCGCAGGCTCGCGGCCGATCTCCGAATGCCCGGCCGCTTCCGCGACCACGACGAGGGCGGAAGTCCGGCCGGTTCGACGCAGCGTCGCGATATGCTCGACCACCGCCGACAACCGCCACGGCACCTCGGGCAGCAGCACGACGTCGGCGCCGCCGGCGATTCCCGCCCCGATGGCGATATGGCCCGCATCGCGGCCCATCACCTCCAGCACCATGACGCGATCGTGGCTCGCCCCCGTCGGCTGCAGGCGGTCCAGCGCCTCGGTGGCAATGGCAACCGCGGTCGAGTAGCCGATGGCCCGTTCGGTCCGGTGGACGTCGTTGTCGATCGTCTTCGGCACGCCGATGAAGGGAAGATCGACCGGCTCCAGGAGGCGCCGCAGGATGCCGAGGCTGCCGTCGCCGCCGACGCCGATCAACCCGTCGAGCTGCAGGCTCATCAGCCCTTCGATCATCTCCGCGGAACGGTCCCTGACGCTGCCGTCCTCCATCGGGAAGGCGAACGGATCGCCGCGGTTGGTGCTGCCCAGAAAGGTGCCGCCCTGGCGCGCCAGTGCCGCATCGAGCCGGGTGGGATCGAGCGGTTCGGCCGCCACCGGGCGCGACAGGAGCCCGAGCGTGCCGCGATGGATGCCGATCGTCTGCCAGCCATGTCCGTGGTGGGCGCGCAGCGCGACCGCGCGGATGGTCGCGTTCAGGCCGGCACAGTCGCCGCCGCTCGTCAGAATGCCGATTCGCTTGCTCATGCGCCGCCTCCTGATTCAAGTGTAACAGCACTCGCTACGGGATGATTGATCCCGCGCAAAGCGCCTTGACCGGATCAATCAATCTTCGCGGCGGCGGTTCCCGGCCCCACAATACGGGTATGAAAGCCCATTACGCGCAGTTCGCCGCCTACAATGCCTGGGCCAACCGACGGCTCTACGATGCCGCCGCCCAGCTCCAGGACGCGGATTATCGCGCCGACAAGGGCGCCTTCTTCAAGTCGATGCACGGCACGCTCAACCATCTGCTGGTGACCGACCGGATCTGGATGCAGCGCTTCACCGGCACTGGCGAGGTGCCGCAGCGACTCGATGCCATCCTGCATGAGCGCCTGGACGATCTTCGCGCCGCCCGCGAGGTCGAGGACCGGCGCATCATCGCCTACATCGAGAGTCTCGACGATGCGCGGCTGGCGGGCACGATCCGCTATCGCCGCGTCTCCGCGCCCGACGACGTGACGCAGGCATTGCACCTGGCGCTCGATCACTGGTTCAACCACCACACCCATCACCGTGGCCAGGCGCACATGATCCTGACCGCATCGGGCAAGGCCGCGCCCGAGCTCGACCTGCTGTTCTTCCAGCGCGAACGGGACAAAGGTATCGCCTGAAGCCGCGCCGATCCGCGCTGCGGTTGCGCTGGACGGGATCGCCGCCCGGTCGTTAAAGTGCCTGTCCAAGCTGGCCAGGATTTCGAGACAGACATGCTGCGGCGTACGCTTCTAATTCTTCCGGCGACGTTCCTTGCGATTGCCGCGGAACGCGCGGCGCTCGGCCAGGACAAGCCGGCGTTCAAGCCCGAGGAGCTCGACCAGCTCCTGGCGCCGGTCGCGCTCTATCCCGACGCGCTGCTGTCGCAGGTGCTGATGGCCGCCACCTATCCGCTCGAGGTCGTCGAGGCGGCGCGCTGGTCGAAGGCCAATCCCAACCTCAAGGGCGATGCCGCCGTCAATGCCGTCAAGGACAAGGACTGGGATGTGAGCGTCAAGTCGCTGGTCGCCTTCCCAAGCGTTCTCGCCCAGATGAACGACCATCTGGACTGGACCCAGAAGCTCGGCGACGCGATGGTCTCCCAGCAGCAGGATGTCGCCGACTCGATCCAGCGCCTGCGCGCCAAGGCGGCGGCGGCGGGCAACCTGAAGAGCACACCGCAGCAGACCGTCACGACGCAGGGATCGGGCAGCAGCGTCCAATACGTGATCGAGCCGGCCAATCCGGAAGTCATCTACGTGCCCTCGTACAATCCCTCCTGGGCCTACGGCTCGTGGCCCTATCCCGCCTATCCGCCCGTCTACTATCCGCCGGCCGTCGGCGCGCTGGCGAGCGGCTTCTTCTGGGGCCTGGGCTTCGCGGCGGCCGGTGCCATGTTCGGCGGCTGGCACTGGGGCGGATACGGCAATTCCTATGTGAACGTGAACGTCAACCGCGCGGTCAACATCGACAACCACTACAATCGCACCGCGATCAACGCTGACGGGCGCTGGCAGCACGACCCGACTCATCGCAGGGGAGTCGGCTATCGCGATGCCGCCACGCGGCAGAGGTTCGGTCAGGGCCCCCGCCCCGGCGTGGATCAACGCCAGCAGTTCCGCGGGCGTCTGGAGAACGGCCCCGGCGCCAACCGGCCGCAGACGGCCAACCGCGGCCCCATGGGCCAGCCCGGCGGGCAGCGACCGAATCTTCCCCAGCAGCATTCCATGCCCCAGAATCGCGGCGGCGCCGAGCGGCCGTCGGCCCTGAGCGGCGTCAATCGCGGCCAGCAGATCAATCGTGAAGCACAACGCGGCCAGATGCAGATGAATCGCGCGCAATCGCATCCGAATTTCCGCGAGGGCGGCGGCGGTGGTGGCGGTCGGGCCGGGGGCGGCGGTTTTCACGGAGGAGGAGGACGGCGATGATGACTCCGTTCCTTCGGCGCGTTCTGGTCGCCCTGGGCCTCGCGGCCGCTTTCGCATCCGGCGCCGTGGCGCAGACGCCCCAGCCGACGCCGGCGATCTCGAAGCCGGGACCGGCGAAACAGCGCACCTTTGCGTCGCCGGAGCAGGCGGCCGACGCGCTGACCGAGGCGATCCGGAAGGACGACGACAAGGCGGTCTCGGCGATCCTCGGCAGCGGCTGGCGCGACCTCGTTCCCGGCACGCGCCAGGACGAGGACGAGCAGCGCGCGAAGTTCCTCGCCGCCTGGGACGAGGCGCACAAGGTCGAGCTGCAGGGCGACAGCAAGGCGGTGGTCGATGTCGGCAAGACGGGCTTCGTCCTGCCGATCCCGATCGTCAAGGACGCCGACGGCTGGCGCTACGACGTCGAGGCCGGCCAGAAGGAGATCGCGGCGCGCTATATCGGACGGAACGAGCTGACGACGGTCCAGACCCTGCTTGCGATCGTCGATGCCGAGCGCGAATACGCCGCCCTCGACCCGATGAAGACCGGCGTGGCGACCTACGCGCGCCGCCTGATGAGTTCCGCGGGGAAGAAGGACGGGCTCTACTGGGAGGCCAAGCCGGGTGAGCCGGAGAGCCCGCTGGGCCCCCTGGTGGCGAAGGCGCAGCCGGGCGACCGCGAAGGCGGCAAAGGCTACTTCGGCTATCACTATCGCCTTCTCTATGGCCAGGGACCGGATGCGCCGGGCGGCGCCCGCAACTATCTCGCCAACGGGCGCATGATCGGCGGCTTTGCCGTCATCGCCTGGCCGGTGCACTACGGCGAGACGGGCGTGTCGACGTTCATCGTCAGCGACGCCGGCGTCGTCTATGAGCGGGATCTCGGTCCCGACACGGCCCAGCGCGCCGCTGCCATCACGACCTTCGATCCCGACAAGGATTGGCAGAAGTCGGACATGACGCCCCCGTAGGGGCGTCGCACGCCGGCCGCCCGATAATCCACGGAGGACAATCCGCAGGGATCGTGCGGTGGCTTGGCTTTAGCGCGAAATGAGCGACGTCGAACGCGATCCAGGGGTGTCCCGCCCCGATCGCGATTTTTTCCCGTGGATCGACCCGCTAAATCCTCTCCGGCAATGGTGGGCGCACCAGGGCTCGAACCTGGGACCCGCTGATTAAGAGTCAGCTGCTCTACCAACTGAGCTATGCGCCCGCACTTGCCCGGGGCATTGCCTGAAGAGGCGGGGGCTATAGCAAGGCAGTACCCCCTTGTCGATAGGCTCGCTCAAGAGAATTTCGGGAGAAGTCCGGCCGGCTCTCAGCGCGCGAGCGGCAACTGGGCGTCCCGGTAGACGTTCACGCCGATCATCAGCCCGCAGGCGAACATCACCGAGACCATGGCGGTGCCGCCGTTGCTGACCAGCGGCAGGGGCACGCCCACCACCGGCAGCAGGCCCATCACCATGGCGGTGTTGATGAACACGTA
>JAFEFG010000043.1 GCA_018240685.1 Pseudomonadota bacterium | reverse complement strand
ATCGGTACCTCCGCGCCGCAGAGCCGTGCCGGCGGGGCGTCGAGATCGTAGAAGGCCTGCTCGGCGATGCGCATGCCGATCTCGGCCGAGATGCCGCCCGAGCGCCAGCCCTCGTCGACGATCAGCACGCGGTGGGTACGGGCCACCGAGCCCATGATGGTGGCGTCGTCGAGCGGCCGCAGGGAGCGCAGGTCGACGACCTCGGCTTCGACGCCCTCCGCGGCAAGCTGCTGCGCCGCGGTCAGCGACTTCTGCAGGCTGGCGCCGTAGGTGACGATGCTGAGGTCCCGTCCGGGTCGGCGGATGGCGGCACCCTCGATGGGCACTGCGCCGGCATCGTCGGCCAGCTCGCCTTCCATGTTGTAGAGATTGACGTGCTCGAAGATCAGGACCGGATTGGGGTCCTGCAGCGCCGTCCACAGCATTCCGCGCGCGTCTTCGAGCGTGGCCGGCGCCAGGATCTTCAGCCCGGGAATGTGCGCGTACCAGCCCTCGAGGCTGTGCGAATGCTGGGCGGCGAGCTGGCGGCCCGCGCCCGTCGCCATCCGGATCACCACCGGCACGGCGAACTGGCCGCCCGACATATGCGCGATCGTCGCCGCATTGTTGACGATCTGGTCGAGCGCCAGGAGGCTGAAATTGACCGTCATGATCTCGACGATCGGCCGCATGCCCGCCAGTGCCGCGCCGATGCCTGCGCCGACGAAGGCCGATTCCGACAGCGGCGTGTCCCGGATCCGCTCCTCGCCGAATTCCTGCAGCAGGCCCTTGGTGACGGCGTAGCAACCGCCGTAGCGACCGACATCCTCCCCCATGACGAAGGTGCGGGGATCGCGCTGCAGCGCCTCGCGGATCGCCTGCTTGATCGCTTCGCGGTAGGTGGTCTTGCTCATGCCGGCACCTTGTCCATCAGGACGAACTTCGAGAGGTCGCCAACTGGCTCCCAGGGCCCCGCTTCAGCAAAGGCGACCGCGGCATCCACTTCGGAGGCGGCCTCCTTTTCGAGAGCCGCGATGTCGTCCTTGTGCAGGAGGCTGGAGGCGACCGCCCATTCGCCGAAACGCCTGATCGGGTCGCGCTCCTTCCAGCGCTCGATCTCCGCCTTGTCGCGGTAGAGCTGCGCGTCGAACATCGAATGCGCCCGGAAGCGATAGGTCATGCATTCCAGGAACCGGGGACCGCCGCCGGCGCGAACCTCTTCGAGTGCCGCCCGCGTCGCTGCCTCGACGGCGACGACGTCCATGCCGTCGATCCGCTGCGATGGGATCCGGTAGGCCTCGGCCTTGTGATGGATGTCGGTCTCGGATTCGGTGCGCTCGATCGCGCTGCCCATGGCGTAGAGATTGTTCTCGCAGACGAACAACACCGGCAGCTTCCACAAGGCCGCGAGATTGAGGGACTCGTGGAACTCGCCCTCGGCAGCGGCGCCCTCGCCGAACAGGCAGACCGCGACGCCGGTTCCCCTCTTCATCTTTTCGGCCAGCGCCAGCCCGACGGCCAGCGGCAGGCCGCCGCCCACGATCGCATTGCCGCCGTAGAAACGAGCGGCGCGACTGAAGATATGCATCGAGCCGCCCCGTCCGCCGCTCGCGCCGTTGGCCTTGCCATACATTTCCGCCATCAGCGGGCCCATCGCGATGCCGCGCGCGATCGCGTGGCCGTGCTCGCGATAGGTGGCCACGATGGCGTCCTGCGGCGACAGCGCCTCCATGAGCCCGACCGCATTCGCCTCTTCCCCATTGTAGAGGTGCAGGAAGCCGCGGATCTTCTGCTGCGTATAGAGCTCGGCGCACCTCTCCTCGAACGCCCGGATCCGGATCATCTGCCCGAGCAGGTGGCGCGCGTGGTTGCGGTCGAGATGCGGCTTGGCGGTCATTTCTCGTCGCTCTCCAGGGTTGATATGTCGCCTTCAGGCAGGCCGAGTTCCCGCGCCCGCAGCAGGCGGCGCATGATCTTGCCGCTGCGCGTCTTCGGCAGGTTGCTGCGGAAGGCAATCTCGCGCGGCGCGACCGCCGGACCCAGCCGGCGGCGCGCGTGGGCCATGAGCTCGCGCTCCAGTTCGGGGCTGGCCTCGTATCCCGCTTTGAGGGCGACGAAGGCCTTGATCGTATTGCCCGCCACCTCGTCGGGTTTGCCGATGACGGCGGCCTCGGCCACGGCGGGATGCTCCAGCAGGGCGCTTTCCACTTCGAACGGACCGATCAGATGGCCGGCGGTCTTGATCACGTCGTCGGAGCGGCCGACGAACCAGTAGTAGCCGTCGCTGTCGCGCCGGGCGAGGTCGCCGCTCAGGTACCAGCCGTCGGCGAAGCACTTGCGGTAGCGCTCCTCCTCTCCGAGATAGCCGCGGAACATGGACGGCCACCCGGCCCGCAGCGCCAGTTCGCCCTCGACCTCCGGTTCGGCCACGACGGTCACGCTGCCGTCCGGGTGCCGGTTCACGATGGCGGCGTCGATACCGGGCAGCGGTTTTCCCATCGAGCCCGGTTTGACCGGCAATGCCGCGAAGTTGGCGATCATGATGCCGCCCGTCTCGGTCTGCCACCAGTTGTCGTGAAAGGGACGGCCGAAGGCGTGATAGCTCCACACCACGGCCTCGGGATTGAGCGGCTCGCCGACGCTCGCGAGGAACCGGAGCGACGCGAGATCGTACTTGCGCGCGATCTCCGTGCCGACCTTCATCAGCATCCGGATCGCGGTCGGGGCCGTATACCAGACGGTCACTTTCTGGCGCTCTATGATCGAGTACCAGCGATCGGCATCGAACTCCATTTCGTCGATGATGCTCGTGACGCCGCACACGAGCGGCCCGATCACACCGTACGACATGCCCGTCACCCATCCCGGATCGGCGGTGCACCAGAAGATGTCCTCGTCGTGAAGGTCGAGCGCGTAGCGCGCCGTCACCGCATGCGCCACGACCGCCTCGTGCACGTGGATCGCGCCCTTGGGCCGGCCCGTCGTGCCACTGGTGAAGTGCATGAGCGCCCGGTCCTCGGGGCCGGTCCGAACGGTCTCGTAGCGATCGCCAGCGGCGGCCAGCAGCAGCGGCAGGGCGCGGATGCGGTCCGCCTCGTCGTCCTTGCCGCCATCGATCAGCAGGACGAAGCGAAGCCCCGGAAGCTGGTCGAGAATGCCTTTGACCTTGCGTTGGAACAGAGCACGCGTGGTGACGAGAACCGCGCCGCGACCAATTTCCATGCGGGCGCGAATGGGCTCGGGCCCGAACGCCGAGAAGAGCGGGCAGAACACCGCCCCCCGCTTCAGGGTGCCGAGCACCGCGGCGTACAGGGGCGGTACGCGCCCGCACAGGGAGAACACGACCTCGCCGCGCCCGATACCCAGCGTCTCCAGGACATTGGCGAATCGGCAAGCCGCCGCATCGAGCGCGGCAAAGGTGATGTCGGTGACTTCCTGTTCGCGGCCGAGCAGCCGTAGCGCGATGCGCTCTCCCTTCCCCTCGACGACATGCCGGGTCACGGCCTCATAGGCCATGTTCAAGCCGCCGCCCGGCAACCCCGCCAGGGATTTGCGCGCCGTCGACCAATCGAAGGAAGCGCGGACATGATCATAGTCGACCAGATTGGGGGCGACCCGCCAGTCGACGCGGGATTTCTCGATAGTCGCCAGCATGCGAAGAGACTGAGGCCCGGTCCGCACGCTCACCTTGACCTAGCGCAAACGCCTCGGATCGGGGCGTCAGAAAAATGCCGGCAATGGAATTGCCCATTGCCGGCATGCTTCAGGTATCCGGCCGGCCCCGGGAGGTAAGAAAGGGCCGCCGGCATCCAGTCCCGGAACGCCTGCGCAGTTCCGGGGATGTCGCAGGCGAATCGCGATTGAACGGCGCCAAGCTGCCTGCGTCCGATGCGGTGCGCTTTGCGCTACATCAAATCGTAAAACTATTCGTCTTTGACAGGTCCCGAGACATGCGCGCTTGAAGGCGGACAACCCGTGCGTTTGTCGGTAGACTAAATATGCAACCCCCTCCGAGACGACGACAATGAAGTTCGCTGTTTTCGACCATCTGGACCGATCAGGTCCGGATCTTGGCCAGCAGTACGAAGACCGCTTGAAGCTGGTCGAACTCTACGAGTGGGCGGGTTTCCACGCCTACCATGTCGCCGAACACCACGGCACACCGCTGGGCGCAGCACCTTCGCCGGGACTGTTCCTGTCTGCCGTGGCGCAGCGTACCTCGACTCTGCGCTTTGGTCCCCTCGCCTATCCGCTCGGCCTCTATCATCCGCTGCGGTTGATCGAGGAGATATGCATGCTTGACGTAATGAGCCGCGGGCGGCTCGAACTGGGTGTCGGGCGCGGCGCATCCCCTTACGAGGCAAGCTTCTTCGGCGTCGATCCCGCCAGCAGCCAGGAACGCTTCGAGGAAATCCTCGAGATCCTGCAGACGGGCCTGGGTGCCCAGCGCCTCACCTACACGGGCAAGTTTTTCACCTTCAAGGACGTGCCCCTCGTGATCCAGCCTGCCCAGCGACCGCATCCGCCGCTGTGGCATGTCACGCGCTCGATCGACGGCGCTGACCGATTGGCGCGGCTGGGCTGCAACATCGCCCTTGCCCTGCCGACAGTCGATGCGGGCCGCTTCACGGCACGTTATCGCGCCGCCTGGCTCGATCTGGGCAACGATCCCGACGACATGCCCTTCGTCGGCAACACCCGCAACGTCGTGGTACTCGACAGCGATCGCGATGCCATCTGCGCCGCACGGCGGGCCTTTCACGTCTGGTACGATTCGATGGTCCATCTCTGGCGTGCCAACGGCGTGGAACTGCCGCGCGCCATCTCGACGCCGGACTTCGACGAAGCCGTCGAGCAGGGCTACATCGTCGCCGGATCGCCCGCGAGCGTGCGCGATCGCCTGATCCGGGATCACGAGATTTCCGGTATCAACTACAGCATCTGCCGCTTTGCCTGCGGCGATCTTTCGTTCGAGGAATCGGCGCGCTCGGTACGGCTGTTCGCCCGCGAAGTCATGCCCGCGCTCGAACCGCAGCACGAGCGCGACCGTGGCCGCCAGCAGGCCGCCATCGGCGCCTATGCCCGCGGCCTCGACTGGATCGGCGCCGACGACCTGTCCGAGGTAGGCTTCCTCTTCCGCTGAACGCCGGACACGACAAAGCCGGCGATGGGGGCCCACCGCCGGCTCCGTCGAGAGGTCAGGTTACGCCGCGCGGGGAGAGACAGCGACGTACCTGGTCATCCCCTCACGATAGATCTTCAGAAGGACAGGCTTCTTGCTGTCCTTGGCCTCCTTGAGCTTGGCCGCGGCGGCCTTGGGATCCTTGACCGCGTCATGGCCGACCTGCTGGATAACGTCACCCGGACGCAGGCCCTGGTTCTCGGCGGGGCTGCCGGGCTCGACGCCGGCGATCAGGGCGCCGGAGACCGAGTCCTTGAGACCGAGTTCCTCGCGAGCCTCCGGCGTGATCGGCGCCAGCGAGAAGCCATAGGAAGCCGGCTTGGCCTCCGTTCCCTTCTGGTCGTCGTCGGCCTTCGCCTGCTGGTTCTTCAGGGAGTCGCCGAGCTTGGCCTCGACGGTCATGTCCTTGCCGTCGCGCACCAGGCTGACCTTCACCGTCGAACCGGGCTGAGCTTCCGCGATCGTCCGCGTGAGGTCGCGAACGGTCTTGATCTCCTTGCCGTCGACGCTCTTGATCACGTCGCCCGACTTGATGCCGGCCTTGAGAGCGGCACTGCTCGGTTCGACCTGGGCGACCAGCGCACCGTTGGTCGAGCCGAGCGACAGGCTGTCGGCGATTTCAGACGTTACCGGCTGAATTTCGACGCCGAGCAGCCCGCGCTCGACCCGCCCATGTTCGCGGAGCTGAGCCACCACAGGCTTCGCGATGCTGGACGGGATGGCGAAGCCGAGGCCGACGCTGCCGCCCGACGGCGAGAAGATCGCCGTGTTGATGCCGATGACCTTGCCGTCCATGTTGAACAGCGGGCCGCCGGAGTTGCCGCGGTTGATGGCCGCGTCGGTCTGGATGTAGTCGTCGTACGGACCGGACTGGATGTCGCGGCCGCGCGCCGACACGATGCCGGTGGTCACGGTGCCGCCCAGGCCGAACGGGTTGCCGACGGCCATCACGGACTCGCCGACGCGGACCTTGTTCGCATCGCCGAACTCGACGTAGGGCAGCGGCTTGTCGGAGCTGACCTTCAGCACGGCCAGATCGGTCTTCTCGTCACCGCCCAGGAGCTTGGCCGGGAACTTGCGCCCGTCCGCCAGGGTCACGGTGATCGAGTCCGCCTTGCCGGCGACATGGAAGTTCGTGACGATCACGCCGGACGGATCGACGATGAAGCCGGTCCCCAGCGCCCGCTCCTTGGGATGCGGACGAACCTGCTGCTGCTGCCGGCCCTGGCCGAAGCGCTCGGCAAACTGGCGCATGAACTCTTCCATCTGCTGCTGGGCCGAGCGGTCGGACATCTGCATGTGCATGCCGTCCTCGCCCTCGCTCTTCATCGTCACCTGCACGTTCACCACCGCCGGGGTGACCTTGGCAGCGAGATCGGCGAAGTCGTGCGTCGCCTCGCCGGCCAGCGCCTGAGGCGCCGTCAGAGCGGGAACGATCAGCGCGGGGGCCGTCAAAGCCGTGGTCAGCGCCAGGGCAGCGATAATGCGGGTCTTGGTCTTCGTCATCGGAGAAACCTCCTCGTTTGGGCTCACGGGGAGGAATATGGGACCCGGGGCGTGGCGCCCCCATGTCCGCAACATTGAATGTTTGTATAGTTGGGGACCAATCCGCGAAGGCGCAGACGCCCGATCAATATGGTGTCATAACGCCAGGGGCACCATGAAGATCCTCCTCGTCGAAGACGACACGCAAACCGCCGACTACATCGCCAAGGGACTTCGCCAGCACGGGCACGTGGTCGACCAGGTCGACAATGGCCGCGACGGCCTCTACATGGCCACCGGCGAGCCCTATGACGTGATGATCGTGGATCGCAACCTTCCCAAGATGGACGGTCTGTCGCTGGTCAAGGCGGCACGCAGTTCCGGCACGCGCACGCCGGCGCTCTTCCTCACGACCATGGGCGGCGTCGACGACCGCGTCGCCGGGCTCGAGGCCGGAGCCGACGACTATCTCGTCAAGCCCTTCGCCTTCGCCGAACTCCTGGCTCGCGTGGGGGCCCTCGCCCGCCGACCGCCGATCGTCGCCCAGACCAAGCTGCAGGTGGCCGACCTCGAGGTGGACCTGCTGGCACGGACCGCATCGCGCGCCGGCAAGCGGCTCGACCTGCTCGCCCAGGAATTCAAGATCCTCGAATATCTGATGCGCCATGCCGGCGAGATCGTCACGCGCACGATGCTGCTGGAGAAGGTCTGGGATTTCCACTTCGACCCCAAGACCAACATCGTCGAGACGCACATCAGCCGGCTGCGCGCCAAGATCGACAAGGGTTTCGACAAGCCCCTGCTCCATACCGTGAGAGGAGCGGGATATGTCATCCGTGCCAGCTAGGCGAGGCTTGCCGCGGATCCTGAGATCGGCCAGCTTTCGCCTGGCGCTGATCTACGCGGCCCTGTTCGTGGTGTCCGCCTGCGTGCTGTTCGCCACCGTCTTCGTGACTGCCACCGCGGCGATGCAGAATGACATGCAAGCGGTGCTGCGCACCGAGGCGTTCCAGCTTGCCGAGATCTACCGCCGCGGCGGACTGATCGGCCTCGCCGAGCAGATCACGCGGCGCATGAACTTCCGCACCCGCGGCCCGATCTATTACCTCCTGCAGGCTCCCAACCAGCAAGTCGTCGTCGGCAACCTGCCCGGAATGCCTCCGGCCAACGGCGTCATCGACTTTCAGCGCGACCCCAACGTCAGCCCGACCGAGGCCGCCCGCACCCGCCTTACCGGCTTCGGTGTCACCCTGCCTGATGGATCATTCCTGCTGGTGGCGCAGGATGCGAGCCGCCTGGTCGACATGCAGAGCGCCATCGTGCGCGCCTTCGTCTGGGCCGGTGGCCTCACCCTCTTCCTCGCCGTCGCAGGCGGCCTGCTGCTGAGCAGCAATTTCCTGCGCCGCATCGACACGATCGGCCGCACCACCCGCGCCATCATGGAAGGCGATCTCAGTGCCCGAATCCCAGTGCGCGGCACCAACGACGAGATCGACCAGCTCGTTGCCAGCCTCAACGCCATGCTCGACCGCATCCAGCATCTCATGGAAGGGCTGCGGCAGGTCAGCGGCGACATCGCCCACGACCTGCGCACGCCGCTCGGCAGGCTGCGCCAGCGCCTCGAGGACGCTCGCGAGCATGCAACCAGCACCGCGGAGTATGCGGCCGCGACCGAGGCGGCCATTGTCGAGGCCGACACGCTGCTCGAGATCTTCTCGGCCCTCCTGCGTATCGCCCAGATCGAGGCGGGTGCGCAGCGCAGCGCCTTCGTCGAACTCGATCTGTCCGAGCTCGTGCGCAGCGTCGGCGAAGCCTACCTGCCCGTAGCGGAGGACGCTCAGCATACGCTCGAACTCAAGGTCGAAGGCGGCCTGCACTTCAACGGCGACCGACAGCTCCTGGCGCAGATGGTCTCGAACCTGATCGAGAATGCACTCAATCATACGCCGCAGGGCAGCGTCGTCCGCCTCTCCCTCGTGCAGCGTCCCGGCGGGTTCGCGATCGAGGTCGCAGACAACGGGCCGGGCATTCCGGAAGCGGAGCGCGACCGTGTGTTCGACCGCTTCTATCGCCTGGACCGGAGCCGTACCACGGCCGGCAGCGGACTGGGTCTTGCGCTCGTCAAGGCGATCGCAACCCTGCACGGGCTGGGCATCGAGTTGAGCGACGCCAAGCCGGGTCTGCGCATCGCCATCACGCGTTGATTGTTCCGCCGAGCGGAGGATCCATGCCGCGCGCTGCCGCAGGTGATTGTCGCGCGCCTGCGACGGCGCGACACTCCGCGTCCATGGAAACGCTCTTCGCCTATGTCGGGTGCTACACCACGCCCGAACGAAACGGGCGCGGCAACGGGATCAACGTCTATCGCGTCGATCGCCGCAGCGGCGCCTTCGATCACATCCAGCTCGTCGGAGGGCTGGAGAACCCCTCTTTTCTCGCCATCGACGAGGCAGGACGCCATCTCTACTCCATTCATGGCGATCGCAGCGAAGCCACCGCGTTCGCGATCGACCCCGGCACCGGCCGGCTTCGCCTCCTGAACAGGCAGTCCACCGGCGGCTTCAATCCCATCCACCTTGCGCTCGACGCGGCCGGGCGGAATCTCGTCGTGGCAAACTACGGGTCGGACTCGATCGCCGTCCTGCCGATCCTGAAGGATGGCAGCCTCGATGCCTACACCACGCTTACCGCCGTCACCGGAACGCTCGGCCCGCATCGCCTCGAACAGAAGAACATGCGGCCGCACCACAATCCGCTGGCCCCGGACGGCCGTCATTTCTTCCTACCGTGCAAGGGCGGCGATAGCGTGATCAGCTATCGCCTGGACAGGCGCCGGCGCGTCCTGGTCGAGGCGAGCCGGATTGCGACGCGGCCCGGAGCCGGCCCGCGCCATGTCGACTTCCATCCCCGCCGCCCCGTCGCCTATGTCGTCAACGAACTCGATTCCACCGTCGCGACCTATCGACTCGACGGCGCGAGGCTCACGCCGTTGCAAGTCGTGCCGGCCACGCCGCCGGACTTCACCGGCTACAGCACCGGCGCCGAGATCACGGTCGATCGCGCCGGCCGCACCGTCTACATCTCCAATCGTGGGCACAACAGCATCGGCGTCTTCGCCGTCGACGGCAAAACGGGGAAGCTCACCGCGAGACAGTGGATGCCGACACACGGCACGGTCCCGCGCTTCTTCGCTCTCGACCCGGCACAGCGCTTCCTCTATGTCGCGAACCAGGGATCGCACACGATCTTCGGATATCGTGTCGGCACCGACGGCAGGTTGTCACCGACGTCGATCAAGGTGAAAGTCGGCAGCCCGGCGTGCATCGTTTTCAATCGCGGAGGAATCCCATGAGCGAGAAGAGCTACGGCTTCGAGACCCTGTCGGTCCATGCAGGCGCCGCGCCCGATCCAGCCACGGGCGCCCGCGCGCAGCCGATCTACCAGACGACAGCCTATGTCTTCGAAGACGCCGACCACGCCGCCGCTCTGTTCAACCTGCAGACGGTCGGGTTCATCTATTCCCGCCTCACCAATCCCACGAACGCGGCACTGGAGACACGGCTCGCCACGCTCGAAGGCGGCCGCGGCTGCACCGTGGCGTCATCGGGACACGCCGCCCAGGTGCTGGCGCTGTTCCCCCTGATGCAGCCGGGCGACGAGATCGTGGCCTCGACCCGCCTCTACGGCGGCTCGATCCAGCAGATGCGGAATACCTACCCGAAGTTCGGCTGGAAGGCGAACATGGTCGACGCCGACCAGCCGGACAACTTCAAGCGCGCTGTCAACGACAGGACCAAGGCCTTCTTCATCGAAAGCCTCGCCAATCCCGGTGGCGTGATCAGCGATCTCGAAGCGATTGCCCGGATCGCCGACGATGCCGGCGTCCCGCTGATCGTCGACAATACGCTGGCCACGCCCTGGCTGTGCCGGCCGATCGAGTACGGGGCGACCCTCGTCCTGCATTCCACGACCAAGTTCCTGAGCGGCACCGGCACCTCCATGGGCGGCGCGATCGTCGATTCAGGCAAGTTCGACTGGGCCAAAAGCGGAAAGTTTCCGAGCCTCGCCGGGCCGGAGCCCGCCTATCATGGGCTGAACTTCTTCGAGACCTTCGGCGACATGGCCTACACGTTCCACAGCCATGCCGTCGGCCTGCGCGACCTCGGCCCGAGCCAGGCGCCGTTCAACGCCTGGCTCACGATGCTCGGAATGGAGACGCTCGGCCTACGCATGGAACGCCACTGCAGCAACGCGCTGGAGGTCGCCCGCCACCTTGAAGCCCATCCGGCAGTTGCCTGGGTCAACTATGCCGGCCTGCCGTCGAACAAGTACCATGCCCTGGCGAAGAAATACCTTCCCAAGGGCAGCGGCTCGGTCTTCACCTTCGGCGTGAAGGGCGGCTACGACGTCGGCGTCAAGGTCGTCGACAATGTCGAGCTCCTTTCGCATCTCGCCAATATCGGCGATGCCAAGAGCCTGATCATCCATCCTGCCTCGACGACGCATCGGCAGCTCTCGGACGAACAACGCGTCGCCGCCGGTGCCGGTCCCGACGTCATTCGCCTCTCCATCGGCATCGAGACGGTCGGTGATATCATCGCCGATCTGGACCAGGCGCTCGCCAAGGCGACTGCGTAGCCGGAACAGGGAGGGCGAGATGCTGAGCCAAGCCGACAACGAATTCCTGACCCAGAGCGGCAAGGGCACGCCGATGGGCGAGCTCCTGCGCCGTTTCTGGATGCCGGCCCTGCTCTGCGAGGAACTGCCCGAGATCGACGGGCCGCCGAAGAAGATCAAGATCCTCGGCGAGGACCTGCTCGCCTTCCGCGACACGGATGGGCGCGTCGGCATCGTCGAGCCCCGTTGCCCACACCGCGGAGCCAACCTCTACTACGGCCGCAACGAGGAGTGCGGCCTGCGCTGCGTCTATCACGGCTGGAAGTTCGACGTGGACGGCAACTGCGTCGACCTGCCGACCTCGCCACCCGAATCCGGCTTCAAGGATACGATCAAGCTGCTCGCCTATCCCGTGCGCGAATGGGCGGACATCATCTGGGTCTACATGGGGCCCAGGGAGCACGTGCCCGAGCTGCCGCAGCTCGAACTGGGACTGGTGCCGGCCGCGTCGCGCTACGTGACCAAGAAGTGGCAGGACTGCAACTGGGTGCAGAGCCTGGAAGGCGCGATCGACACGTCGCACTTCTCGTTCCTGCACCGCGTCATGGCAACGGGCGCCGACGAAGCCCGTGCCGCCATGAGCAAGGCGGCGATCGCCGACCAGTCCACCCGCAACGATCGCATCCGCTGGGTGCAGAACGATCCGCGCCCCAAGTTCACGATCCTGGGCCATGACGCGGGCCTCGTGATCGGGGGCGCGCGCAAGACCGACGGTCCGGATCTCTACTGGCGCATCGCGCAGTTCCTGATGCCCAATCATGCCTTCACGCCCGCGGCCTTCCCCGGTGAAACCTATTGGGGGCAGTGCTGGGTGCCAGTCGACGACGTGACGTGCTGGATCTTCACCTATTGCTGGCAGCCGGAGCGGCCCTTCACCAACACCGAGCGCACCAAGTTCGCCGGCGGCTTCAATGTTCATGCCGAGGTCGACAAGGACTACATGCCGCTGCGCAACCTGCGGAACGACTATCTGCTCGATCGCCAAGCCCAGAAGTCCGAGAGCTACAGTGGAATCGTCGGCGTGTCCGAGCAGGATGCCGCCATTCAGGACAGCCAGGGGCCCATCCAGGACCGCACCCGCGAACATCTGGGACCGACCGATCTTGGCATCGTGGAATTTCGCAAGCTGCTCATGGGAGCGGCACGAGCCCTTGGCCAAGGCGAAGAACCCAAGTCCGCCCACGCTGCCAGCAGGTATGCAGTACGATCAGGAGGATGGATCGCCGCTCCCGATCGCGATCTCGCTGCCGTCATGACGGAGCGCTTCGGCCATCCGCATGGCTATGTCGGCAGGCGATACGGCCTGGACGATTGACGTCGGGCCGGAACGACGATGAAATTCCTGCGTCGTACGGGAATGGAAGCGCGGGAACCCGTCCGAAGGTTCGCTTGCCTTTCGTGACACCGCGCGCCGTCTGAACTATCGTCCCGACCGGGATGAGGTTGGGAGAATTTCGTGACTGTTAAGATCTATGGCCCCGCGGCATCGCGGGCCTCGCGCGCTCTGTGGATCGTGCATGAACTCGGCATACCGTTCGAGCATATCGCTCTGGAGATGAAGGACCTCAAGAGTCCGGAATTCCTGAAGGTCAATCCCAACGGCAAAGTACCCACGCTCGTTGACGGCGACTTCAAGCTGTTCGAATCGATGGCGATCAATCTCTATCTCGCCGCGAAGTACAACAAAGACGGCTTCTTCCCCGCTTCGCTGGAAGATCAGGCGCTTTGCAACCAGTGGAGCTTCTGGGGCATGACAGAGCTCGAGAAGCCGCTGCTCACCATCCTGATGGACATGTTCATGACGGCGCCCGACAAGCGAAAGCCGGAAGCTGTCGCCGAAGCGCAGAAGACGCTGCCGAAGCCTTTCAGCGTCCTGAACGGCGCCCTACAGGGACGCGACTATCTGCTCGGCTCGACCTTCACCGTGGCCGATCTCAATCTGGCCTCGATCTGCAGCTGGTCGCGCCCCATCAAGTACGACTTCGGCCCCTTCCCGAATGTCGGCGCCTGGCTCGATCGCTGCCTGAGCCGTCCGGCCTACAAGGCGGCGCGCGGCACAAAGTAACGCACACCGTCCCGCACTCGCCGCCGGCCTTGCAGCACCGCCGTCATTCGCGCTAAAGCCCCCTTGCCGGGACGCCAGAGCGTCTCTGGCACCGGTCGGGGCGTAGCGCAGTCTGGTAGCGCATCAGTCTGGGGGACTGGGGGTCGTCGGTTCAAATCCGGCCGCCCCGACCATTTCGATCAGCCACTTCGTACAGATGAAGCACCCGCGGGTGCAGGCGCCTCGCGCACACTGCGGTGGCCGGGCTGCCCTTTCGGGTATCAACGCCCCTATGGTTGTCCGCCCGTTTTGCCGACGCCCGAGGGCATGCGCCTTCGCCAGCGGCTCGTCGCTATCGACTGCGTGACAGCCTTACAGATTCGGCCTCATGCCATCGCATGCGACCTCATGCTGACCTCAGTCGCTCGATTTCGATCGGGCGACTATGGCGCCGAAGCGATGTGCCGGCCTGCCGGAGTGAGCTTGCAGACCAGCCAGTCCGGCTTGAGCGGATTCTGAAACCACCGCTCGGCCCATCCCTGCTTCAGGCAACGACGGACGACCGATATGTCCACTTCCTGGCCGTCCAGATCGAACAGCGGCAGCTTCCCGCCCGGCTGGCCAAGCGCCCGCCGCAGGTAGAGAAGCTCATGTACAGTTGGAAGATTTTCTTCCAACTCATTGTCATTGAAATATAAATTCTTAACGCTCGATGAACGAGCGTTATCGTCGTTGCGATCTGCCAGCACGGCTGCGTCCCCCTTTTTGACGTTGCCGCAATGATATGCCCCTCAGGCCACAGGATACGTAAGCTGGCAGAAAAACAAAGAAAAATCAGGTGGTTAACGCAATTTCCTGCGATAACTACCTGATTTTGTGGGCGAACTCCTCGAAGCCGCCAAGCCCTTGAGGCGATATAATTTTGACAGCGTCTAGTTTTGAGCTTTCAGCGTATTGCGCAACTGGGCCAGCGCCTGCTCAAGATCCTCGAGCACGGTTTCGATCTCTCGGCGCTTGTGCAGGTCGAGCACCGCGGCCCGAGGCGTCGTCGTCGACGGCTGCGGCCCGGTCCGCGGCAGCGGCCGCGCAGCGCCGGCCATCGCCTCCGCCCGAGCCGACACGATCCGCAGGTTCTCCAACGCGCTCTCCGCAGTCATCTCGCCGCGCTGCTGGGGCAGCCGCCCACGCCCCTCCTTGAGGAGCCTCTGGACGCCCTTGATGGTGTAGCCATCGTCGTAGAGAAGCGTCCGGATACGCCGCAGGAGATCGACGTCCTCCGGCCGGTAGTAGCGCCGGCCACCGCCCCGCTTGAGCGGACGGACCTGTGAGAACTTGCTTTCCCAGAAACGCAGCACGTGCTGCGGAACGTCCAACTCGGTCGCAACTTCGCTGATCGTGCGAAACGCCTGCGCCGACTTCTCAACTCGCCTTTCGACGGTCTGAACTGATACGGCCATGACTGACCCCCCACATTACCCCAACGACCCCTTGTTGCTTTGGTCGGGCGTCCCGTTGATCAAGGATTTCAGGACGTTCGACGCTCGGAAGACAAGGACACGCCGGGGCAGGATGGGAACTTCCTGACCCGTCTTCGGATTACGGCCCACACGCTGACCTTTGTCCCGAACCGTGAAACTCCCGAACGACGAGATTTTCACCGATTCGCCACGCGCCAAGGCCTCGACGACTTCAGCAAGAATCGTCTCGACGAGGTCGCTGGATTCATTGCGAGACAGCCCCACTTCCTGGAACACAGACTCGCTCAGATCCGCGCGCGTAATGGTCCGGCCTTCCATCCGGTTGCACCCTTCCTTCCCCCACTTAATCCTTACTCTAAGGTAGGAAAGCGGTCAATATCAGCGAGATAGAGGGTGTAATTGAATCGCCGTATGTTCTCGTTCCGTTGCGGCGATTTTGTATCAAAGGTGTTCTTCTACCAACGGATGAGGGACGCTCCCCAGGCAAGCCCGCCGCCAATCCCCTCCAGGAGAACGAGATCGTCCTTCTTGATGCGTCCGTCGCCGACGGCTGTGGCCAGCGCCAGCGGAATGGACGCAGCCGATGTATTGGCGTGCTTGTCCACGGTCACGACGACCCGCTCGGGCGGCAGGCCGAGCTTGCGGCCGGTGCCGTCGATGATCCGCTTGTTCGCCTGATGCGGCACCAGCCAGTCGATATCCTGGGCGGCAAGGCCGGCCCTTCCGAGCACCTCGGAAACGACCGCGGCCATGTTAACGACCGCGTGCTTGAAGACTTCCTTGCCTTCCATGCGCAGAAGGCCGGTCGTGCGGGTCGAGGAAGGCCCGCCATCGACATAGAGGATGTCATGCTGGCGACCATCGGAATGCAGGGCATTGGCCAGCACGCCGCGGTCCTTCGTCGTGCCGCTTCCCTCCTCCGCCTTCAGGACGATCGCCCCCGCGCCGTCGCCGAAGAGCACACAGGTGGACCTGTCATTCCAGTCGAGGATCCGGGAGAACGTTTCCGCCCCGATCACCAGTGCGGTCGAGGCAAGCCCGCACTTGAGCATGCTGTCGGCGACCGAGACCCCGTAGACGAAGCCTGCGCAGACTGCCTGCACGTCGAACGCCGCACCGCGCGTCATGCCGAGCGCCGCCTGCACGCGCGTGGCGGTCGCCGGGAACGTCTCGTCGGGCGTAGCCGTCGCGAGGACGATCAGATCGATGTCCGACGCCGTCATGCCGGCACTGGCCAGCGCGCGTTCCGACGCCTTGATGGCAAGGTGCGACGTGAACTCCCCCTTCGCCGCGATATGGCGCTGGCAGATCCCCGTGCGCTGCTGGATCCATTCGTCGGAGGTATCCATCTTTCTGGCCAGATCGTCGTTCGTGACGACATTTTCGGGCAGATACGCGCCGCATCCCTGGACGACAGAACGAATCACTCGGCTCCTCCGCTCGGCTGCAGTTCGGACGAAGACGACTCCGCCGCCGAGATCGTCTGCCGCAGCTTTGTAAGCCCCTCTACGAGCTTGTTCTTGTATTCGTAGCGAACGAGGTCGTTCGCCACCCCGATCGCGTAGGCAAAGCCCAGCGCATCGGTGCCGCCGTGGCTCTTCACGCATACGCCGTCGAGGCCAAGGAACACGCCCCCGTTGTAGCGGCGGGGATCGACGCGCTTTTGGAATTTCTTCAGGGCACCGGCGGCAAACAGATAGCCAATCTTGGCGAAGGTCGACGTCCGAAAGGTGTCGCGCACGAAGCTCGAATAGAGCTTCGCTGTTCCTTCGATCGCCTTCAGAGCCACGTTGCCCGTGAAACCGTCCGTGGCAACGACATCCACCACGCCAGTGCCGATATCGTTGCCTTCCACGAAACCATAGAAGTCCACCGGCGATCCGTCGCGACGCAGCCAGGCCGCGGCCTGCCGCACCTCGTCGTGCCCCTTGAGCTCTTCCGACCCCACGTTCAACAGGCCGACCTTCGGCTTGTCGAGCCCCTGCAGTGCCTGCGCAAAGACGCTGCCCATCACGGCGAACTCGGCGAGATTTTCCGCATCGCATTCGACGTTGGCGCCGAGATCCAGCATCACGACTTCGCCGCGGCTGGTCGGCAGGAACGATGCGAGCGCCGGACGGTGTGCCCCTTCCAGCATGCGCATGGAGAACATGGAGATCGCCAGCAGCGCGCCCGTGTTGCCGGCCGAGACGACGCTGTCGGCACGGCCCTCGACCGCCGCCTGCACGGCCAGCCACATGCTGGACTTGCGCCGGCGCCGGACGGCGAAGGACGGCTTGTCGTCAGCAGTGACCGCGTCCTCGGCGGGCACGATCTCCAGCACCGGCGCCAACCCCTTGCGACGATCGACCAAGGGCTTGAGCCGCGCAGGATCGCCGAACAGGAGGTACGTGGTTCCGGGATAGCGTTCGCGCGCAATATCGGCGCCGTCGACGACGACGTCGGGCGCATGATCGCCCCCCATGCCGTCGAGCGCCAGAACGACCTTGCCCGCGCTCATCGGGACGCTCTGCCTGTCGACTGCCAGCGCATCGCCGGCGGCGGGTCGCTGCTTACTTCTCGGCCGACGCGCTGTCGGCCAGAACCGGCATGTCCTCGCGGTAATAGCCGCAATGCGAGCACACCGAGTGCGGCCGCTTCAGCTCGCCGCAATTCTTGCACTCGACATAGGCCATCGACGGCAGGGCGTGATGGGCGCGGCGCATGTTGCGACGCGACTTGGAAACCTTCTTCTTGGGAACTGCCATGACAATCTCCAGATCGAGCCGGCTCCCTGTCGATGACGACCGGCACCAGCCCCAAAAACGCTGAGGCCGCGCTCTATAGGCGCGGCGGGCCGACTTCTCTAGCCAAATCGTTACATCATCGCAACAATTTACCGGCCTCGACGCGGTTTGTCCCGCAAAGCCGCCAGGCCGGCGAAGGGATGCCGCCGCTGCTCGGCCCGGTTCGGCCGCCCGGTGGCCCGGAGCTTGGGCATCACGTCCTCGAGCTTCAGCCCGGGTTTGCGGGGATAGGGATCCGCCGCCAGGGAAAGCTGTTCGGCAACGATTTCACCGACATCGAGCAAATTTCCCGGCAGCGGCTCCGGTGCATCGGCCTGGGCGCTGACAAGCGCCTCGCCGCTTTCGGGATCCCGCTCTTCGGCCAATCCCTGCTTGAAGACGATGTGGAAGGCCTCGTCGAGCTCCTGGGTCACCGGGTCGAGGCTCAGGATACAGGCTTGGACGATCTTGCCACGCAACCGCCCCTCGACGACGATCTGGCCGCCTGGCCGGCGATCGACCGTCACACGGGCGGCAAACGCCGGGAGCTCGAGAAAGCCGAACCGGCGCACCAGGGCCGCCCGTTCGCTATCGCTTGCCACGATTTCCAACGCCGCTCCGGCCGGGCTCATCCGGTCAAGGTCAACGATGCGCTCAAGCTCAGGTTTTTCTTTTTTATCAGTGGTTTGCATAATTACATTCAGTTATTTGGTGAGATCGTTCCGCGCCGCTCGGGACAGTCGTTCGACTTCCTGACGCACATAGGCCTCCAAACGAGCGACAGGCGCGTCGTCCACTGGCGGCCTACCTCCATAGGCGTTGCGGCGCAAGACCTCGGCGAGTGGCGTCGGGCCGTCATGCAACGCCCCCCGATAGGCCAGCGCACGGCCATGGAACCCTTCCGCCATGATCTTGATGCGCCGCCCGACGCCCAGGTCCTGCACGCCAATCTCCCGCAAGGTGAGATCGAGATGGCGGAACATCACGTCGAAGAAGGCCTGTGCGAGCGTCTCGCCATCGGGTTCCCTCCGCAGGCGCTCGATTGCAAGAGAGGCATGCAGGGCCAGCGAATCGAACCGGCCGTCGAGCGTGTCGGGAATTCCACAGGCTTCGAACAGTTCCGGCGCTCGGGCACGCTCGGCGGTGACACGATAGACGGCAGCGGCAAACTCGACTTCAGGCTTCTTGCGACGAAACACCCAGATCCCCCTAGCGGCGCACGGCATCGGTTGACCCAACGGCGTCACCACGACATGTTGTGAACCCTCTTTCTCCGGAACCCAAGAACAGGTCCATGCGTCGCACCGTCCCGATACTCCTCATCGGCGCCGTTTTCTCCCCCTTCGTCCTTGCCGGCTGCGCGAGTAATGAGCAACTGCGCGGCTTTGCTCCGACGCCAGGATCCGTGGAAAAGCTCGAGGTCAACACCCAGGGCCGTGACGACGTCGTTCGCCTCATCGGCTCGCCCTCGGCTGTGGCCACCTTCAATCCTAACATCTGGTACTATATCAGCGAGAAGCAGGAAGGCTTCGGGCCAATGAAGCCGTGGATCGCCGATCAGGAAGTGATCCAGTTGACCTTCAACGACGGCGGTCGCCTGCAGAACATCAAGAAATACGACAAGGCGGATGGGCGGGACATCACGATGGTCTCGCGCATCACGCCCACAGCGGGCAAGGGGCTGACAGTGCTCGAGCAGATCATGGGCAACGTCGGCCGCTTCAGCACGCCGAAGCAATCCGGCTCGCCAGGCGCCCCCACCGGCGGCGGCATCTAAGAAAAAAGCCCCGGTCCTGGACCGGGGCTTTCTCGTTGTGGTTCTGCTCAGGCTCAGTGCGCCAGCACGGCCAGCAGCAGCAGCGCCACGATGTTCGTGATCTTGATCATCGGGTTCACGGCCGGTCCCGACGTATCCTTGTACGGGTCGCCGACGGTGTCACCGGTGACCGCCGCCTTGTGGGCTTCGGAGCCCTTGCCGCCGAAGTGGCCTTCCTCGATGTACTTCTTGGCGTTGTCCCAGGCACCGCCGCCCGCCGTCATCGAGATGGCGACGAAGATGCCGGTGACGATCACGCCGAGCAGCATGGCGCCGACCGCCGCAAAGGCGTCGGAACGGTTCGAGATCGCCGCGATCACGAAGAACAGCACAATCGGCGACAGAACCGGCAGCAGCGACGGGATCATCATTTCCTTGATCGCCGCGCGGGTCAGCATGTCCACGGCACGCCCGTAATCCGGACGATCCTTGCCTTCCATGATGCCCGGCTTCTCGCGGAACTGCCTGCGCACTTCCTCCACCACCGCCTGGGCGGCGCGACCGACGGCCAGCATCGACATGCCGCCGAACAGGTACGGCAGCAGGCCGCCGATCAGCAGGCCGACGACGACGTACGGGTTCTGGAGTTCGAACACCACTTCCTTCACGCCGAGTTTGCCCTGGCTAATGAAGTAATGAATGTCCGACGTGTACGCCGCAAACAGCACCAACGCGCCGAGGCCCGCCGAGGCGATGGCGTAGCCTTTGGTCACGGCCTTGGTGGTGTTGCCGACCGCGTCGAGCGCGTCGGTATTCTTGCGCACTTCCTTCGGCAGCCCCGCCATTTCGGCGATGCCGCCGGCATTGTCGGTGACGGGGCCGTAGGCGTCGAGCGCCACAACCATGCCGGCGAGCGCCAGCATTGCAGTCGTGGCAATGGCGATGCCGAACAGGCCGGCGAGCACGTAGCAGATCACGATGCCGGCGCAGATCAGCAGCGCCGGCATCGCCGTCGCTTCCATCGACATCGCAAGGCCGGCGATGACGTTGGTGCCGTGGCCGGTGACCGAGGCCTGGGCCACCGCCTTGACCGGACGGTAGTCGGTACCGGTGTAGTACTCGGTGATCCAGACGATCAGGCCGGTGATCGCAAGACCGACCAGCGAGCACCAGAACAGGGACATGCCGGTGAACGAGCGGTCGCCGACCTTGAGCACCGTATCCATGCCGACGACCCAGCTGGTCACGAACCAGATTGCCGGGATCGACAGGACGGCCGCCCAGATGACGCCCTTGTACATAGCCCACATGATCTTGCCGTCTTCGCCGAGCTTGACGAAGAAGGTGCCGATGATCGACGTGATGATGCAAGCGCCGCCGATGGCGAGCGGATAGGTCATCAGCTTCGACACCAGAGCCTGATCCGCCGAGAAGAAGATGGAGGCGAGGACCATCGTGGCGACAGTAGTCACCGCATAGGTCTCGAACAGGTCGGCAGCCATACCGGCGCAGTCGCCGACGTTGTCGCCCACGTTGTCGGCGATGGTGGCCGGGTTGCGCGGGTCATCCTCCGGGATGCCGGCTTCCACCTTGCCCACCATGTCGCCGCCCACGTCGGCGCCCTTGGTGAAGATGCCGCCGCCGAGACGGGCGAAGATCGAAATCAGCGAGGCGCCGAAGCCGAGGGCGACCAGCGCATCCACCATATCGCGGCTGCCCGGCGCGATGCCGATCTTGCGCAGCAGCGAGTAGTAGCCAACGACGCCCAGCAGGGCGAGGCCCGCAACGAGCATGCCGGTAACGGCGCCGGACTTGAAGGCAAGGTCCAGCCCCTGCCCCAGGCTCTTCTGGGCGGCGACGGCGGTCCGCACATTCGCGCGCACGGACACGTTCATGCCGATGAAGCCGGTGGCGCCGGACAGCACCGCGCCGATCAGAAACCCGCCGGCCGCAAACTTGCCGAGCAGGAGAAACAGGAGGATGAGCACCACCACGCCGACGGTGGCGATCGTGGTGTACTGGCGACGCAGATAGGCTGCCGCGCCCTCTTGGACCGCCTGAGCGATCTCTTGCATGCGGGGCGTGCCGGCATCAGCCGCCATCACCCGGGATGCTGTGAATACACCGTACAGGACGGCGATCACACCGCACCCGATGACGGCCCAAATAACGGAAGACATCGTGTGTATACCCTATTGTTCTTTCGGCGTTCCTAGCTCTTCGCTGCCCGAAGCACGTACTCCTCCCCCGGCGCGACGCGGCCGAAAAAATGACAGAACGGCCCCTGCTGTGCAACCTGAGGGCGGCGGAGAAATCCCCGTCGCGTCAAGGGGTTGAGCTATATTCGGACGGGATGGCGCAGCCGGAACAGGCCGATCACAAGGAGCGCAATACAGACGAGGCCGAAGGCGACGTAGTTCAGGACCGCCCACCCCTTCAGCTCCAGCACGACCGACGCCATGAGGCTGGCGATCGTCGTGGTCCCGAACACTATGAAATCGTTGAAAGCCTGGGCCTTGCCGCGTTCCGACGGCCGATAGGTCGTCGTCAACAGGGTGGTGGCACCGACGAAGAGGAAGTTCCAGCCCACGCCGTTGAGGCAGAGCGCCACCCGGAAGTTCCAGACCGTGGTCCCCATCAGGGCGACGGCCACCCCGGCGATCAGCAGGGCAACGCCGGCGATCATGATGTTGAAGACGCCGAAGCGCGCAATCAGATGGCCAGTGAAAAAGGCCGGAACGAACATGCCCATGACATGGACGAAGATCGTCACCGGCGCCTCGGTCCTGTCGAGCCCGCATTGGACGATCGCCAGCGGCGATGCGGCCATCACGAAAGACATCACACCGAACGCAATCATCGCCCCTGACGCGGCGACCATGTAGGCCGGCTGGGTGACGATTTCGATCAGCGGACGCTGGGGGCCGCCAGTGTGATCCTCGGCCTTCACCGTCGGAAACTCGATGAAGGTGAGAATGATGAACACAATGATGTGGAGGCCGATCACCGCCACGAAGCTCGCCTGGAAGGTCGGTACCCACAGGTCCGGCGTCCAGCGCGCCAACGAGGGGCCGACGATGCCGGCGATGATGCCTCCTGCCGTCACGTATGAGATTGCCTGCGCACGAAAATGCGGAGGCGCCAATTCGACGGCAGCGAAGCGATAGAGCTGCATATTGGCGATGGCGAAGCCCAGCAGCAGGCCGCCCAGGCACATCACGGGGAAGCTGCCGATGCCCAGGCCGATGGCAGAGCACGAAGCGCCGATCATGCCTGCCACAGACCCCGTCTTGAAGCCGACCCGACGCCCACGACGCATCATCAGCATCGACGCCGGGAAGACCGAGAGCATCACGCCGAGATGCTGCATGGTGACCGGCAGGTTGGCCCACATCCGCATGTCCGCCGGCACGATCGTCAGCACCGCCAATGCGGCCGATGCGAACATCAGTGTATTGCTGCTCTGGGTCAGCGCCTGACACATCGCCAGGAGCGCGATGTTGCGCAGCGACCGTCGAGGTATCCTGTCCTCGACGTTGGCCCGCGGCGTCTCCTCGATCTTCGTCAGCCCGTCCATTGGGCGCGCACTGTACTGACGGGCATCGTCTTGCCCAAGCAAATACGCTTGCTGCAGCGCATCATTGACGCAGGGCAGCCATGAACCGCCTCGCGTCGGGAGCGGCGCTAGAAGTGAACGTAGCCAGCGCGAGGTGCGTGGACGACGCGGCCTCCCACGGTGAGGCAGACTCCCTTCCCGCGGGCAAAGGCACCGATGTGGGTAACACCGACACCAGCCGCCTTCGCGGCTGCGATCAAGGCCGAGCACCGCCGCGGCGGAACGGCAATGACGAGCTCGTAGTCGTCGCCGCCACCCAGGATGTTCGCCCACAGGCCCGGTTCGGCCGTGAGAACACGCCGGGCCGCTGATGACAATGGCACGCGTTCGCGCTCGATGTGGACACTGAGCCCCGACGCTTCGGCGATATGCCCGGCATCGGCCAGTAGTCCATCAGAGACGTCCGCTGTCGCGTGCGCGATCCCGACTAGGCGCGGTCCGAGGTTCGTGCGCGGCTGCGGGAGGCGGTAGCGCCTTTCCAGATGCGCGCCGCTCAATCGCCCCTGTGCGGCCAGCAGGCCCAGTGCCCCATCCCCGATCGTCCCGCTGACCCAGAGTTCGTCGCCTGGCCGGGCTCCGTCGCGTCCGAGCCCCCTGCCTCGTGGCACGCGGCCGAATGCCGTGATCGTGACCGTGGTCGGCCCCGGCGCGACGACGGTGTCACCGCCGCAGAGCACGATCCCGTAGCGCCGCTGATCCGCGGCGAGACCGCGCGCGAACCGTGCGACCCACTCCTGATGCCATCCCTTCATGAGCGACAGCGACAGCTGGTAGACGAACGGCGTCGCACCGCCTGCAGCGAGATCGGAAAGACAAACCCTCAGAGCCTTTGCAGCGACACGATCCGGTCTCTCGTCGGCGAGAAAGTGCACGCCCGCCACGATCGTATCGGTCTTCACGACCAGGTCATGCCGCGCGTCGGCCGGCAGGAAGGCATTGTCGCTCTTGAGCCCGCGGGCGCCGCCGAACCCCTTGGCCAAAGGCGCAAAGTAGCGGGCGATCATCTCGAACTCGCCGAGACGCCCGCCCTTCATCACGATTGCCTGTTCAGTTCGTCCCCGCGCACCTCGCGCGCGATGCGATCGAGGACCGAGTTCACGAAGTTGGGTTCGCCCTGATCGTAAAAGGCATGGGCGATCTCGACATATTCGTTGATCACCACCCTCGGTGGCACGTCGCGGCGGTGAACCAACTCGTAGGCGCCGGCCAGCAGGATGGCGCGCACGAGACGATCGACCCGGCTCCAGTTCCAGTCCTTTGCGAGCGCGGACGAGACCGTCTGCTGCAGTTCTTCCTTGTGCCCGGCCGCTCCCTCCACGACGTCCTTGAACAACGGCCGGTCAGCGTCGCGGCGCATGCCGCCCTCGCCCGCCTCGCCGGTACGCACCTTCAGGAACTGCTCGATGATATCGGCGGGGGCGTCCTGGCCCTCCTGCCATTGGTAAAGGGCCTGAACAGCCGCCAGACGTGCAGCCTGGCGGCGACTGGGAGCCGGACGCTCGCTCATACGTTCCGCCAGAGACGGCCGAGCGCCACCATGGCAAGGCAGGCATGCGCGGCATCCCCGCCCTTGTCCCCGCGATCCGTGAAGGCCCGGGCCTTGGCCTGTTCCATCGTCTCTACCGTGACGATGCCGTAGCCGATGGCGAGCTTTTTCTGGATCGTGAGGTCCATCAGGCCGCGGGCGCTCTCGCCGCAGACATAGTCGTAATGGGTGGTTTCGCCACGAATGACGCAGCCCAGCGCCACGAAGCCGTCGTAGCGGCCGGCGGCCATCGCGATGGCCCCGGGAATCTCGAACGCACCGGGCACGGCTACCCGCTCGGAGATCGCTCCATTCCTGGCGATCTCGCGCTCCGCGCCCGCGATCAACGCGTCCGCGATCTCCGCGTAATAATGCGATTCGACGATCAGGATGCGAGCACCCTTCACGCCGTCGATGGCGGAGCGCGCCGTCGGCGTTTCCGTTCGTGTCGACATGATCAGCTCGCGGACCGGCCGGGAATGGGCTTCTGGCCGATCACCTTGAGGCCGAAGCCCTCGAGACCGACGATGCTCTTCTTGGAGTTGGTGAGCAACACCATCTCCTTCACGCCGAGATCGATCAGGATCTGGGCGCCGACGCCGTAGTCGCGCAGTTCGCCGCCCGCCGGTTCGATCGGCTCGCCGGCCCGGCGGCGCTGTTCCGAAAGCACCACCGTCAAAGGCTCGCGGATCAGCACGATGACGCCGCGGCCTGCCTCGGCGATGGCCCGCATGGATGCCTCGATCTCGCCGCCGCGCCCACCACTGCGCTGGCCGAGCGTATCGGTGAAGATGTTGACGGCGTGCATCCGCACCATGACCGGCCCGCCTGTAGCCGGATCGCCCTTCACCAGAGCGACGTGCTGCGCCTTCGTCACCTTGTTCAGGTAGACGACGCAGCGGAAGTCGCCGCCATAGGTGCTGTCGACGACCGTATCGCTGATGCGCTTGACGATCGAATCGTAACGGCGCCGATAGGCGATCAGGTCCGAGATGGTGCCGATCTTGAGCCCGTGGCGCTGTGCGAAGGTGATCAGGTCGTTGCGACGGGCCATGGTGCCGTCGTCGTTCATGATCTCGCAGATCACTCCGGCCGGCGTGAGGCCGGCAAGCCGCGCCAGATCCACGGCGGCTTCGGTATGCCCCGTGCGCTCGAGCGTCCCGCCTTCGCGGGCAACCAGCGGGAAGACATGGCCGGGCGTCACGATGTCCTGCGGACCGCAAGAGGGATCGATCGCAACCGCGACGGTGCGCGCGCGGTCGGCCGCGGAAATGCCGGTCGTTACGCCCTCGCGCGCCTCGATCGAGACGGTGAAGGCGGTCTGGTGGCGGGTGCCGTTGTTCTGCGCCATCAGCGACAGGCCGAGCTGTTCCACCCGTTCCCGCGTCAGCGCAAGGCAGATCAGGCCGCGCGCATGCTTGGCCATGAAATTGATGGCCTCGGCGGACGCGAACTGCGCGGGCACGACGAGATCGCCCTCGTTCTCCCGATCCTCGTCGTCGACAAGGATGAACATCCGGCCCTTGCGGGCCTCCTCGATGATGTCCTCGGCGGCCGCCTTCACTTCACTGAAGGTGATGCGCCATGCATCCTTCTCGAGCGCGGTCATGCTTTTTCGTGCTCCAATAGACGCGCAACGTAACGCGCGAGCATGTCCACCTCAAGGTTGACCCGCTGGCCGACCTTGGCCTTGCCCAGCGTCGTTACCGCCTGCGTATGTGAAATAATGTTGACGCCGAAGCGGTCGCCGGAAACCTCGTTGACCGTGAGCGAAATGCCATCCACGGCGATCGATCCCTTCGGAGCAATGAACCTTGCAAGTTCGGGCGGCGCCTCGAAAACGAAGCGTACGCTCCCTCCCTCCGGTGTCATCGAGACGATACGGCCGACGCCGTCGACATGGCCGTAGACGAGGTGGCCGCCAAGCTCGTCGCCGAGCTTCAGGGACAATTCAAGGTTGATCGGCATGCCATCCCGCCAGTCGCCGAGATGCGTCTTCACCAGCGTTTCCCCGGAGGCCTCGACCGTGAACCGGTCGCCTTCCTTCTCGGTCACGGTCAGGCAGCAGCCCGAACACGCGATCGAGGCGCCGATGGCGATCGGCTTCAGGTCGTGCCGGGTGCGGATCACGAAGCGGCGGTCGCCCTCCTTCCCGCCCGGAACCACGGAAAGAACCTCTCCGACGTCGCTGACAATGCCTGTAAACATGGCAGGTACTTAAGCTCCTCGGCGCCAGGTTTCCACCGTGTCGGTGCCGACCGTCCGGGCCGCCACAAGTGAGAACCGGGGCGCGAAACCCAGCCGTGCGACCCCCAACTCGCCAACCGCAGAGCGGCCGTCGGCGCCAAGAAGTACGCCGGCCCGGAAGGCCCAGACGCCGTCGATCAGATCAGCCCTGAGGAACCCGGCCGCAACCTCGCCCCCTCCCTCGACCAGCACCCGGGTCAGGCCGCGGGCGCCGAGCTCGCGGGCGGCCACGCCGATGTCGACATACCCCTCCGGTCCGGCCGGAAGTTCAATCACCTCGACACCGCATGCTTTCAGGGCCTCACGCGCGCCGGTTGGCGCCGCCGGCGTGCAGATCAGCCACACCGGCACCTTGCGCGCTGTCTGCGCCAATTTCGACGACGGCGACAATCGGGCCTTCGAATCGAGCACGATGCGCACCGGAGAATACGCTGCCAGCCCGGGCAAGCGGCACGTGAGTTCCGGATCGTCGGCCGCCGCCGTTCCGGCACCGATCAGGATGGCATCGTGCGTCGCCCGCAGTCGCTGGCCGCCCGCCCGGGCGGCCTCCCCGGTGATCCATTTGCTCTCGCCGGTGCGGGTCGCGATGCGGCCGTCGAGCGTCGAGGCGATCTTTAGGTTGAAGAGCGGACGTCCGCTGCGAACGCGCAACAGGAACCCCTCGTTGATCTCCGCCGCCTCGCGGGCCCCGTCACCGATCTCGACGAAGATTCCCGCCTCCCTGAGACGGGCATGGCCCCGTCCGCGGACGCGCGGATCCGGATCCTCGAGCGCTGAGATCACCCGCGCCACGCCGGCCTCGACGAGCGCATCGGCGCAAGGAGGAGTCTTGCCATGATGCGAGCACGGCTCAAGGGTGACATAGACCGTCGCCCCGCGCGCCGCCTCGCCTGCTTGAGCCAGGGCTTCGGTCTCCGCATGCGGCCGTCCGCCGTCCCGCGTGCGGCCCCGGCCGACCACCCGGCCGTCGCGGACGATCACGCAGCCTACAGCCGGATTCGGCCAGGTGCGCCCCAGGGATCGGCGCGCCAGCGCGAGCGCCGCGCGCATCATCGCATCAATCCTTGAAGTTCGTCTCGGCCAGGTCCGAGATGAATTCCTCGAAATCCTTGGCCTCGCGGAAATTGCGATAAACCGAGGCGAAGCGCACATAGGCGACCGGATCGAGCGCCCGCAGTGCATCCATCACCAGCTCACCGATCTGCGTCGAGGGTATCTCGCTCTCGCCGGAGCTTTCCAGGCGCCGAACGATGCCGTTCACCACGCGCTCGATGCGCTCGGGATCCACGGGACGCTTGCGGCAGGCGACGGAGATCGAGCGCGCGAGCTTGTCGCGGTCGAACGCCACGCGCTGGCCATTCTTCTTGACGACCGTCAGCTCGCGCAGCTGCACCCGTTCGAAGGTCGTGAAGCGCGAGCCGCAGGACGGGCAATAGCGCCGCCGCCTGATCGCGGAATTGTCGTCGGTCGGTCTCGAGTCCTTAACCTGGGTGTCCTCGTGACCGCAGAATGGACAGCGCATTCGGTCCCCCTGTTATGTCGTTGGCGCTATGTCAGTCGCGGTAGATTGGAAAGCGTGCGCAGAGCTCGCGGACCATGCCGCGAACCTGCGCCTCGACCTGGGCATCCCCCTCCGGGCCGTTCTTGGCAATGCCGTCAAGCACGTCGGCGATCAGGTGACCGATCTGGCGGAACTCGGCCACGCCGAAGCCGCGCGTCGTGCCGGCGGGCGATCCCAAACGCACGCCGGAGGTGACGGTGAACTTCTCCGGATCGCCCGGGATGCTGTTCTTGTTCGCGGTGATCCCGGCGCGGTCGAGCACTTTCTCGGCGGCAACGCCGGTCGCCTTCTTCGGACGCAAATCGACCAGCATCACGTGGCTGTCCGTCCCGCCGGAGACGATCTTGAGGCCCCGCTCCGTAAGCGCGGAAGCCAGCGCCCTGGCATTGTCCACGGTCCGCTGCGCATAGGCCTTGAATTCCGGCCGCAGCGCCTCGCCGAAGGCCACCGCCTTGGCAGCGATGATGTGCATCAGCGGACCGCCCTGGAGACCGGGGAACACCGCCGAATTGATCTTCTTGCCGATTTCCGGATCGACCGACAGCACCATGCCGCCGCGCGGGCCGCGCAACGTCTTGTGCGTCGTGGTCGTCACGACATGAGCATGCGGCAGCGGGCTGGGATAGGCGCCGCCGGCCACGAGACCGGCATAGTGCGCCATATCGACCATGAAGTAGGCACCGATCTCGTCGGCAACCTTGCGGAACCGTGCCCAGTCGATCTGCCTCGAATAGGCCGAGGCGCCGGCGATGATCAGCTTCGGGCGGTCGCGACGGGCGATCTCCTCCATCTGCTCGTAGTCGATCAGATGCGTGTCGGGCTTCACGCCGTAGGACAGTACCTTGAACCACTTGCCCGACTGGTTGGCGGGCGAGCCATGGGTGAGATGTCCACCCTGGTCCAGCGCCATGCCGAGGAAAGTGTCGCCCGGCTTCAGGAGCGCCATGAAAACCGCCTGGTTTGCCTGCGCCCCCGAATGCGGCTGGACGTTGGCGAACGAGCAATTGAAAAGCTCGCAGGCGCGCTCGATGGCGAGCTGCTCGGCCTTGTCGACTTCCTCGCAACCACCGTAGTAGCGGCGCCCCGGATAGCCCTCGGCATACTTGTTGGTGAGGACCGAGCCCGCCGCCTCGAGCACCGCTCGCGACACGATGTTTTCGGAGGCGATCAACTCGATCTGATTGCGCTGGCGCTCGAGTTCCCCCTTCACCGCCGCGAAGACGGCCGGATCGGCCTCCGCTAGGCTCTGGACGAACATCGGCTGCGGGGCATCCTCTGTCTTGGAGGCGGCTTGGCTCATGTCACACTTCCTTCGAAAGCTTGGCTACGCGACCGGCATGCCGGCCGCCTTCGAACGGGGTCGAAAGAAACACCTGCAACGCCTCGCGTGCCGTCTCAACGTCGATCAAGCGCTGGCCGAAGGCCACGACATTGGCATCGTTGTGTTCGCGGGACAGCCGCGCCGAGACGACATCGTGCGCGAGAGCTGCACGTACTTTGGGGTTGCGATTGGCGGCAATGGAAATGCCGATGCCGCTGCCGCAGACCAGCACCCCCCGGCCGGCCCGGCCCGAGGCGATGGCATCGGCCATGGCCTGACCGAAATCCGGATAGTCCACCGAAGTGGTGGAATTGGTGCCGAGATCAAGCACATCGTGACCTGCAGCCTGCAGATCGCGCTTGAGAATCTCCTTCAAGTCGAAGCCGGCATGATCCGACGCGACGGCGATCGTGGCCGCAGCCATCCGCTGAACAATCCCCTCTAGCTGTTGAGTCCCGGATACCATATCCGGCGCAGAGATGTCACGGTCCCCCCAAAGCATAGGAGGGAGGCCACAAGACGTTGATTCGCAAACGAAAAGACCCGGCATCGCTGCCGGGCCTCTTCTGCCTCTGCGTCACCGGGCTTACTTGCCGATCGGCGCCGACTTGCCGTCCTTCCAGACGTAGATGTCGTAGACGGGATTCTTGATGTCGCCCTTCTGATCGAAAGCGAGCTTGCCGACTGCCGAGTCGTAGGTCTGGCTCCGCAGCGCCGCCGCGACGGCCGCCGGATCGGTCGACTTCGCCTTGTTGGCAGCGTCCGCCCAGACCTTCACGGCCGCATAGCTGAAGAGCGTGTAGCCTTCAGGATTGTACTTGGCGTCGCGGAACTTCTTCACCAAGGCGGCATTCTTGGGATCGTCCTCCGCCTTGGGCGGGAACGACATCAGCACGCCGTTCGTCGCCGCGCCGCCCAGCTGGTAGAATTCCGCGGTCTCGAGCGCGTCGAAACCCACCATCTTGGTCGGCAGCCCCTGCTCCTTCGCCTGCTTGATGATGAGCGCCGCCGCCGTGTGGTAGCCGCCGAGCACGATCATATCGACCTTGTCCCGCTTCATCTTGTTGATGAGCGCGGTGAAGTCCTTGTCGCTGTCGTTGTAGGCCTCGTACATCACCTCGCGCATGCCGCCCTTGTTGAGGGTCTTCTTGGTCTCGTCCGCGACGCCCTTGCCGTAGGCTGACTTGTCCTGGAGGATCGCAACGCGGGCCTTGGGCATATTCTTCAGGATGTAGTTTCCGACCGTCGTCCCCTGCACGTCGTCGCGGCCGCAGGTGCGGAACACCGTGGTGTTGCCCTTGGCGAAAGCATCGTCGGTCAGCTTGGGATTGGTCGAGGCCGGCGTGATCTGCAGGATCTTGCCTTCCTTGTAGATGTCAGAGGCCGGAATCGACGAACCGGAGCAGAAGTGCCCGGCCACGAACACCACCTTGTCCGACACCATCTTGTTCGCCACCGCCGTCGCCTGCTTGGGATCGCAGGCATCGTCGCCCATCAGCAGTTCGAGCTTCTGGCCATTGACGCCACCTGCCGCGTTGATCTCGTCCACCGCCATCTGCGCGCCCCGCTTCAGCTGCTCACCGAAGGCGGCATACTGGCCAGTCATCGGACCGGCAGAACCGATCTTGATCTGCGCAAATGCCGGAACCGCCATCATCGCGATGGCAGCAACGGCGACCGCGCCGTAAATCCTCTTCATGCCAGTCTCCCTCATTTGAGCCCCCACGTTCGAGGAACGATGAAGCAGCTTAGTGCCGCTCCTCCCAGCCCAGCAAGCCTTTGCGCCTGTAGAGCCATGGATACTGCCGGACCATCTGGCGCGTGCGCGTCAGGCGATAGCCGAAAGCGGCGATCGCGAGTTGCACCGCCCACCCCAGCGCGAACCCGCCAAGCGACCACAACTCACCGTTCGCCAGGGCATAGTCCAGGAACCTGAGTCCCGCCGAAAGAAGCGCGGCGTACAGGAGGAGCCGATTCCACTTGCGCCACGCAATGGCCACGGCGTGGCCGGCAGCAAACGATGCCGGCCCGACAAGGACGAGATTGAACAGGGCGACGTTGAAGAGCGTGTCGCCCAGCCAGTCGAAGGCGAAGATATCGACAGGGCTCATGTCTGGCCGCCCTCAAGATATGCGGCCCGGACCTCGGCGTTGGCCAGCAGCTCGGCGCCGGTGCCGCTCAGCCGGACGCGACCGTTGACCAGCACGTAGCCGCGGTTGGCCAGGCGCAGCGCATGATAGGCGTTTTGCTCGACCAGGAAGATCGTGACCCCCTCCTCGCGCGCGATCCGGCCGATCGCCTCGAAGATCTGCTGGACGACCAGGGGCGCAAGGCCGAGCGACGGCTCGTCGAGCAGGAGCAGCCGGGGCCGGCTCATGAGCGCACGGCCGATCGCGAGCATCTGCTGCTCACCGCCGGAGAGCGTGCCGCCGCGCTGCTCGCGCCGCTCCGCCAGCCGTGGGAACATCGCGAACACCCGTTCGATGTCCTGCTTGAAGTGCGCCGGATCGGAGATCGTGGCCCCCATCTGCAGGTTCTCGAACACGCTCATCCGCGGGAAGATGCGCCGGCCTTCGGGCACTTGCGCAACGCCGCGCCGGACGATTTCGTGAGTCGGCAGCTTGACGATCTCCTCGCCGTCGAAGCGGATCGAGCCGGACTGCGCCCTAGGGCTGCCACAGATCGTCATCAGGAGCGTCGACTTGCCCGCGCCGTTCGCGCCGATCAGAGTCGCGATCTCACCCTTCGCGACATCGAGGTCCACACCATGCAGCGCCTGGATGGCACCGTAGAAGGTGGCAATCTCCCGCACTTCAAGAATGTTCTGGTCAGGCATCGGCCCCGCCTGCGTCGGTGCCGAGATAGGCGCGGATCACCGCCGGATCGCGCTTCACCTCTTCCGGCGCGCCCTCCGCAATCTTGCGGCCGTAATCGAGAACGACGACATGATCGGAGATCTTCATCACCACGCTCATGTCGTGCTCGATCAGCAGTACCCCGATGCCTTCGCGGTCCCTGATCGAGAGCAGAAGATCGTTGAGCGCCCCCGATTCACGCGGGTTGAGGCCGGCTGCCGGCTCGTCCAGGCACAGCAGGCACGGCGCCGTGCACATGGCCCGTGCGATCTCGAGACGGCGCTGCGCTCCATAGGGAAGCTCGCCGGCCGGACGATCCGCGTCCACCGTCAGGCCGATGCGCTCCAGCCACCCCCGCGCCAGCTCGATCGCGTCGGCCTCGGCCACGCGATAGCGCCTGAGGCCGAGCAGGCCGTAGATGCTCATGCCCGAGGCCTGCATCAGCTTGTTGTGCTGCGCGACCATCAGGTTCTCCAGCACCGTCATGCCGGGGAAAAGGCGGATGTTCTGGAACGTGCGCGCCACCTTCGCCTTCTGCCCGATCTCATGCCCCAGCATGCGCTCGAGCAGGTATTCGCGATCGCCCCTCAGCGTGAGGCGTCCCGAACTCGGCTTGTAGAAGCCGGTGATGCAGTTGAAGACCGTCGTCTTGCCGGCGCCGTTCGGGCCGATGATGGCCGTGATCTCCCGCGGCCGGGCGCTGAACGACACATCGTCCACCGCCAGCAGCCCGCCGAACCGCATCGTGAGGTGCTCGACGTCGATCAGGGGCGGCACCGCGCTCATCCGCCGCCTCCGGGCGGCGCGGCGTGCAGACGCACCGACGGCTCACGGTGCGCGATCAGGCCACGCGGCCGGAAGACCATGATCAGCACCATGGCCAACCCGAAGACGAGCATGCGGTAGTTGCCGAGATCGCGGAACCACTCTGGCAGGCCAATCAGCAGCACGGCGGCGAGCACGACGCCGATCTGGCTGCCCATGCCGCCCAGCACGACGATGGCGAGGATGATCGCCGATTCGATGAAGACGAAGCTCTCGGGGCTGATGAAGCGCTGCTTGGCGGCAAAGAAGGAGCCGGCAAATCCCGCGAACATCGCGCCGATGGCGAAGGCGGTCAGCTTGATGTTGGTCGGATTGAGGCCCAGGGCGCGGCAGGCGATCTCGTCCTCTCGCAACGCCTCCCAGGCCCGTCCGACGGGCAGCCGACGCATCCGCAACGCGAAGAGGTTGGTGATCAGCGCCAAGCCCAGGATGATGTAATAGAGAAAGATCAGGCGCTGGGTCCCGTCGAAAGGAATGCCTGTCATCTGCGAGAAGGTCCTGTGCCCTGGAGGCGCAGTCTCCGCGAACACCGCGCCGAACAGCGTCGGCCCCGGGATATCGCCGACACCCGCCGGTCCGTTGGTCAGGTCGACCCAATTGATCAGCACCAGACGGATGATCTCGCCGAAGCCCAGCGTCACGATGGCCAGATAGTCGCCGCGCAGCCGCAGAACCGGGAAGCCCAGAACCAGTCCGAACGTGGCGGCGAATGCGCCGGCGAGCGGCAGCACCGACCAGAATCCCAGTCCATACTGGGTGCTCAGCAGCGCATAGGAGTAGGCGCCGACGGCATAGAAGGCGACATAGCCGAGGTCGAGCAGGCCCGCGAGGCCGACCACGATGTTGAGCCCCCAACCCAGCATCACGTAGGTCAGGATCAGCACGCCGAGATCCATCGTCTTCTGGTCTGCAAACGGCATCATTGGCATGAGAAAGGCGCATGCCAGCAGGATCCCGCCCAGCCACCGGGCGCCGATCCGCCCGACCGTCCTGCCGCCCGGGGATTGCCGGGCCCGCGAAAGGGCGCGATCGGCCGAGGGCCAGAGCGTGCGGCCGATGACCAGGAGCCCAGCCAAGCCGACGAACCAATGAAGGAAAGTGGACGGCAGATTGACGGACGATACGCCGACTACCCCGAGGATGCCGCCGAGGATCAGGGCCGGCCAGCGCTGCCCTTCCGCCGCCATCGACAGGCCGAGGCGTCCAACGAAGATCGCCGCCACCGCGATGGCGAGATCGACGAACTGATAGTCGAACGAGAGCCCCTTGGTCGATCCGATGTCGACGGTCCGGAAGCCGACGATGAAGAGGCCCAGGGCAGCGGCGACAAATGCGGTCAGCGCCGCATCCTTCAGTAGAGCAGGCAGACGCGGCCCCATCCTCTCAGACCTTCTCGATCTCCGGTTTGCCAAGCAAGCCGGTCGGTCGGAAGATCAGCACCAGGACGAGGATCGCAAAGACGGCAACGTCCTTGTATTCGCTCGAGAAATAGCCGGCCCAGAACACCTCGATCAGCCCAATCAGCAGGCCTCCCAACATGGCGCCCGGCAGCGAGCCGATGCCGCCCAGCACTGCCGCGGTGAAGGCCTTGATCCCGGCGAGGAAGCCGATGAAGAAATCGATCACGCCGTAGTACATGAGGAACAGCATCCCGGCCACGGCGGCCAGGGCCGCACCCATCACGAAGGTAAGCGAGATGGTCTTGTTGACGTTCACGCCGAGCAGCGCCGCCATCTTCATGTCCTGCTCGCATGCCCTTTGCTGCCGCCCGAGCGGAGTCCTCGCGATCACCCAGGTAAAGCCGGTCATCAGCACGAGCGTCACGGCGACGATGATGATCTGCAACCAGGTCACGCGAACGTCGAAGCCGTCGGCGCTAAAGAGGTTGTAGCCGCCCGACACGATCTGGCCACCGGGCTTGGGACGCGCGCCCTGGGCGAGCTGGACGTAGTTCTGCAGGACAATCGACACGCCGATGGCGGAGATCAGGGGCGCGAGCCGGAACGACCCCCGCAAGGGACGGTAGGCCAGCCGCTCGATCGCCCAGCCGTAAACCGCAGTGAAGGCCATCGCCAGCAGCAGCACGAGCAGGATGGCGAGCGGTGCGGAGCCTATTCCCAGCAGGCTGCAGATCATGAATCCGATCAGGGAAATGAAGGCCCCGATCATGAACACTTCACCATGAGCGAAGTTGATCATGCCGATGATGCCGTAGACCATCGTATAGCCGATGGCGATCAGGCCGTAGATTGCCCCAAGTGTGATGGCGTTGATGAGCTGCTGCGAAAAATACGCCATCCGCTTGCCTACCCCCTTCTCTGCGCTCTACGACGCCTTCATTGTTGGGCGCCAGTGTAACGTGGAGAGCGTCCACAGGGAGGAGAAAATGGACGATCTCAAGATGATCCATGTGCAAATCGCGGACCATATCGCCGTCGTGACCATGGATAACCCGCCGGTCAACGCCCAGAACGCCGACTTCCAGGACGAGATGATCCGGGTTTTCGACCGCCTGTCCGACATGGACGAGGTCCGGGTCGCTGTCCTGACCGGCAAGGGCAAGTGCTTCTGCGCCGGGGTCGATATCAAGGCGCGCGCCACCCAGCAGCGTGGTCCCGGCGACGCCTGGCGCGGCATGCGCTACGCCCGCGAATGCTTCCACTCGATCCTCGAGTGCCGCAAGCCGGTGATCGCGGCCATCAACGGCCCCGCCTTGGGAGCCGGCCTCGGCGTGGCTGCCTCGTGCGACATTCTCGTGGCCGGCGAAAGCGCGTCGCTGGGGCTGCCGGAGATCGATGTCGGCCTGATGGGGGGCGGCCGGCACGCCATGCGCCTGTTCGGCCATTCGCGGGCGCGCCGGATGATGCTCACCGGCTATCGCGTCTCCGGCCCGGAAATGTATCGGCTCGGCGTCGTCGAGGCCTGCGTTCCCGACGACCAGCTGATGGCCACGGCGATGGACCTTGCCCGCCAGATTGCCGCCAAGAGCCCGATCGCGAGCGTCACCGCCAAGCACGCCCTGAACACAATCGAGGAAATGACATTGCGTGACGGCTATCGCTTTGAGCAAAACATGACCGTGGCGCTCCAGGCGACGGAAGATTCGAAAGAAGCGATGCGCGCCTTCATCGAGAAGCGCAAACCCGTGTTCAAGGGCCGCTGAGTGCTATAGTCGGCGGCGATGAACACCACTCCTTCCTACGATCTGATCGTCGTCGGCGCGGGACCGGCCGGCCTTACCGCTGCAACCGAGGCGGCTCGCGCCGGCCTCAAGGTTCTGTGCCTGGACAAGCTCGCCCCTGGCGGCCAGCTCATAAATCTCGGCGAACTGCACGATGCCGACGAAGCCGAGAACGGTCCTGACGTTGCCGCCCGGCTGACCGACGACGCGGCCGTCGCCGGCGTCGAGATCGGCTTCGGCGAAGTCGCCGGGCTTTCGGCCGGCGACGCCTGGACGGTCGAAACCGCCGACGGCGAGAAGCACACCGGCCGGGCGATCGTCATTGCCACCGGCCTCAACAAGGGCACGCTCGGCCTGCCCAACGAGGCCGAGTACGAAGGCCGCGGCATTTCCCACTGCGCGCACTGCGACGGTCCACTCTATGCCGGGCTGCCGGTGGTGATCGCCGGCGCCGACGGCTGGGCAGAGATCGAGGCCAGGGAATTGGCCGGCCTCGCGGGCAAGATCACCGTGATCGACGCGACCGCCGGGCAAGGCTCGTCGGATGCCGGCCGCGTCATGGGACGAATCGTCGGCCTCGAAGGAAGCGACGGCCTGCAATCCGTCACCGTCGAGACAAGCGACGGCCGCAGGACCATCCCGGCCAATGCGGTCTTCGTCTATGTCGGCGAATCTCCCGCTGCGGAATTTGTGCCGGATTCGCTTGCGCGCGACGCTGCAGGGCATATCGTTGCCGATGCCGAAGGACGTACCTCGGCGCCGACGGTCTTCGCCGTGGGCGACGTGCGGGCGGGTTCGCGCCGGTATCTCGCAGACGCCATTGCCGATGGTCAGCGCGCGGCTCATGCCGTTGTGGCGGCCCTTAAGAAGAATTGAGGAGGATCCCCCGATGCGCATCTACAACCCGACGTTCGGCCTTTCCGCCGCCG
>JAFEFG010000042.1 GCA_018240685.1 Pseudomonadota bacterium | reverse complement strand
CTTCGAGCCGGAACGGTTTTCTTTTCGAAGCAAAGCGTCGCCCCCGTACCCGGCGACTTCCTGTAAAGCCGGGCATCCGGGTCGGGGGAGAAGCGAGGCGCTTCTACGGGCCCATACTCGGTGAGTTACGGCCTCGCACAAAACTTCATGGCCAGACGGGCACGCCGTCCAGCCCTGCGGTTTCGGGCAGGCCGCAGATCAGGTTCGCATTCTGCACCGCCTGACCGGCCGCGCCCTTGCCGAGATTGTCGACCACGCCCATCGCGATCACCAGGCTGCGCTCCGGATCCGCCGCATAGCTGACGAACGCGAGGTTCGAGCCGGTCGCCCATTTGGTCTGCGGCGGCTTGTCGGTCACGCGGACGAACGGCCGCCCGTCGTAGAAGCGCCGGGCCGCGTCCAGGCACTCAGCCGTGGTGGCGCGGCCGCGGCAGTAAATCGTGGCGAGGACGCCGCGGGTCATCGGTATCAAGTGTGGCGTGAACACCAGTCCGGCCGCGCTGCCGCCACTCAGCCGCTCGATCGTCTTGGCGATCTCGGGCATGTGGGTGTGCTTGAGCAGGCCGTAGGGCACCAGGTTCTCGTTGCTCTCGGCGTAGCTGAACCTGCTGTCGGCGCCGCCGCGGCCGGCCCCGGAGATGCCGGTCTTGACGTCGATCACGATGTTGCCAGGCTCGATCAGCTTGCCGGCCAGCAGCGGCGCCAGCGCGGTCAGCGTCGCCGCGGGGTAGCAGCCGGGGTTGGCGACGCGGCTCTTGCCCTCGATCTCGGCGGGCCAGACGTCGGCCAGGCCGTACGCCCAACCCTCGACGTAGCGGTGGTCGCCGCCGATATCGACGATCTTCACGTCCTTGGGGACGCGCGCAAGTGCGTCGGCCGAAGCGCCCGTGGGAAGCGACGCGAACAGCACGTCGAGCTTCGGCAGGCTCGCAGGATCCCACTTCTCGATCACCAGCCCGGCCAGCCTGGCCGGTACACCGGGGAAGCGGTCCACCAACCGGCTGCCGGCGCTGCCCTCGCCCGCAGCGTAGACCAGCTCGAACGACGGGTGGCTCGCGACCAGGCGCATCGCCTCGCCGCCGCCGAAACCGCTGATCCCGACAATGCCGACGCGAATGCTCATGGTGGTGTCCTACCGCTGGAGTGAGCGAACAAGCTTAGCGAACCCGCGCTGCCGGCGCAGCGGCTGAGGCCAATTGCGCAGGCCGTCGGGCATGTCAAGCAACCCGGTCGCGATCGTTGCTGAACGTGCCGGCATCCCAGACCGGCGCATCCATCGCCAGGCCGACCAACCGGCGGAACAGCGGGTCATCATCCAGTTGCTCCATAAGCGGACAGACGGACACCGCTTCCGCGGACCGGTGTCACGTCCAACCCGCACGTCGCGCGGCCATGGTCACCGCACCAAAGGCCACGCTAGGATGGTCGGATAAAGGTACCTGCTGAAGCAGGCAGATTCGGGGGAAACGAGACATGACGACATTCGATCCGATTGCCACGCCGGCCGTGCGCGTGGCCGATCACCTCGAGCCTGCGTTCGTGCACGCGGCCGATGTCGAGGTCGCGCGCCGCAAGCTCAGGGCGCGCAAGAAGAAGCCGAACATCCTGGTGTTCCTGATGGACGATGTCGGCTGGGGCGATTTCGGCTGCTACGGCGGCGGTGTCGCCGTCGGCGCGCCGACGCCCACGTTCGACCGCCTGGCGCGCCAGGGCCTGCAGCTCACCTCGTGCTATTCGGAACCGTCCTGCTCGCCGTCGCGCGCCACGCTGCATACCGGGCGCGTGCCCAACCGCCACGGCCTGCACCGCCCGCCGATGTACGGCGAGCCGGGCGGCTTGCAGGGCGAGGTCACGCTGCCGGAGCTGCTGTCGAAGGCCGGCTACACCACGCAGGCGGTCGGCAAGTGGCATATCGGCGAGAACCTCGAATCGCAGCCGCAGTATGTCGGCTACGACGACTTCTACGGCTTCCTGTCGGTGTCGGACATGTACACCGAGTGGCGCGATCCGCATTTCTTCCCGGAGATCGTCTACTCCGACGCCCGCACCGAATGGGTGAAGAACATGCCCTTCAACCGCTGCTTCGTGCACGCGAAGAAGGGCCAGCCCGCCACCAATGTCGAGGAGGTGACGATCCCCGTCCTCTCGCTGCTCGACGAGAAGTGGTGCGCCTATTCGGAGACCTTCATCAAGGAACAGGCGAAGAGCGACAAGCCGTGGCTGCTCTATCACTGCACGCGCGGCGCCCACTTCGACAACTATCCGCACGAGAAGTTCCTCGGCAAGTCGCCGGCCCGGCACCCCTACAAGGATACGCTGATCGAGCTCGACGACATCATGGGCCGCCTGATTGCCGCGCTGCGCGAGTCGGGCCAGCTCGAGGACACGCTGATCTTCGTCTCGTCGGACAACGGGCCGCACATGGAGACCTGGCCCGACGCCGCCTTCACGCCGTTCCGCTGCGCCAAGGGCTCGACCTGGGAAGGCGGCGTACGCGTGCCGGGACTGATGGTCTGGCCGGGCATGATCGAGGCCGGCCGCCAGAGCGACGGCCTGTTCGACTTCAACGACATCCTGCCGACCGCACTGGCGCTCGCCGGCGCCAGCGAGCTGATGCCGGGCGACCGCTATATCGACGGCGTCGATCAGACCAGCTTCCTGCTGGCGCCCGACGGCCTCTCGAATCGCAAGTATCACTACTACTGGCTGTCGCAGACCTTCTCCGGCATGCGCTGCGGCGAATACAAGATGGTGCTGTCGGCGACCAGCGACGACGCCACCGACGCCTTCGGCACCGGCGGCTTCACCGGCGTGCTGGAACGCTTCGCCTATCCCCGCCTCTACAACCTCTATCTGGACCCCAAAGAGCAGCACAACTACCTGACGCGCAAGCTCGCCTACATCGAGGCCTTCCAGCTCGGCCTGCGCAACCACCTCGCGACGTTCAAGAAATATCCGCCCAAGAAGGTCATGGGCGTGAAGGTGGCGGACAAGCGGGCCTAGAAAGGCCGCGCACAGGCGAAGCCCGCTCCGGCAGAAGCCGGCTTTGCTTTACCGCAATTGCGAAATACGCAATAATGCGGTCGGGACCCGGACCTGGGCGGAAGCCGAAGCGCGGGGGCCATGGGAGACGCCGGACAAGCCCGGATGGGCGGCGGGCCGGATCAAGCATGGCGGCTGCACAGCGACGGCCCTCGGGGGCCGTTTCCTTTTTATTTCCCTTTTTAAAAACGTTACTTTTAGTAACCAAGCCGCTCCGGCCGGGGTGCCAGAGCGGTGTCGGAAGAGCCGATCGAGGTCAGTTGCGGCCGTCGATCAGGCCGCGGCAGACCACCTGGGCCTGGATCTCGGCGGCGCCCTCGAAGATGTTGAGGATGCGGGCATCGCACAGGACGCGGCTGACCGGATATTCCATCGCGTAGCCATTGCCGCCATGGACCTGCAGCGCATTGTCGGCGTTGCTCCAGGCCACGCGCGCGGCCAGCAGCTTGGCCATGCCGGCCTCGATATCGCAGCGCCGGTCGCTGTCCTTCTCACGCGCGGCGAAATAGGTGAGCTGGCGGGCGATCATGGTCTCGACCGCCATCCAGGCGATCTTGCCGGCGACGCGCGGGAAGGCATAGAGCGGCTTGGCGAACTGGATGCGCTCCTTGGCATAGCGCAGCCCCAGTTCGAGCGCGTTCTGCGCCACGCCGACGGCACGCGCCGCGGTCTGGATGCGCGCGCTCTCGAAAGTGGCCATGAGCTGCTTGAAGCCCTGCCCTTCCTTGCCGCCCAGCAGGTTCTCCGCCGGCACCTCGAAGCCGTCGAAGCCGATCTCGTATTCCTTCATGCCGCGATAGCCGAGCACGCGGATCTCGCCGCCGCTCATGCCCTTGGCCGGGAACGGCTCGGTCTCGTCGCCGCGCGGCTTCTCGGCCAGGAACATGGACAGGCCCTGGTAGCCCGGCTTGCTCGCGTCGCTGCGCGCCAGCAGGGTCATGATGTCGGCGCGGGCGGCGTGGGTGATCCAGGTCTTGTTGCCCTGGATCCGGTAGACCTCGCCGTCGCGCACCGCGCGCGTGCGCAGGCTGGCGAGATCGGAGCCGGTGTTCGGCTCGGTGAAGACCGCGGTCGGCAGGATCTCGCCCGAGGCGATGCGGCCGAGATACTTCCTCTTCTGCTCCTCGGTGCCGCCGGCGCGGATCAGCTCGGCCGCGATCTCCGAGCGCGTGCCCAGCGAGCCGACGCCGATATAGCCGCGCGACAGTTCCTCGGTGACGACGCACATGGCCAGCTTGCCCATGCCGAGCCCGCCCCACTCTTCCGGCACGGTGAGGCCGAAGACGCCCAGCTCGGCCATCTTCTGCACCACCGGCAGCGGGATCAGCTCGTCGCGCAGATGCCAGCCGTGCGCATGCGGCATCACCTCGGCTTCGACGAAGCGGCGGAACTGGCGGCGCACTTCCTCCAGCGCCTCGTCATCGAGGCCGAGGGCACCGAAGTTGCCGGTCTCCAGGCCGTCGGTGATCAGCTCCGCGATGCGGCCGCGCGCGGCCGGCGTGTTGGCCGCGATCAGGGCATTCACCGCCGGGGTATCGAACACCGTGCCGTCGAGGCCGAGATCGGCGGGCCGCACGATCTCGACCTGGCTGATGGCGATGCCGCCCTTGAGCTGGGCGAGATATTCGCCGAACGCCACCTGCAGGATCAGTTGCTCGAGTTCGCCCTGAGCATGGGTCTCGCCCCAGCGCCGCATCTGGCGCAGCGCGGCGACATAGGTCGCCATCCAGGCATAGCCATGGGCGGCGAACTGCTCGCGCTCCAGGAGGGCCGGATCGACCTTCCCCTTCGGCGCCACCAGCTTGCGAACGGCTTCGCGTGCCGTGACCTCATAGGCCTCGGCATCGCCCTCCGCCTCGGCGACGAGGCGGAGCAGGTCCTTCACGATCATCAGTATTCAGTCTTCCAGAGCGTCTTCCAGGGTGCGCATGCCGGGGCGCTTGGCGGAAACGAGGACCGCCATATTCCCGGGCTTGTGCTGGTTCTTCCACATCTTGGTATGGGCCTTGGGAATGTCGGCCCAGTCGAACACCTCGCTCATGCAGGGATCGACGCGCCGCTCGATCACGAGCTGGTTGGCCTGGCTCGCCTGCAGGAGGTTGGCGAAATGGCTGCCCTGGATGCGCTTCTGGCGCATCCACACGAAGCGGGCGTCCATGGTGAGGTTGTAGCCGGTGGTGCCGGCGCAGAAGACCACCATGCCGCCGCGCTTCACGATGAAGCAGGATACCGGGAAGGTCTGCTCGCCGGGATGCTCGAACACGAAGTCGACGTCGTTGCCCTTGCCGGTGATCTCCCAGATGCCGGCGCCGAACTTGCGCACCCGCTTCATGTACTCGGCGTAGGTCTTCTGGTCGTCGACGTCGGGAAGCTGGCCCCAGCAGTCGTAGTCGTTGCGGTTGACGACGCCGCGCGCGCCGAGCGACATCACGAAATCCTTCTTGGAAGGATCGGAGATCACGCCGATGGCGTTGGCGCCGGCAGTGGCGATGAGCTGCACCGCCATCGAGCCGATGCCGCCCGCCGCGCCCCACACCAGCACGTTGTGGCCCGGCCGCAGGATGTGCGGACGATGGCCGAACAGCATGCGATAGGCGGTCGCCAGCGTGAGCGTGTAGCAGGCGCTCTCCTCCCAGGTGAGATGCTGCGGCCGCCTCATGAGCTGGCGCGCCTGCACCCGGCAGAACTGGGCGAACGAGCCGTCGGGCGTCTCGTAACCCCAGATGCGCTGGCTGGTGGAGAACATCGGATCGCCGCCGTTGCACTCCTCGTCGTCGCCGTCGTCCTGGTTGCAGTGGATGACGACCTCGTCGCCCACCTTCCAGCGCTTCACCTTGGCGCCGACCGCCCAGACGATTCCGGCCGCGTCGGAGCCGGCGATGTGGAAGGGCTGCTTGTGGACGTCGAACGGCGAGATCGGAATCCCGAGGCCGGCCCAGACGCCGTTGTAGTTGACGCCCGCGGCCATCACGAGAACCAGCACCTCGTCCTCGCCGATCGTATGGGTCGGGACGACCTCGAGCTGCATGGACTGCTCGGGCGGGCCGTGACGATCGCGCCGGATGACCCAAGCATACATATTCTTCGGCACATGCCCGAGCGGCGGAATCTCCCCGACCTCGTAGAGATCCTTCTTGGGCTGGTTGGCCGTCGGGTGAGGTCGCGCTGCGAAAGCGACAACGGTCATGGTAATGGCTCCTCCGAATTAGTTGGACCAAGCCTATTGTTGCGGCTGCGAGATTGCAATGCACAAAACACGAAATGAAACGATTGACAGCACCAGAACATAATAAAATTACACTGGCGCCTGTGGAGTGGGCGCTCTGATCGAGGATTGCGCTGCCGAATCTGATCGTTATTGTCCGCGGGCGTTAGAGTTCCATTGGGGGTACCCGTCGATGATGATGCGTTCGTTCAAGTGGGCCGCTGGCATGTCGCTGGTCGCCGCTACGCTGACGCTGGCGTCCGTCCTGCCGGCGAGTGCGCAGGGCACCTTGCAGGCTGTTCCTCGTGCCGGCGTGTCGTTCGCCAATACGGTGACGGTCCGTGCCACGGTCGAGACGGTCGATCCCGAGACGCGGACGGTGGCGTTCACCACTTCCAACGGGCGGCTGCACGAATCGGCAGTCTCCGAAAAGGTTCACAATCTCGATGCGATCGAGGACGGCTCGACCGCCGACATCACCTACAACGAGGTGATCACGCTCCTGAACCTGCGCCAGAAGGGCCCCGGTTCCCATCAGGCGCGCAACGAGGCGACGGGCCTCAACGCGTCCGATATCGAGTCGGGCCGCTTCACGATGGTGGTCGTGGGCGTCGATCTGGCCGCCAACAAGGTGTCGCTGATCGATCCGCGCGGCGGGCAGGTCCGCACGCTGGCCGCGACCTCGATCGCCAAGCAGGACATGCTGAAGAAGATCAAGGTGGGCGATGTCGTGATCGGGATCGCCACCCCCCTGCTGGTGACGGCGATCACGCCGGCGAAGTAACGCCTACTTTATCTCGACGTCCTCCCAGAAGCCGATCCAGTGGTCGACCGGCTTCATCGCGGGCTGAGGGGCCTCGTAGGACCAGGCGGCGCGCTTGCTGACGGCGCCGCCGTCGGCGAGGTCGTAGAACCGCACCCCGTGCGGACACTTGAGATCGTCGGCCGTCCTGGCCGACGCCGTCAGCAGTTCCATCTGCACCGACTCGCGCGGGAAATAGACGTAGCCGCCCACCTCCAGCGTGCGGTCGCTCGCGGCGATCACCTTGCCGTGCCAGATCGCGGTGTGAGTCATCGGTTGAGCCTCCCGGAATTGAGGATCGGTCGCCTTGACGCTCGGCCGGGCGCCTATCTCGCGCGCTCAGCGCATGCGATGAGGTGAGGCGTTTCCCAGCGCCTTCAACTCCTCGATCTCCGGAAAGTAGAAGAAGATCGGCACCAGGAACAGGTCCGCAGTAAGCCGGCGGCGCCCCTTCCGGTCTCAGTACTGGTCGTGACGGCGGACCCAGGCCATCGAGAACGGCAGACCGGCCTCGTCGCGCCCCTTCGAGGTGATGTCGAGCAGATGGTAGGCGCCGTTCAGCAGGTCGAGCCCGCGCGCGTAGGTCGAATAGGTGCGGTAGACGACGCCGTCCTCGCTCCGGAACGCCGTGACGCCCGGCATCTCCTCGCCCTTCACCGTCGCGGTATCGAAGTTGTACGCCGGCTGCGGCGTATCGGGCCTGAACGAGACGCCGTAGTCGAAGTTGAAGTCGCTGCCCCGGGAGGAGACCCAGCGGAAGGTCCAGCCCATCCGCTCCTTGTAGGCGAGGAGCTTGTCCAGCGGCCCTCGCGACACAGCCGCGAACGCCGTGTCGCGGGCGGCGAGATGGGCCTCGATGCCATTGAAATTGTCCGCCCAGTAGGAGCAGCCCGGACAGCCTTCGTTCCAGTCGGGGCCGAACATGAAGTGCTGCACGATGAGCTGGCTCCGACCCTGGAACAGGTCGGCAAGGGTGACGCGACCCTCCGGCGCCTCGAAGACGTATTCCTTCTCGACCCTTTCCCAGGGAAGCGCGCGACGCTCCTGCGCCATCTCCTCGCGCAGCCGGGTGAACTCTTTCTCCTTGGCAAGCAGCCCCTGGCTCGCCTTCATCCACTCGTCGTGGGAAACGATGCGATGGTCGGTCATGCTGTCCTCCTGAGAAAGCCCTCGAGCTTGTCGAACGACCCGGTCCAGCCTTCGCGATGGCGCTCCGTGCTCGGATCGTCGGCGAAGGGACCGTGCAGCAGCGTCAGTTCGGTCTTGGCGCCCAGCGCACGCAATTCGATCCTCACCGTGGTCTCGTGGCCACGCGGCTTGGCGTAGTCGCCATCGGCATGGTGCGCCCAGGTGAAGACCAGACGCACCGGCCTTTCGACCTCGAGATACGTCCCCGACGATGCGAACACCTGGTCGCCGCTGTGGTGCCCGCGGATGCGCCAGGCGCCGCCGGGCCGCACGTCGATCACGCATTCGTCGATCGTGACGCCCGGCGGGCACATCCACTGGACGAATTGCTCCTGCACGGCCCAGGCGTCGAACACACGCTCGCGCGGTGCATCGAAGATGCGCATCAGGCGCAACGTGCGGGTATCGAGATCAGTGACGGTCATGGCACCACACCCCGGACAGAGGACGATCGGAATTCTCATCGCAGCCCTTCAACGCACGAACAGGCAGGGGACGGGCGAAGGCCGGCATCGCGCCGCCACGCCCGCGACGGACGGGCCTCGGCGCCCGCCGCCTCCATCGCGCTGCGTTGGGTCTCGTCGGCCCCGTCTCCCGGGCCGTGCCTCGCGTTGCCATGTCAGCCTCCGGAGGTGTTGCGCCGAGGGCTCGAGGAAGCCGATGAGCGCCGCCGCGATTTGCTCTTGCCCTTCTGCCGGGCCTGCTCGGGCTCGGAAGCGGTGCGCTTGAGGAAAGCGTCGAGCTGGTCGAACTGCGTCTCCCAGAAGCGGCGGTAGAAATCGATCCAGTCGGCGGCGGCTCGGAAGCCTTCTCCGCGCAGCGTGCAGCGGCGCCACTGCGCCTCCGTATGGCGCTCGATCAGACCGGCGTCCGTCAGCACCCGCAGATGCCGCGAGATCGCGGGCAGCGACATGTCGAACGGCCCGGCGAGCTCGCCCACCGTGGCGGCGCCCTGGGCCAGCCGCGCCAGGATGGCGCGCCGGGTGGGATCGGCCAAGGCCGAGAAGGTCTGGGAAAGCGTGTCCATGTTCGTATTTAACCTAAACGTTAAATACGAAGTGGCCGCCCGTCAAGCCATTACCTTGCCGGTATTCGACCCTCCGGCTGTCGCGGCGCGCCCATCGCCCGTCGCCAGCCAGGACGCTTTCATGCAATGCCAGCCAGTCGCCACTCGGTCTGTCGCGAGCTTCGTCGCGACGACGGGCGGCCAACGCCTCTTCTGGTACGAGAGTCTCGGCGCAGGCCGGCCGGTGGTCGTCATTCACGGTTGGATGCCAAGCTCCGCGATCTGGCGGATCATCCCGGGTCGCTGGGGCCGACGGCGGACAGCGCTGCGCATTCCGCGCGATCCGCGTCGCCTGTGGCTCCTCCCGCCCCCTCATGCTGGAACGCCACCGAGGTCAGAACGGGCCAGGACACGAAATAATATCTATAAAAATCAGCTTACTAGAGAAAATATCTCAGAAATAGGTTGCGGCTAACCCCGCTTCCAAGTGGTCCCTTTCGGGCCGTCCTCGAGGATCACACCCTGGGCCTTAAGTTCGTCGCGGATCCGATCGGATTCCTTGAAATTCTTCGCCTTGCGGGCGGCCTGCCGGGCGGCGATCGCCGCCTCGATCTCGGCGTCGCCGGGGCCGGACATGCCGGCGGGCGCCCAGCGGAACCACGCCTCGGGATCCTGCTGCAGCAGCCCCAGCGCCCGGGCGCCGGCCTTCAGCTCGGCCGGGTCCTTGAGCTGGTGCAGGGCGCTGATGGCCATCGGCGTGTTGAGGTCGTCGGACAGCGCCTCCTCGACCGTCCTGGGCACGCTGCCGGCCGGCTCGGGATTGCTCGTCCTCAAGGCATTGTACCAGTGGTCCAGCGTCGCCTTGGCCTGCTGCAGCCCCTCCGGGGTGAAATCGAGCGGCTGGCGATAGTGCGCCGACAGCAGCAGCAGGCGGATCACCTCGCCAGGATACTGCTCCAGCAGCTCGTGCACGGTGAGGAAGTTGCCCAGCGACTTGCTCATCTTCTCGCCGGAGATGTTGAGGAAGCCGTTGTGCATCCAGTACTTCGCCATGATGCCATGGCCGAAGGCGCACCGGCTCTGCGCGATCTCGTTCTCGTGGTGCGGGAAGATGAGGTCGAGGCCGCCGGCATGGATATCGAAGGTCTCGCCCAGCAGGGCGCCGCTCATGGCCGAGCACTCGATATGCCAGCCCGGCCGGCCGCGGCCCCACGGGCTCGGCCAGCCGGCCTGGTTGTCGGCCGACGGCTTCCACAGCACGAAGTCGGCCGGGTCCTTCTTGTAGGGCGCCACATCCACGCGCGCGCCGGCAATCAGCTCGTCGCGCGGCTTGCGCGACAGGCGGCCATAGTCGGGCATGCTCGGCACGCTGAACAGCACATGCCCGTCGGCCGCATAGGCATGGCCGTTGGCAACCAGCCGCTCGATCATGGCGATCATCTGGGCGACGTATTCCGTCGCCCGCGGCTCGACATCGGGCGGCAGCGCTCCGAGCCGGCGCATGTCGCTCTGATAGGCGTCGGCGGTGCGCCGGGTCAGCGCCTCGATCGACTCGCCGCTCTCGGCCGCCCGCGCCATGATCTTGTCGTCGATGTCGGTGATGTTGCGCACGTAGGTGACGCGCGGATAGTGCCGCTTCAGCAGGCGGTACAGCACGTCGAAGGCGACGACCGGCCGCGCATTGCCGATATGGACATAGTCGTAGACCGTCGGGCCGCAGACATAGAGGCGCACATGCGCCGGATCGAGCGGCACGAACGGCTCTTTTTCGCGCGACAGCGTATTGTAGACGACGAGGGCCATCGCCCCTTACTCCCCGATCAACCGCAGACGAACTCCGACCGGCCCGAGCCGGGCCTCAGAGCTCGATACATCGCGCGGCGACCGCGCGCGGGAGAAGAAAAGACGACATGGGCCCTGTTTATACGAAGGGTTCGTAGCGCGCAAACGACGCCAAGCGGAAAGCCCTGCCCGACCTTCCGCCAGGATGAAGTCAGGCGGCCTGTCCCTGCAGCCGCGCCGCGACGCGGGTCCGGCCCATCAGCGGCAGGAGCTTCGCCATCTCAGGCCCGGTCTCGCGCGCGGTGAGGGCGAGACGCAGAGGATGGAACAGCGCGCGGCCCTTGCGGCCCGTCGCGGCCGACACCGCGGCCGTCCAGGCCTTCCAGCTCTGTTCGGTCCAGGGCTCGGGCGGCAGCATTTCGGCGGCCGCCCGCAGGAAGGCCGCATCCTCGATCACGGGCGCGATGGAGCCGTGCAGGACGGCGGCCCAGGCGGCGACATCGGCAAGCGTCGACAGGTTGCCGCGCACGGCGAGCCACAGCGACTCCTCGACATCCGATCCCAGCCGATCGCGCACCGCCTCAAAGGGCAGCATGTGCAAGGTGCGCGCGCTGAGCTGCGCCAGTTCCTCCTCGGAAAAGCGCGCCGCGGCACGGCCGACGCGCGCGAAGTCGACTGTCGCGATCAGCGGCGCGAGCGACGCCACCGGCTCGACCGGATCGGCCGTCCCGAGCCGCGCCAGCAGGGCGTCGATCGCCAGCGCCTCGATGCCGCGTTCGCGCAGGTCGCCGATCGACAGCGACCCCGTGCGCTTGCTGAGGCCGCCGCCGGCGGCATCGACCAGCAGCGGCAAGTGGGCGAAGACCGGTACCGCGCCACCGAGAGCGCGGAACATCTGGATCTGGGCGCCCGTGTTGGTGACGTGGTCCTCGCCCCGGATCACGTGCGTGATGCCGAAGGCGATGTCGTCGACGACCGACGTGAAGCTGTAGAGATAGGAACCGTCGGCGCGCACCAGCACCGGGTCGCTCTGGCTCGCCTCGTCGACATGCTGCGGCCCGCGCACCAGGTCATCCCAGCGCACCTCCTCCGGCATGAGCTTGAAGCGCCAGTGCGGACGACGGCCTTCCGCCTCCAGCTTCTGACGCGCCGTCTCGTCGAGGCGAAGCGCGGCGCGGTCATAGACCGGCGGCCGCCCCTGGGCGAGCAGGCGCTTGCGCTTGAATTCGAGTTCTTCCGGCGTCTCGAAGCAGGGATAGAGGCGGCCCGAAGCAACCAGCCGGTCGCGCGCCTCGTCGTAGTGCACGAGCCGGTCGGACTGCCGCTCCTTTGCGTCCCAGGCGAGGCCCAGCCAGGCGAGGTCCCGCTCGATCGCGGTCTCATACTCGGCTTTGCTGCGCTGCCGGTCGGTGTCGTCCAGACGCAGGATGAAGCGGCCACCATGGCGGCGGGCATAGAGCCAGTTGAACAGGGCCGCCCGGATGTTCCCGACATGCAGCAGCCCCGTCGGGCTGGGCGCGAAACGGACGATCGGTGCGGTCATGGGCCGGACTTGTGGCGGCCGCGGATTGGCGGGTCAAGCGGCCTTCGCTAAGGTCTTGCACGAGGGAGGAACAAACCGAACGAAGCAACACGAAGCCTGCCCAGAAGGCAGGCCGGGCGTCCAACGGAACGCCCCGCGGAACAGATCAGAAAAACGACAACGAAAGACATAGGGAGCGCCCACATGAAACGCCGTCATCTTCTCGCCGCCAGCCTCGGCGCCCTTGCCGCGCCGGCCGTCGTGCGCGCGCAGGACAAGTATCCCAGCCGCACCGTTCGCCTCGTCGTGCCCTTCGCCCCGGCCGGGCCGACCGACATCATCGGGCGCATGGTCGCCGAGAAGATGACGCCGCTGCTGGGGCAGACGATGATCGTGGAGAACAAGGCGGGCGCCGCAGGGTCGATCGGCGCGGTCGAGGTCAAGAACGCGAAGCCCGACGGCTACACCTTCCTCTTCGCCCCCTCTTCCACCCATGCCATCAATCCGACCGCCTTCGTCCATCCCGCCTACGACGCGGTGAAGGACTTCACGCCGATCTCCTCGATCTGCGTCAACCCGCTGGTGCTCGTCGTCCATCCGTCGATGCCCGACTCGGTCATGGGTCTCGTCGAGCTGATGAAGAAGAACCCCGGCAAGTACTCCTACGGCTCCTCGGGCGCCGGCAGCATCCTTCATCTCGCCGGCGAGTACTTCAAACGCGAGGTCGGCGGCCTCGACGTCGTGCACGTGCCGTACAAGGGATCGGGACCGGCCCTGCAGGACCTGATGGCCAACAACATCGCGTGGATGTTCGAGACCTTCAGCACCACGCTGCAGCAGCACCGCGCCGGCAAGGTGCGCATCCTCGCCTATGCCCACAGCAAGCGCGCACCGATCGCGCCGGAGATCCCGACCATGATCGAGGCCGGCGTGAAGGGCTACGAGGCCTACACCTTCAACCTGATCCTCGGCCCCGCCGGGCTGCCCAAGAACGTCGTCGATACCGTCGACCAGGCCTCGCGCAAGCTGATGACCGATCCGACGGTCATCAAGTTCCTGGACAACATCGCCGCGGTACCCACGACCGACACGTCGCCGGAACGCACCGCCAAGTTCATCCACGACGAGATCGCCAAGTGGGCGCCCGTGATCAAGGCTGCGGGCGTGCGGATCGAGTAGCGGCCGCCGGCTCCCGTTCTTCTGCCGCCGCCAGCGCACGGCGGCAGAAGGCGACGAAGACCGTGTCGAAGGCCTCCGGCGTATTGAAGAACGGCGCGTGCTTGCCCTTTGGGATGTTGATCAACGGATGCGACCATCCGGCGGACCGGCACAACTCCAGCAGATAATTGTGGTTGAGGAACGGATCGTCGGCGCCGTCGATGATCGCGAACGGCAGTTTGCCCTCGCGCAGCATGCGCATCTGGCGCGGCCAGTTGACCACGGGAAGCTTGGTCATCATGTAGGCGCGCGCGCGGCCGTCGGTGCGCGGAAGATTGTGATGGAGATAAAGGCTCTCGGCCGACCTGGGCGCGGTCGCGGAGCCGGCGTAGGCGGCGGCCTCGGCGCGCGTGAAGTACTGCTTGCTGGCCAGGATCAGATGCGACGAGGCATCGTAGCCGGCGGCGAAATCGTCGGGCACGACCGCCAGCGGTGACGTCCCGCAGATCGCGAGGCCGGCAAGGGGAGCCCTGGCGCGCGCCGCGAGCTCGAGGCCGACATAGCCGCCCAGCGACCAGCCGAAGACGACCGGCCGATGCAGGCCGCGGGCGGCGATCACCGCCTCGGCCACTTCAGCGTAGGCGATGACGTTGTAGCTCGTCTCGGGGTCGCCGTTGTCGGACACGCCGTGCCCGGGCAGATCGAAGGCGACCAGACGGAACTCGTCGCGCAGCGCCGCAAACTGCTTGGCAAAGGCCTCCTTGCAGGCGGAATTGCCGTGCAGGAACAGGATCGGCGGCTTGTTGCCACCGGTGTCGGAGACGGCGATGGCGCCATGGGGCGTCTGCATCATGACCTCCTCCGCCCCGCCCATGCGCGCGATGCGGGCCGCCCGCTCGGTCCGTCGCCGCCAGGCGGCCATGACCCCGGTGCGCAGCACATCGAGGCGCTCGCGCAGCTCCTGGATCGCCGCCCACAGGCCGCCCGGATAGAACGAGACCACCAGGACGATCACCACGCCCATGATGATCTCGCGCCACGGGCCCAGGCTCACGATGGCCTCGGACAGGAAGGTCATGACGAAGGCGGAGGCGATCGGCCCCCACAGCGTCGCCACGCCGCCCACCAGCAGGATCGACAGGATCAGGGTGAGGAAGCCCAGGCCGAACACATCGGGCGAGGCCACGCGGACATAGGAGCCGTAGAACGCGCCGGCCATGCCGGTGAACAGCGCACTCGCCACCAGGGTCAGCAGGCGGGTGCGCGCCTCCGACACGCCCCGCGCGATGGCGAAGTACTTGTGGTCGCGCAGCCCGACGATGGCGCGCCCCAGCGACGAGCGGATGAGGAGATAAAGGAACGCCGTCGCCATGACGAGCAGGAGCAGCGCCGCGTAGTAGTAGCCGATCTTGCCGTCGCGGATGAAGCTGTAGCCTGCGATCCGCAGTGCCGGCAGCGACACGATGCCGGAGGTCCCGCCGGTCCACTTCGACTGGCTGACCGTCACCTGGTAGAGGAGCTGCGCCACGGCGATCGTCACCAGGATCACGTAGATGCCGTCGAGCCGCAGCACCGGCAGCGCGATCAATGCCGCGGCCGCCATCGCCGCGATGCCCCCCAGCGCAATCGCGAGCCACGGCGACAGGCCGAGGAACTTCACGGTGAGCGCGAAGGTATAGAGCCCCACCGCGAACAGGGCGCCGTGCGCGAAGTTGAACAGGCCGCCGAAGCCCAGGCTCAGGTCCCAGCTCGCCGCGACCGTGGCGAAGATGAACGACAGGACCAGCAGGTGGCGCGTGTAGGGATCGACGACGACGAACGGCAGGCCGATCAGGATCGCCAGGATCGCGACGGCGGGCCGCAACCCGTTGGTGCGATGGAACGGCGGATCGTAGCGCATCAGACCGACCTCTGACGGCGCCCGAACAGCCCCTCGGGCTTGACGATCAGCACCAGGATCATGAGGCCGAACAGCACGGCCGGCGTCCAGTAGAGGCCGACGAAGTAGGTCGAGAAGGCCTCGATGATGCCCACCGCGAAGGCGGCATAGACCGACGAGGTGAAGCGCGCGACGCCGCCCAGGATGACGACGACCAGCGCCTTCTGCAGGGGATCGTCGCCCATGGTCGGGCTCATGAAGCGGATCGAGCCGATGAAGACGCCGGCGAGGCCGGCGACCGCGGCGGCAAGGCCGAAGGTCAGCGCATAGAGGAGCCGCACGTCGAGCCCCATCAGCTGCGCCGCCTCGCGGTTCTGGGCCACGGCGCGCATGGAACGGCCGAGCGGCGTGCGCAGCAGGAACCAGCCGAGCGCGAAGAGCGTGACGGCGACCACGGCGATCATCACCGCTTCCTGGCTGCGCATATGCACCAGCCCGAACACGATCTCGCCGTCGAGCGCCGGCTCGATCTGCTTCATGCGCGGGCCCCAGATCACGTTGAGCAGGTTCGTGATGATGGTGGCGCCGGCGAGCGTCGTGATCACCGTCAGCAGCACGATGTCGCGATGACGCTCGAACGGCCTCACCAGCAGGAGCTGCACCACCGCACCGATCACGAACATCGCGGCCACCGCGAGGACCGCGCCCGCCCAGTAGCCGAGGCCGAAGGCGGCCGCATTGCCGAACTGCCACGCCAGATAGGCGCCCGCGGCGATGAAGGCGCCATGGGCGAAGTTGAAGATGCCGAGCGTCGTCCAGACGATCGCCAGCCCGAAAGCCATCAGCGCATAGAGCACGCCGAGTGCGAGGCCGCTCTGCAGGATGGAGATCAGGGTCGGCAGATCCATGCTCAGTGCGCCTTGCCGAACAGATCGGCCATCAGGGTTTCGTGGTCGGGGATGTCGGCCCGCGGCAGGACCCGCGAGATCGAGCCGTGGTCGAAGACATGCAGCTTGTCGACGAGGTCGCGCAGGAAGCCGACGTCCTGGTCGACGAGGATGATGGGAACGCCGGCCCCGCGGATCGCATGGACCGCGTCCGCAAGCTCCAGGCGCAGCTTGGGCGAGAGGCCGAGCGTCGGCTCGTCGAGGATGAGAAGGCGCGGCGCCGCCAGCATCCCGCAGGCGATCGCCAGCATCTGCCGCTCGCCGCCGGACAGGAACCGTGCCTTCGACTGGCGACGCTCCTTCAGCTGCGGGAAGAGCGTGAAGGGCAGTTCGGGATCGGACGGGCGCCCCCCGCCCCGCGCCGCCGCCGGCGCGATCGACAGGGTCTCGGCGACGGTGAGCTCGGGAAACAGCGGCGAGCCCTGGGCGACATGGATGAGGCCGGCACGCGCCACCTTCTTGGGATCCATGCGCCGGCGCACCAGGATGTCGTAGTTGAGGTTGCGCGACCGGCGCGTGCGCCGCTCGCCCGGCGTATTGAGCTGGACGCCGTCGAAGAGGATGTTTCCCGACCACGGATCGATCAGGCCGCTGATCGTGCGCAGAAGGGTCGTCTTGCCATGGCCGTTGGGGCCGAACAGGCCGGCGCAGGCGCCATGCTCGACCTCGAGATCGACGTCCTTGAAGATCTGGACCGGCTCGTAGCCGCCGCTCAGCCGCTCGACCTTGAGGAGGGCGCTCACCGCTCCCTCCCCAGATAGGCCTCGATCACGGCCGGATCGGCGATCACCTCGGCCGGCCGGCCGCTCGCGATCAGCGTGCCGTGATCCAGCACCATCAGCCGGTCGGACACCGCCGTCAGCAGCGGCAGCACGTGCTCGATCAGCAGGATCGTCATCCCCGCCCCCACGAGCTTCAGGATCAGCGCGCGGATGCGCTCGATCTCCTGCGGCGTCAGGCTGGAGGCCGGCTCGTCCAGAAGCAGCACCCGCGGCTGCAGGGCGAGCGCCGACGCGATCATCACCAGCTTGCGCAGGAAGACCGGCAGCTGTCCCGCCGGCATGTTGTGCAGCGTGGCCGGAAATCCCGCGAGGTCCAGCGCCTGCTCGGCCGCGGCGAGACAAGCGGCGAAACCTCCCCGCCGCGCCCCTTCTGCCGCCAGCAGGACATTGTCGATGGCCGACAGGCTCGGGAACACGCTCTCGCGCTGGAACGTCCGCGCGACGCCGAGCCGCGCGATCTCATGCGGCCGCCGACCCTGGATCGGCCGGCCGTCGAGCAGCACCGTGCCGCGGTCGGCCGCGAACGGGACCTTCGTCAGGATGTTGAAGAGGGTACTCTTGCCGCTGCCGTTCGGCCCCGCGATGCCGAGGACCTCTCCCTCGGCAACCGCGAAGTCGATATCGGCGACGGCCTGCAGGCCGCCGAAGGATTTCGACAGGCCCCGCGCTTCAAGAACCGCTGCCAAGCTTGCGACCGAAGGGCGACGTCACTTGATCCAGGGCGGCGTCTGGAACGCGCCGTTGGCGTACTTCGCCGGCCCGACCAGCACGCGCTTGCCGTCGACGATCTGCCAGAACGAGGTTGGCACGTAGTCGAGGCCGGCCAGCGCCACATGGGTCTTGGGGTCGAACTTGATGACACCCGCGACCGAGTCGACGGTCATGCCGCCCAGCGCCTTGCCGATCGCCTTGTGGTCCTTCGGGTTGCCGACCTGCTTGAGGGCATTGAAGTACATGTTGGTCATCTCGTAGAGGCCGACGCCATAGGCTCCGCTCTCGATGCCGTAACGCTGCTTGTAGGCGGCGAGCAGCTTGGGACCGCGCGGCCATTTCGGCGTGTCGAGCGGCCCGCCGATCAGGTCGTACAGCACGCCGGTCGACTGCGCCCCTGTGAGCTTGAGGAACTCCGGCACCGACGGCGCGTATTGCAGGAACACGACGCTGTTGGTCGGTGCCTCCAGGAACTGCTTCAGGAACAGCGCCGAATTGCCGGGCAGGTAGTCGGTGTTGACGACCAGGTTCGGCTTGGTGCTGCGGACCTTGGCCAGGATGGCGCGCCAGTCGCCCACCTCGCCGAACGGCACGATCTCGTCGACGACGATCTTCCAGCCGTCGCCGGCGAAGACCTTCTTCATGCCCTCGGAGATGTTCTTCGAGTAGGGATTGTCGGAGGAGATGATGGCCACCGTCTTGTCGGCAATGTTCATCTTGCCCTGCTGGGCGAACTCCTTGACGACCGGCAGCAGGTCGGTGGCATAGCCCGCGAAGTCCGCGGTGTAGGACCAGCAGCACCAGTAGTCGTCGGGCGCCTTGCTGATGATGGCCGCCACCGAGGGTGACGGTCCGGCCGACAGGTAGGGAATGCCGTATTCCTTGAAGAGGTCGATCTCGAACATCGACAGCGCCGCGTAGCCCGTCAGCACCACCTCGACGCCGCTGGTCTGGGCCAGGCGCTCGACGGCGCTGGTGACGTTGGCGGCCGAACCGTCCTTCACGTCCGCCGTCACGACCTCGAAGGTGTAGCCGGCGACGCCGCCCGCGGCGTTGGCCTCGTCCACGGCCCATTTGACGCCGTTGACGAATTCCTGGCCGTCGGAGGCGCTGGGCCCGGTGAGCGGAGCCAGGACGCCAATCTTGATGGTGGCCGCGGCAGCGATGCCGGGTGCGGCGAAGCCGAAGAATGCAGCTGCGACAAGCAGTGCGGCGGTGCGGGCCCAACGAACCGGAATCACGACAGCTCCCCCGTGAAATGACGTTCAGCCGCTCAGGCTAGAAGAGTTTTCACCGCCCGATAACCTGTTAAAGTTTACAAAAGCGCAGCCCCGCGGTGAGGCAATCATGTCGGCTTCCGATCCGCTCCCTGATCCCCGTCGCGCCGCCACCCTCGAAGAGCTGCGGGACGCGGCCAGCCTGTTCGTGCGGCACCTGTCCTGCGACTACTTCGCCTACCTGCTCCTGCGGCCGCCGACCGGGACGGTACTGCCGGGCGACATCCTGCTGTCCGACTATCCCGACGAATGGCAGCAGCGCTACCGCGCCCGGCACTACAAATACTACGACCCCGTCGTGACGATTTCACACAATCCGGACGCCCCGTTCTTCTACTGGGGCCAACGCGGCTTCCTCGACCCCCACGGCAAGGCCGCCCGGCTGGTCTTCCACGAGGCTGCAGAGTTCCACATCCTCGAAGGGTGCGGCGTGCCGACGGCCGGTGCCGGCGGCGACGGCGGCGTGTTCTCGATGTCGGTGTCGCAGCGCGGCCATGTCGACGAGATCCTCGAGAACAGGCAGGAGATGATCCAGGTCTTCGCCGCCGAATTCCATCGCGCCGCGGTGAAACTCACCTGCGGCGACTGCAGCAACGACGCGCCGGACCTGACGCCACGCCAGCGCGAGGTGCTGTCCTGGACGGCCGAGGGCCTGAGCAGCGAGGCGACCGCCGAACGGATCGGCATCAGCACCTCGGCCGTGAACTACCATCTCGGGCTCGCCGCGCGCCGGCTGGGCGCGGCCAACAAGATCCAGGCCGTGGCGCTCGCCATCCGCCGCGGCCTGATCTGACGGGAAGCCTTTGAGGTGGAAGCCCCGGGGGGGGAGAGCGGTGCCGCGCGTGGTGCCGGTCAGTGCGTCGAGGACGGCATCGGGCCTTCGCCCGGAGTCGGCACAAGCTGCTTGGGGATCGGCGGCAGGGTCTCGCCGCCCGGTACGATCACATTCGTGCCCGGTCCGGCGCCGATACCCGCGTTGGCCCCCACGCTCGGCGCCATCACGCTGCCGGAGGCCGTGGTGCCGGTGCTGCTGATGTAGTAACCGGCGACGGGGTTGGATGCCTCACCCGCCGTCTTCTGCTGGACATCGACTTCCCGCATGCGCTTGCCCTTCTTGTCGATGCGATAGCCCTGGGCATCGAGTTGGACATCGGCATTGTCGATGATCGCCCCCTCCGGCGTCTTCCGGTAGGCCGGCGGCGTCTTCACCAGGTCATAGCGCGGCGTCGGCTGGGAGTTGTTGTTCTTGTTGTTGGCGCATCCGGCGATCGCCAGGCCCAATACCGCCAGGATCATCGAACGCGCCAAAATCATGTCACTCTCCCCAAAACGCCCCGGGCCCCGGCAGGCCGGTTCCCAACACCATCATAGCGGAAATCGTGGCCGCCCCTAAAGGCCGGAAAATGCCGCCAGATCCGCCCCCGGAAGGCCGGCCTGCAGGCCCTCTGCGGGAAGAGGATTCCTCATGCGGCCTTCTTCTTCGTCTTGGTCACCACCTCGTCGCGCAGCTCGCGCCGCAGGATCTTGCCGACATTGCTCTTGGGCAACTCGTTGCGGAATTCGATGAATTTCGGCCGCTTGTAGCCGGTGAACTCGTGCGCACAGAAGGCCTCCAGCGCCTCCTTGGTGAGTTTGGGGTCGCTCTTCACCACGAACAGCATCACCGCCTCCCCGGACCGCGCGTCCGGCACACCCACCGCCGCGCACTCGTGCACGCCGGGATACCCCGACACGACCCCCTCGATCTCGTTCGGATAGACCTTGAAGCCCGAGACGACGATCATGTCCTTCTTGCGATCGACGATCCGGATGTAGCCGCGCTCGTCCATCTCGCCGATGTCGCCGGACTTGAAGAAGCCGTCCGGCGTCATGACCTTGGCCGTTTCGTCCGGCCGCTGCCAGTATCCCTTCATGACCTGCGGACCGCGGATCGCGATCTCGCCGGGCTGGCCGAGCGGCAGCTCCCTGCCCTCGTCGTCCAGGATCTTGATCTCGACGTTGGGCATCGGCAGCCCGATCGACCCGGTATAGGCCTCGGAATCGGTCGGGTTGCAGGTCACGCCCGCCGACGTCTCGCTGAGGCCGTAGCCTTCGACGATCGGGCAGCCGGTGACGGCGAGCCACTTCTTCGCCACCGCCTCCTGCACCGCCATGCCGCCGCCGTTGGAGATGGCGAGCCCCGAGAAATCGAGCTGTGCGAAGTCGGCGCGGTTGGCCAGCGCGTTGAACAGCGTGTTCACGCCCGGGAAGATGTTGATGCGGTACTTCGAGAGCGTACGCACCGTACCCTTCATGTCGCGCGGATCGGGAATGAGGATGTTGAGCGCCCCGGTGCGCATGCCGAGCAGGCCGCAGGTGATGAAGGCGAAGACGTGGTAGAGCGGCAGCGCGCAGACGATGTTGAACTGGCCCTCGAGCTCCTTGCGTCTGAGGCCGGGCTGCATCCAGGCCTCGGAGGCGAGCAGGTTCGCCACGATGGTCCGATGCAGCAGCGTCGCGCCCTTGGCGATGCCGGTGGTGCCGCCGGTGTACTGCAGCACCGCCACGTCATCCGGCCCGAGATCCGGCTGCGTGAAGGACATCGCCTTGCCGGACGCGATCACCTGCCTGAACTTGACGTGTCCCGGCAGAACGTAGGGCGGGATGAGCTTCTTCACGGAGCGCACGACGAAGTCGACGATCAGGCCCTTGGGGAACCCCATCAGGTCGCCCATCGACGAGACCACGACGTGCTTCACCGCCGTCGCCCCGTCGGCCAGCGCCGCCTGCAGCGTCACGGCAAAATTGTCGAGCACGATCACGGCTTCGGCGCCCGAATCCCGGAGCTGGTGCTCGAGCTCGCGCGCCGTATAGAGCGGATTGACGTTGACGGCGATGAAGCCTGCCCGCAGCACCGCCGCCAGCGTGACCGGATATTGCAGGACATTCGGCATCATGATCGCCACGCGCGCGCCGCGCTTGAGGCCGCGTCCCTGCAGCCAGGCCGCCAGTGCCTTAGACAGGGTGTCCACCTCGCCGAAGGTGAGCGCCGCGCCCATGCAGACATAGGCCTTGGCGCCGCGGTAGTTGGCGAAGCTCTCCTCGATCAGCGCGACTAGACTGGGATACCGAGATGGATCGATGTCCGCCGGCACACCGGGCGGGTAGTACTTGAGCCAGAACCGATCCATTCCTCCTCCGTGACGGCCGCCTGTACCGCGGCCTTCAACTCCTTCTCGACCTCCGCGCACTCCGCAAAGGGACAGCGCTGCCGTCATACGGCGACAACGGGATCATCGCCAGAGGGTTGTCCGCCGGCGCATCGTGATCGCGTCAACCCTCGCCGCTCCTGCAGGATGAAAGCATATTCCTCCGCGAGCTTTCGCCTGCAGGCCGCGGCCGACGGCTACTTCTTCTCCAGCCCGCGGCGGATCTCGTCGTAGGATTCCTGCATCCGGTCCTGAATGATCTTGAAGGCCTCGGCGCTGGACTTCTGCACGAGCTCCGTGAGGTCGCGCGTGTTCTTGATCGCCGCCTCCAGGGCCTTCTTCGCGAACTCCGACTGCTTGGTGAAGATGTCCTGCGGCGCGCCCGTCGGCTGGTAGCTCTTCGCCATCTCGGCAACATCCTTCATCGTCGCCTCGAAGATTTCGCGCTGCTTGTTGGCCACTGCCGTGGCGCCGGTCGCGACGGCTTCCCAGGAGCGGCTGAGCGCTTCGATGTTCTTCTGATGAAGCTCCAGGATCTTGGTCATGTCGAAGGACGGGACGTGAAGCTGCTCACCGAACTTGCGGAACGTATCCATGAAACTCTGCGGTGCATCGGCCATGGCGATCTCCTGACGGTTACAGATGGATGTTCACCCCCTGCTCCAGTGCATGCAAGACCAAACCGGCGAGACCGCCGATCATGGCGCCGTTGAAGCGGATGTATTGCAGGTCGCGACCGACAGTCAGTTCGACCCGACCAATGAGGATATCGATGTCCCAGGCCTTGACCTGGTCGGCGATGAAGCGGCCGACGCCGCTCTTCTGCGCCTGCACGAAGTCGCCCAGCAGCCGCACGATGCCCCGGTTCAGCTCGGCGCGGATGCCCGGATCGCCGCCGAGCTGGACGCCAATGTCGAGCAGCATGCGCTCGAGGGCGCGGCGCACCTGGGAGTCGGGCGCAACGGCATCGTGCTCCAGGAACGTCCGCAGGCTGTCCCAGGCGCTGTCCGCCATCGCCGCGACCTCCGGCCGATCCAGCAGGTCGCGCTTCAGCGCCTCGGCGCGGGCCGCGAAGTCCGCCGAGGTTGCGAGCTGCCCGACGAAGCCGCGCACGAAGGCGTCGAACTCGCGGCGCAGCGGATGCTGCGGATCGCCGCGCGCCTCCTCCACGAACGCCATCGTCGAGGCCACGATCTTGCGCAGCAGGTACGCGTCGGCGCGATAGAAGTTGAACAGGGCCGGAAGCTCCTTGCGGATCTTCTCGCGCAGCGCCTCCAGCATCTCCTCGTTGGTCAGCAGTTTGTCGAGCGACCCCAGCAGTTCGTCCAGGAGGCGCTGGTGCCGGCCCTTCTCGATCACGGCACCCAGCAGGCCGGCCGCCAACGGCGCCACGTCGAGCCGTTCCAGTTCGGCCCTCACCCGCCTGCCGAAGAACTGCCGCAGGCCCGACTGGTCGATGGCCGCCAGCAGCTGCGGCAGGCGCTTCACGGCGGCCGCCGCCAGCGCCGCCGCATGCTCGCGATCCCGGAGCCAGTCGGCGATCTGGGTCGCGAAATCGACCTCGGTCAGCTTCCGCTCGACGGCCTCGGGGGCGAGGAAGTTCGACTCGATGAAGTTGCCGAGATTCTCGGCGATGCGCACATGATTGCGCGGGATGATCGCGGTGTGCGGGATCGGCAGGCCGAGCGGCCGACGGAACAGCGCCACCACGGCATACCAGTCGGCGAACCCGCCCACCGTCGCCGCCGAGGCGAAGGCCGCGACATAGCCCCAGCTCCAATGCTGGGCCTCGAAGTGGCGGGCGACCAGGAACAGCGCCGCCGTCGCCGCCAGCAGGAGGGTCGCGGCCAGCTTGACCCGGGAAAGTTCGCGCGCGCGGTCGGCATCGCTTGGCGGCTGGGAGGGGCAGCGGTTCATCGTCGATCGTATATAGTGTGCCAAAAGCCAATCGATGGGAGGAAAAACGTGAAAGTCGGTTTCATTGGCGTCGGCAACATGGGCGGTCCCATGTGCCGCAACATCGTAAAGCGCAGCAATCATCAGGTGAACGTGTTCGACCTGAACCCGGCCGCGGTGAAGAGCTGCACCGATCTCGGGGCGACGGCGGCGAAGTCGGTGGCCGACGCCACCCGCGGCGCCGACGTCGTCATGACGTCCCTGCCCATGCCGCGCGACGTCGAGGCGGTGACGCTCGGCGACGGCGGCATCCTGGCCAGCATCGGGCCCGGCCAGACCTATATCGATCTCAGCACCAACGCGCCCTCGATGGTGAAGAAGATCGGCGCCGCCATGGCCGCGAAGGGCATCACCATGCTCGATGCGCCGGTGAGCGGCGGCACGGTCGGCGCCGAGGCGGCCACGATCGCCATCATGGTGGGCGGAGAAAAGAAGGCGTTCGACGACGCGCTGCCGGTGCTGAAGTCCTTCAGCGCCAACGTGATCCACATGGGCGCACTGGGAACCGGCACGGCGGCCAAGCTCGTGAACAACATGCTGGCCTTCTGCAACATGGCCGCCGCGGCTGAAGGCCTGATGCTGGGCGTCAGCGCCGGACTCGATCCCGAGAAGCTGGTGGAGGTGATCGCCAATTCCAGCGGCAATTCGAATGCCTTCAAGATGTTCTCGCAGCGCGCGCTCAAAGGCCAGTTCACGCCGCCCTCCTTCGCGCTCGACCTTGCGCACAAGGACCTGCATCTCGCGCTCGAACTCGGCGACGAGCTCGACGTACCGCTGCCCCAAGGCACGGCGACGCACAACCTGCAGCGCATGGCGCGCCGCATGGGGCTGGGCGGCGCGGACAGCTCGGCGATCCTGAGCGTCTACGAAACGGTGCTCGGCCGCACGGTCAGGCTCTGAAGCTATCGCGGCTGAGCCGCGAAGTTCTGGTTGGGGAACGTCGAGACCTTCGGAGTCTGGATCACGATCATCCTGTGATCCGTCGCGACGTGGCAGGCGTTGCAGGCGTCGGTCAATCTCGCGTAAGCGGCATCGTAGGCCGCGCCGTCGCGGGCGTTGATGGCCGCGCCGAGCGCCGCCACGGGCTCCCTCAGGATCAGCAGGAGATCGGCCATCGCCGTGCCGCGATAGCGCGGCACCGTCCGCTCGATGAGCGTCAGCGTCTCCTCGAACTCGTGACGCTCGTAGGTGAGATAGTCCCAGTTGCGCGCCTGGCCGGCGATGCCGAGCTTGGCGTGGCGCGGCTGCATGAAGGCGGTCATGAGATCGCCGAGGCCCAGGCGCAGGGGCTGCCGCCCCGCATCGGAGGAAGGAGACTGCGCGCCGGCCGCGCATGCCAGCGCGAGCGACACGGTCGACACGAGCACGATCCGGACGGCGAAGGGTCTGATCATGGCGGTTCTCCTTGTCAGAGACTGGGTCAAAGACTGGCGAGCCCGGCGCCTCCCAATGCACAGAAGATGACGACGAGCCAGGGCGGCAGCTTCCAGATCGCGAGCAGGACCAATGCAGCGCCCGCCAGGACGAAATCCCCTGCCGTCGAGATCGCGCTCTTCCATACCGGATCGTAGAGCGCCGCCAGCAGCAGCCCGACGACGGCGGCATTGACGCCGCGCAAGGCTGCCTGGGCTCCGGGCCGGCCGCGCAGCCGCTCCCAGAACGGCAGGACTCCAAAAACGAGCAGGAACGACGGCAGGAAGATCGCGCCCAGGCACAACGCGGCGCCGGCCCAGCCGTTGGGCGGCGCGTCGAGCACGAAGCCGAGATAGGCCGCGAAGGTGAAGAGCGGGCCGGGCACCGCCTGCGCCGCGCCGTAGCCTGCGAGGAAGAGCGTATCGCCGACCCAGCCGGTGGGCACGACCATGGCCCGCAGCAGCGGCAACACGACATGGCCGCCGCCGAACACCAGCGAGCCCGCGCCATAGAAGGCCGACGCGACGGCAAGGGTCCGATCCGGCCAGTGCGAGGCCGCGATCGGCAGGCCGATCAGGAGCAGGAAGAAGAGCACGATGAATGCCCCGCCCAGCTTCCATCCATGGCGCAGTGGACTGGGCGTCGCGACGGCGCCGTCGGCGGTCCCGCCCCGCAGCAGCAGCGCCCCGACCAGCCCGCCGAGAAGGATGGCGCCGAGCTGACCGGCGACGCCCGGCACCGCAAACACCAGCGCCGCGCTCACGATGGCGAGCGTCGCCCGCGGCCGGTCATTGGCCATGGTCCCGGCCATGCCCCAGACGGCCAGCGCGACCACCGCCACGGCGGCTACCTTGAGCCCGTGCAGCCAGCCCGCCCCTGTCGCACCGCCCAGCCGCTCGACGCCGGCGGCGAACAGGGCCAGAGCGAGCGCCGACGGCAAGGTGAAACCGAGCCAGGCGGCGAAGGCACCGGGTATGCCGGCACGATAGAGGCCGATGCCGATACCGACCTGGCTGCTGGCCGGGCCGGGCAGGAACTGGCACAGCGCGACCAGATCGGCATAGGCCCGCTCGTCCAGCCAGCGCCGTCGCTCCACGACGTCCTGCCGGAAGTAGCCGAGATGGGCGACGGGCCCGCCGAAGGACGTGACGCCCAGCCGCAGGAAAGCCGCCAGCACCTCGGCCCATGTTCCCTGCGGCTTGTCCGCGTCGGCTTCAGGCCTCGTTCCCAGCGTCTCCTCCCGTTCGCTACATCGTCACGAACATCGCCGCAGCGGCCACGGCCATCATGGCCGTGGTCAGCCAGCCGACGATGTGCTGCAGGCGGGTGGCGACGAACTGCCCCATCTGGCCGGCATTGGAAGACACGATCATCATTGCCACCAGGATGGGAACGGTGATGACCCCGTTCACCACCGCGCTCCAGACCAGCGCCTTGATCGGATCGAGCGGTGAGATCTCGACGACCACGCCGATCAGGACCGACACCGCGATGGTCGCGTAGAAGCCGCGCGCCTCGCCCGGCTTGTGCTCGAGCCCGGTCGGCCAGCCGCGTACCTCCGCCAACGCATAGGCGGTGGACCCCGCCAGCACCGGAACGGCCAGCAGGCCGGTTCCGATGATGCCGAGGCTGAACAGCAGGAACGCCGCATCGCCCGCGATGGGCCGCAACGCCCGCGCCGCCTGCTCCGACGTCTGGATGTCGGTCTGGCCGCTGGCGTGCAGGGTCACCGCGGTGGTCAGGATGATGAAGAAGGCGACGATGTTGGAAGCCGCCATGCCGAGCAGCGTCTCCCAGCCGATCCGGTTCAGCTCGCGGCTGGCCTGCTCGGGATGATCGATCAGCGGCGCGGCGTCGGGATCGGCCTCCTCGTCCTCCACCTCCTGCGAGCTTTGCCAGAAGAAGAGATAGGGGCTGATCGTGGTGCCGAACACCGCGACGATCAGCATGAAGGATTCGCCGGTGCGATCGAACTTCGGCACCAACGCCCCGATCGCGACGGCACCCCAGTCGATGTGCACCGTGAACACCACGCCAACATAGGCGAACAGCGAGAAGGTCAGCCACTTCAGCACGCCGACATAGCGATGATACGGCACGTAGACGACGGCCAGCAGGGAAACGAGTGCGATCGCCAGCGTGTAGAGGTGCTGGCTGCCGCCCAGCACCAGCCTGGCTGCCGCGCCCATGGCGGAGAGGTCGGCGCCGATATTGATGGTGTTGGCGATGAACAGCAGCCCGACCAGCCCCGTGACCACCGGGCGCGGGAACACCGCGAGCATGTTGGCGGCAAGGCCACGCCCCGTGACGCGGCCGATGCGGGCGCTCACGGACTGCACGGCGACCATCATGGGCCAGGTGAGAACGACGGTCCAAAGCAGGCCGAATCCCTGCTGCGCACCCGCCTGCGAATAGGTGGCGATGCCACTGGGATCGTCATCTGCAGCCCCCGTGATGACGCCTGGGCCCAACCGCCTGGCAAGGCTCTTCAGGGATACAGACATGGCCATCTGGAAGGTTCTCCGCGCGCGCCTGAGTTCCTGCTACAGAGCACGGAACGGCTTCGGGCCGTCAAAGTCGCCGACATAACTCACATGCGTCACGAGGCCGCCATCACCGGTCCAGTGATGAAGCGCGATTGCCGGCGGCTCCATCATCATCGACAGCGGCGCGCCGTCATGCAGGTCGAGCGTCGACTGGTGCGCCGTGCTTGGCGCGATCGACGCCAGGGTGCCCGCCCAGATCGCCTGGATCGGCCGATGCACATGGCCGCACAGAAGACGTTGCACGTTGCCGTGGCGCCGTACCAGTTCGGCCAACCGCTCTCCGCCCCTGACGAGCCGCGCCTTGTCGAACGCGGCGATGCCGCAGGCGAAGGGCGGATGATGCATGAACAGGAGCGTCGGCACGTCGGTTCGTTCCGACAGCCGCGCCTCCAGCCAGGCGAGGCGTTCCTCGCAGAGCTCGCCATGCCCCTTGCCCGGCACCAGCGTGTCGAGCGCGATCAGCCGCAGCGGCAGGTCCTCGATCGCATACTGCAGGAAGCCGCTCCGGGGCAGCCAGGAGTGGTCGGCGAAGCCCTCGCGCAATGCATCGCGCGCGTCGTGGTTCCCGGGCACGACGAAGACCGGCATCGTGAGCGGCGCCAGGAGACGGCGCAGGCGTGCATACTCCTCGGGCTTTCCGCCTTCGACGAGATCGCCGGTCGCGATGACGATGTCCGGCTGCGGGTCGAGAGCGGCGATATGCGCGACAGCCCGTTCGAGATAACCCGCCGTGTCGATGCGATCGTAGAGAAGCTCGCCCTCGGCCTTCAGGTGCATGTCGGTGATCTGGGCGATCAGCATGACACTAGCCCCGGAAGCCGTTGACGATCGGATAGCGCCGCTCGCGGCTGATGATGCGCGAGGTGATCTTCACGCCCGGCGGCGCCTGGCGGCGCTTGTATTCGGCGTTCTCGAGCAGGCGCCACACGCGCTCGACCGTCGCCCTGTCATAGCCTTCGGCGACGAGGTCGTCGGCACCGAGATCGCGTTCGATCAGGCCGCGCAGGATGGCGTCGAGCACCGGATAGGGCGGCAGCGAATCGGAGTCCTTCTGGTCGGGCCGCAACTCGGCCGAGGGCGGCTTGGCCAGGATCCGCTCGGGAATGACGAGTCCTTCCCGCCCCAGTGCATCCTCGGGCCGATGCCGGTTGCGCCAGGCGCAGAGCTCGAACACGGTCGTCTTGTAGACGTCCTTCAGCACGTTGTAGCCGCCGCACATGTCGCCATAGAGCGTGGCGTAGCCGACCGCCATTTCAGATTTGTTACCGGTCGTCACCACCATGCCGCCCAGCTTGTTCGAAACCGCCATCAGCGTGACGCCGCGGGCGCGGCTCTGGATGTTCTCCTCGGTCACGTCCTCCCGGGCATTGCCGAACAGCGGCAGCAGCATCTTGCGGAAGGCTTCCATCGCCGGCTCGATGCTGACGACGTCGTAGCGTACGCCGATGGCCTCGGCGCAGGCCTTGGCATCTTCCAGCGACTCGCGGCTGGTATAGGGCGACGGCATCATCAGCGCGTGCACGCGCTCGGGGCCCAGCGCGTCGGCGGCGACAGCCGCGGTGAGTGCCGAATCGACGCCGCCCGACAGGCCGATGACCACGGACGGGAAGCCCGTCTTGTTCACGTAGTCGCGCAGGCCCAGCATCATCGCCTGGTAGATCGACTCGCGTTCCTCCAGCTCGGGCGCGATCGGACCGGGTAGGCATTCCCAGCCGCCATCGCTCCCCGACGCGCCACGGCGGAACTCGATCGTCGTCACCTGCTCGCGGAAGGCCGGCAGCTTGCACTTGAGCTGGCGGTCGGCGCCGATGACGAAGGAGGCGCCGTCATAGATCACCTCGTCCTGTCCGCCGACCTGGTTCAGGTAGACCAGCGGCAGGCCGCTTTCGATCACCCGCTTGACGCCGAGCTGGATACGCAGGTCGGTCTTGCCGACCTCGTAGGGCGAGCCGTTCGGCACCAGGATGATCTCGCCGCCGGTCTCGGTGATGCATTCGACCACGTCGGGCGTCCACATGTCCTCGCAGATCGGCACACCGATGCGCACGCCCCTGAACGACAGCGGCCCCGGCATCGGGCCGGGCGAGAAGACGCGCTTGTCGTCGAACACGCCGTAGTTCGGCAGGTCGACCTTGAAGCGCTTGCCGACGATCTCGCCTTTGTCGAGCGCGACGATGGCGTTGTAGAGCTTGCCGTCCTCGCGCCACGGCGTGGTGACGAACAGCGCCGGTCCGCCATCCGCTGTGTCGGCACGCAGCGCCTCGACCGCGTCCATGCACTGCTTCTGGAACGCCGGCTTCAGCACCAGGTCCTCGGGGAAGTACCCCGCCAGGACCAGCTCCGGATAGAGGACGAGATCGGCCCCCTGCCTGGCCGCCTCGGCCCGCGCGGCGCGGACCTTGGCAAGGTTGCCGGCGATGTCGCCGACCTTGGGGTTGAGCTGGGCCAGCGCAACCCTGAGGCTGTCGACCATGGTCAGGCCTTGGCGGCCACGACTTCGACCTCGACCAGCATGGCGGGATCGGCGAGGCCCGCGACGACCAGCAGGGTCGAGGCCGGATACGGCGCTTCCTTCACGAAGCGGTCGCGGATCTCGCGATAGGGGCCGGTGAAGCGGCTGTCGGTGAGGAACACCGTCACCTTGACGATATCCTTGTAGGTCATGCCGGCGTCGCGCAGCACCTCGCCGATATTCATCCAGACCTGCTCGCACTGCGCCTCGAAGCCGACCGGCAGCTTGCCGTCCGGCGCGGTGCCGACCTGGCCCGAGACATAGAGCAGCCTGGTGCCGGGCGGGACTTCGGCGGCAAGGCTGTACTTGCCGGAAAACGAGACAGTCTTGGGATTGAGAAACTTGATGGCCATGGTCCGATCTCCCATGTAAGGAGGCGCAAGTTTCAGGTTGGAAGGCATGACGTCAAGCACCCAGATCAAGGGCGCCGGGAGGGTGCACATCATCGGCGGCGGCCTGGCCGGCAGCGAGGCGGCGTGGCAGCTCGCGACGGCCGGCGTGCCGGTCGTGCTGCATGAGATGCGACCGCTGCGCCGGACCGAGGCGCACCAGACCGAGCAGCTCGCCGAGCTCGTCTGTTCCAACTCCTTCCGCTCCGACGATGCGCAGAACAATGCCGTCGGCCTGCTGCACGAGGAGATGCGGCGCGCCGGTTCTCTCATCATGCGCGCGGCAGACTCGCACAAGCTGCCGGCAGGCGGCGCGCTCGCGGTGGATCGCCATGGTTTCTCGGCTGCCGTGCAGGAAGCGCTGCTCACCCATCCGCTGGTCGAGCTCAAGCGCGAGGAAGTCGCCGGCCTGCCGTCCGAGGATTGGGACAGCGTCATCGTCGCCACCGGCCCCCTCACCTCGCCCGCGCTCGCCGACGCGGTGGCGAAGGTCACGGGCGAGAGCGCGCTCGCCTTCTTCGACGCCATCGCGCCGATCGTGCATCACGACAGCATCGACCAGTCGATCGCCTGGAAGCAGTCGCGCTACGACAAGGGCGGCCCGGCCGGCGACGGCGCCGACTATCTCAACTGCCCGCTCGACAAGGCCGAGTACGAGGCCTTCGTCGCCGCGCTGCTGGCGGGCGAGAAGACCGAGTTCAAGGAGTGGGAACACAACACGCCCTACTTCCAGGGCTGCCAGCCGATCGAGGTGATCGCCGCCAGCGGCCCGCAGAGCCTGCGCTTCGGGCCGATGAAGCCGGTCGGCCTGCGCGATCCGCGTACGGGCAAGCGACCGTGGGCGGTGGTGCAGCTTCGCCAGGACAATGCGCTCGGCACGCTGTGGAACATCGTCGGCTTCCAGACCAAGCTGAAGCACGGCGAGCAGGTGCGCATCTTCCGCACCATCCCCGGCCTCGCCCATGCGGAGTTCGCGCGGCTGGGCGGGCTGCATCGCAACACCTTCCTCAACAGTCCGCGCCTGCTCGATCCGACGCTGCGGCTCAAGGCGATGCCGCGCCTGCGCTTTGCCGGCCAGATCACCGGCTGCGAAGGCTATGTCGAGAGCGCCGCGGTTGGCCTGCTGGCCGGCCGCTTCGCCGCTGCTGAGCGGCTGGGCCGCACGCAGGCGCCGCCGCCGTCCACGACGGCGATGGGCGCGCTGCTGGGCCACATCACGGGCGGCGCCGACGCCAGCACCTTCCAGCCCATGAACGTGAACTTCGGCCTGTTCCCGCCGCTCTCGCCTTCGGAAGAGGGAGGCAACGCCCGCGGCAAGGAACGCAAGCAGGCGCTGGCCCGGCGGGCGTTGCGCGATTTCGATCAGTGGATCGCGCCCGCGCCGCTGGCCGCCGAGTGACGTAGCAAATCCGTCACCCGGCGCCGCTACCGTCGGGCAATGATCACCGTCCCCGAGCTTGCGGCAGACGCGCTGGGAGAATTCCTCAGCGCCTATATGCGGCGACGCTTCGGCTCCTCCTCTCCGCTGGTCGAGACGGTGCCGTCGATCGCCCGCATTGCGATCGAGTGCATCGGCAACAGCGACGCGCTTTACCACAATGTCGAGCACACGATGATGGTGACCCTGGCCGGCCACGACATCATGCGCGGCCGGGCTCTGCATGCCCACATGCCGATCGAGGACTATGCCCACGTCATCATCGCCTGCCTGACGCACGACATCGGCTATGTGCGCGGCCTGTTCCGCGCCGACGACGAGAACGGCTACATCGTTGACCGGACCGGCAGCCGCAAGAGCCTGCCGCGGGGCGCAACTGATGCCTCGATGCTGCCGTGGCATGTCGACCGCTCGAAGATGTATGTGCTGGAGCGGATCCAGGGGATCGAGAAGCTGGATCCCGAGCGCATCGCCCGCGCCGTCGAGGGCACGCGCTTTCCCGCCACCATTCCCTCCCCCGAAGAAGTCGTGGACGAGGAGCCGGCCCTGCTGCGCGCCGCCGACCTGATCGGTCAGCTCGGCGACCCGCACTACATCCGCAAGACCAACGCGCTCTATGTCGAGTTCGAGGAGGCCGGCCTGAACCGGCAGTTCGGCTATCACACGCCCGCCGACCTGGTGAACCTCTATCCCCAGTTCTACTGGAACTGCGTGGCCCCGCACGTCCAGACCGCCATCCGCTACCTGAACGTGACCTCGAGCGGCCGGCAGTGGATCGCCAATCTCTACAGCAACGTATTCCGCGCCGAGCGGGACATCTCCCTGTCAGGCCCGCAAAAATAGCGAACCGCATAAGATAAGCTCACGCGACCCGCCGGCGCTGCATGCTAGGACGGACGCATGACTCCCGCCGAACGCCGCCGGCACATGATGCTGAATGGGCCGATCGTGCCCACCATCCTCTCCCTGTCCGCGCCCAACGTGCTGAACGTGGCGATGCAGAGCCTGGTCAGCATCGGAGACGGCTTCTTCGTCGGCCGGCTCGGCACGGCCGAGCTTGCGGCACTCGCCCTCGTCTTCCCGACCCAGATGGCGTTGGGCCAGATGTCGGCCGGCGCCATGGGCGGCGGCATCTCGTCCTCGGTCGCGCGGGCCATGGGATCGGGCAACCGCGCCGCGGCCGAGGCGGCGGCCGCGCACGGACTAGCCATCGCGCTCGGCATGGCCTGCCTGTTCGCGATCGTGTTCGTGGGCTTCGGCCGACCCATCTACGGCGCGCTGGGCGGCAGCGGCCACGCGCTCGAAGGCGCGATCGCCTTCGCCGAAGTACTGTTCCTCGGCTGCTTCGCGCACTGGATCGCCAATTCGCTCGCCTCGGTGCTGCGCGGCACCGGCGACATGAAGACGCCGGGCTATGCGCTGGTCGCGACGGCGGCGTTGCAGATCCCGCTCACCGGCACCCTGACGCTGGGCTGGTTCGGGCTGCCGTCCCTCGGCATCCGCGGCCCCGCCGCCAGCGCGGTGATCTGCTTCACGCTCGCGGCGCTGTGGATGGCGTGGCGGCTGACGAGCGGCCGCGCCGCCATTCGCCTGCACTGGCCGGCCGGCGGTTTTCATCGCAGCGCCTTCGACGACATCCTCAAGGTTGGGCTGATCGCCTGTCTGGTCGTGATCCTCACCAACGGCACGGTGCTGCTGGTCACCGGCCTGATCGGCCGCGGCGGCGATGCGGCGATCGCGGGCTACGGCATCGGCAGCCGGCTCGAATACATGCTGGTGCCGATCAGCTTCGGCATCGGCGCCGCGCTGACCGCGCTGGTCGGCACCAACATCGGCGCCCGCCAGCATGCGCGCGCCCAGCGCATGGCCTGGACCGGCGCGCTGATGGCCGGCGGCGTCGCCGCGACGATCGGCATCGTCGTGGCCATCTGGCCGGACCTGTGGCTCGGCCTCTTCACCCGCGATGCCGGCGCGCTCGCCTCGGGCCGCACCTATCTCAGCATCGTCGGTCCCGCCTACGGCTTCTTCGGCCTCGCCATGGCGCTCTACTTCGCCTCGCAGGGCACGGGCGAAATGATGTGGCCGGTGCTGGCCAATCTCAGCCGCATCACCATCGCCGTCTGCGGCAGCCTGTTCGCGCTCGACGTGATGGGCTGGGGCACGCCCGGACTGTTCGCCTTCGTGGCGCTGGGAATCGTCTCCTTTTCGGCCGTGCTCGCCTTCTCGACCACGCGCCCCGCCTGGCGCGGCTGACGAAAAGCGGGAACCGGCGACGGTTCGCATCGTTGCGCGACCATCATAGGCCCCGGCCGCGTCACCCCCTATTATGGCCGCCAATATCGACAATGAAGGAGACTTGAAGATGACCGACAAGAGCCCCTCCGGAACGGCCCTTGAATTGCGCTCCCTGGTCAGCAAGAGCGGCGAGCTCGAACTGTCCCTGGCCAAGGTGGCGATCCCCGAACCCGGCGAAGACGAGGTGCTGGTGAAGGTCGAGGCGACGCCGATCAACCCGTCCGACCTCGGCCTGCTGCTGGGACCGGCCGACGTCGCCACGGCGACATCGTCCGGCAGCGGCGACGCCGTCGTCGTGACGGCCAAGGTGCCGCCCCAGGCGCTGCCGTTCCTCGCCGCCCGCCTCGACCAGTCGCTTCCCGTGGGCAACGAGGGCGCCGGCACCGTCGTCAAGGCGGGCTCGTCTGCGGCCGCGCAGGCGCTCAAGGGCAAGCTCGTGTCGATGGTCGGCGGCGCCATGTACGCGCAGTACCGGCTCATCAAGGCGCGCGACTGCCAGCCGCTGCCGGCCGGCACCACCGCCGCCGAGGGCGCGTCATGGTTCGTCAACCCGCTGACGGCGCTTGGCATGACCGAGACCATGAAGCGCGAGGGCCACAAGGCGCTGGTCCATACCGCCGCCGCTTCCAACCTCGGCCAGATGCTGAACAAGATCTGCCTCGAGGACGGCATCGGCCTGGTCAACATCGTGCGCAGCGCCGCGCAGGCGAAGATCCTCAAGGACATCGGCGCCAAGCATATCGTCGATTCGAGCGCGCCGACCTTCAAGGACGATCTCGTGCAGGCCCTGGTCGAGACCGGCGCCACCATCGCCTTCGACGCCATCGGCGGCGGCTCCCTCGCCGGCCAGATCCTCTCGGCGATGGAGATCGCCATCAACAAGACGGCGAAGGAATACAGCCGCTACGGCTCCAGCGTGCACAAGCAGGTCTACATCTACGGCAGCCTCGACACGCGGCCAGTCGAGATCGTGCGCAACTTCGGCATGGCCTGGGGCGTGGGCGGCTGGCTGCTGACGCCGTTCCTGCAGAAGATCGGCCGCGCCGACCAGCAGCGCCTGCGCGAGCGCGTCGTCAATTCGCTCAAGACGACCTTCGCCAGCCACTACACGAAGACCATCTCACTGCAGGAGGCCCTGCAGCTCCCGACCCTCGCCGCCTACGCCAAGCGCGCGACCGGCGAGAAATACCTGATCAACCCGCACAAGGGCTGACCCACACCGCAGACGGAGAGGCAACGGCATCGTCGCCTCTCCTTTTACCTCAGGCCAACCGCAACCGCCGATTCCGGTCGCCAACGGCTTCCAGCCGCAGGCTTCTTCCCCGACGTTGCCATGGACTACATCCCCTGACGGGCGGAGACTCCGGGCATGATGTTCACCGGCCGGCATTGGGACGAACTCTTCCGGGATGGCTATACGATCGTCCGCGCAGCCGTCGATGCGCCGCATCTCGGCGCGGCACAGGAGGCGGCGGCGCATCTCAATGCCATCCATCCCGACGGCGGCTGGGAGCGGAGCAAGAACGAGCTGTGGCGCGAGATCCGCGACAGCGACCATCCGGCCTTCGTCGCGCTCGCCAACGACCTGCTCGATCCGCTGGCGCTCGAGATCCTGGAATCGGTCGCGACGCCCGACCGCCTGCAGCTCGCCTCGACCCTGCCCGGCTTCAGCACCGCCGGCATCGTCGGCCGGCACTTCCATATCGACGGCGGCCGGGCTCCCTCGCTCGCCGTCTTCAACGTTCTGCTCGGCGTCGCGCTCACGCCCGTCACGTCCGACACCGCAGGCGGCTTCCATGTCCTGCCGGGCTCGCACCGTCGCTTCGCCGAGTTCTTCGGCAGCCAGCCCACGGACACGGCGGTCGATTGGGGCGAGATGAAGCGCACCGGCCTGAAGCTGTTCCTCACCGACGCCATGGTGGTGCCGCAGCTGGCCCCGGGAGACGTCATCGTCGCACACTGCTTCCTCGCGCACGGCACCTCGGCCAACACGACCGGCGTGCGCCGCGACATGATCTTCCAGCGCCGCGCCGCCCGCCCGCTCGCCGATACCGCCACCCAGCTCCAGGCCCGCGAGACCTTCATGCGCGATCCCTGGGCCTTCTTCCGGCACCGGCCGTAGGCTTCTTCCCGGACCGCAGGCCTCCCTACCGGTTCGCGCGCGCGACGGCGGCGTTGAGCAGGAGGTTGGCACCGGGGATGGAGCGGGTAAGTTCGATCGCCTCGTTGACGTTGTGGCTGATGCCGTCGTGGCAGGGCGTGAAGATCATCGCCGTCGGCGTCAGGGCCGCCATCGCATAGGCGTCGTGGCCGGCCTGGCTGCGCATCTCGCGATAGGGCAGCCCCAGCTCCTTCGCGGTGTCCTTCAGGAGGTCGATGCATTCGGGCGCAAACAGGTCGGTGCCCCAGGCCCAGCCCTCGGCGACCTCGATCTCGACATTGGCCTTCTTCGCCGCAGCGGCGACGGCGGCATCCACTTCCTTGCGCATGACGTCGAAGCGGGCCGGCTCGATGTGCCGGAAATCGATGGTGAGCTTGACCGTCTCGGCATAGGTGCCGGGCAGGTTGGGGAAGCTCTCGATGCGCGTCGTGGTCGTGCGCGCCTCCTCGCCCGCGAAGGCGAGGCCGATGTCGTTGACGGCGGCGATGACATAGCCCGCCCCCACCAGCGCGTTGCGCCGCATCGCCATCGGCGTGCCGCCGGCATGGCCGGTGTCGCCGTGGAGGGTGAGCCGCAGCGCCTGGGTCTTGTAGCCGCCGATCACGATGCCGACGTCGCAGCCTTCCCTGTCGAGCACCGGCGCCTGCTCGATATGCAGTTCGAGATAGCAGTCGAACGTCCGCTCGCCGACCGGCAGCGCGCCGGCGTAGCCGATCGCATCGAGCGCGCGCTCGACGGTGACGCCGTCGTCGTCCCGGGTGGCCAGCACGCCGTCGAGCGGCAGCACCTTGGCGAAGGCCATCGAGCCCATCATCGGCGGGCTGAAGCGCGCGCCTTCCTCGTTGGTCCAGCAGATCACCTCGATGCCGCGCTTGGTGGCGATGTTGCGGTCGTTCAGCGTGCGCACCACCTCCAGCCCGCACATCACGCCCAGGATGCCGTCGTAGCGGCCGCCGCAGATCTGGGTGTCGAGATGGCTGCCGATCGCCACCGGCGGCAGCGACGGATCGGTGCCGGC
>JAFEFG010000041.1 GCA_018240685.1 Pseudomonadota bacterium | reverse complement strand
CCGGATTTCGCGACGGCGCCGAACACGCCGCCCTGCATCTGCACCATCTTGAGCGCCGCGAGATGGTTGCCCATGTCGGTGGCGCCGGTGCAATCCTCCAGGATCAGGCACTCGAAGCCACGATCGTTGGCCTCGCGCATGGTCGTGTGCACGCACACGTCCGTGGTGATGCCGGTGAGGACGAGATTGTCGATGCCGCGCGTGCGCAGCATCAGCTCGAGGTCGGTGGCGCAGAACGAGCCCTTGCCGGGCTTGTCGATCACCGGCTCGCCCTTCTCGGGCGCAAGTTCCGGAATGATCTCCCAGCCGGGTTCGCCGCGCACCAGGATGCGGCCGCAGGGGCCCGGATCGCCGATCCCGGCGCCGATCTGCTGCGAACGCCAGCGCTTGTTGGCCGGAAGATCGGAAAGATCGGGGCGATGGCCCTCGCGGGTATGGAACACGTGCCATCCGGCTTTGCGCACGGCTGCCAGCAGCTTCTTGAGCGGCTCGATCGGCGCGCGCGTGAGCGACAGATCGTAGCCCATCTTGTCGACGTAGCCGCCGACGCCGCAGAAGTCGGTCTGCATGTCGATGATGATGAGGGCGCTGTTCTCGGGCCGCAGATCGCCGTTCCAGGGCCAGGGATAGGGCCGTGCGGTGACGTGCTTCTCGGTCATGGCTTGGTATTCTCCTACAGCGCGATGACTTTTCGTTAACTCATGCCGTCGTCCCGGCGCAGGCGCGGCTGACGCGACGAGCGCCGGACGACGGGCGAAGCAAAAGTCATCGCGCATTAGTGCACGACGCCGAGTTCGCCGGGCGCGCCGCGCAGGCTGCGCTCGGGCGAGCAGGTGGCGATCATCAGGGCGAGGGTGAGCACGTAAGGGGCCGCGCTGAAGAGGTAGTAGCCTTCCGTGACGCCCACCGACTGCAGCGCCGGGCTGATGGCGCCCGCGGCGCCGAACAGCAGAGAGGCCCACAGGCAGCGTATGGGATCCCAGCGCGCGAAGATCACCAGCGCCACCGCCATCAGGCCCTGGCCGCTCGACAGGCCTTCGTTCCAGCTTCCCGGGTAGTAGAGCGACAGGAAGGCGCCGCCGACGCCGGCAAAGGCGCCGCCGATCGAGGTGGCGATCAACCGCACGCGGCCGACCGGCGTGCCGATGGCGAGGGCGGCGTCAACGCTTTCGCCCGCCAGCCGCACGATCAGCCCCCAGCGCGTGTTCTTCAGCGCCCAGGCCATGGCGAAAGCCAGCACGATGCCCAGCACGAAGAGGTAGTTCACCTGCAGCGCCTGGCGGATCTGCGGGATGTCGCTCCACCAGCCGAGATCGATCGCGCCGAGAACCGGTGCCTTGGGCTGGATGAAGGGCTTGCCCAGGAAGAACGCGAGGCCGGTGCCGAACAGCATCAGGCCGATACCGGTCGCGATGTCGTTGACCCGCGGCAGCTGGCAGATGCCGGCATGCAGCGCGCCCAGCAGCACGCCGACGCCCGCCGCCAGCAGCACGCCGAGCCAGGGCGAGCCGGTGTAGAGCGCCATGCCGTAGGCGCTCATCGCGCCCATCACCAGCGTGCCTTCGAGGCCGAGATTGATGCGGCCGGACCGCTCGGTGAGGCACTCGCCGACGCTCACGAACAGGAAGGGCGTGCTGACGCGGATCGCGCCCGCCAGCATGGCGAGCGGAACGCCCCACAGACCGATGCCGCCGTGATCCATGCGTCAGCCCTCCTGCTTGCGCGGCAACAGCCGCCCGTAGAGCGTCTCGCTCGCCAGGATGGCGACGAAGATGATGCCTTGCAGGACGACGACCGCCGCATCGGGCAGGTCGAGACGCCGCTGCAGCAGCCCGCCGCTGGCGCCGATGCCACCCAGCAGCACGGCAACCGGGATGATGGCGAGCGGATTGTGGCGGGCGAGGAACGACACCAGGATTCCGGAATAGCCGTAGCCCACCGCCAGCGATGCGTTGGCCCGGCCCAGCACCGCCGCCACCTCGACCGTGCCGGCAAGCCCCGCCGCCGCGCCGCCCGCGCCGCAGGCCAGCAGGACGTAGCGGCCGACATTGAGGCCCATCATGCGCGCGGTCTTCGGGTTGCCGCCGATCACCTGCATCGCGAAGCCCCAGGTCGTGAAGCGCTGGAAGAGCCAGACGAGCACGCAGGCGACGATGCCGAACACCAGGCCCCAATGCACGTCCATGCCGGGGATGTTGCCGATCATGTTGGCGTCGCCGATCGAGGCGGTCGACGGCTTGTTGAGGCTCGCCGGGTCGCGCAACGGGCCCTCGACGAAATGGTTCATCAGGGCGATGGCGATGTAGGTGAGCAGCAGACTCGAGATCGTCTCGTTGACGCCGCGATACTGGCGCAGCGCGCCGGCGAACGCGATCCAGGCACCGCCGGCGAGCATTCCGGCGACGATCATGGTGAGCTGCACGACCAGCGGGGGCGCGGCGGTGACGGCGGCGCCCGCCGCTGCCGCCGCGAGACCGCCGAGCACCAGGGCGCCTTCGTTGCCGATGATCACCAGCCCCAACCTGGCCGGCAGTGCCGTGCAGAGCGCTGTGAGAATGAGCGGCGCTGCTCGCGTCAGCGTGTTCTGCCACGAGAACCAGCTGCCGAAAGCGCCCTGGTACATCAACCCAAAGGCGTCGAATGGATCGACGCCCGCATAGACGGCCAGCAGCAGGCCGAACAGGACCGCCGACGCCAGCAGAGCCAGCGCCGGGACCGCGATGCGTTCGAGAGCGGCCTGCACGTTCCTACGCCTCTCCGGCGATGACGGGGAGGCGACGTGCTGTGCTGGAGGAGTCACTGGCGCGACTTGATCCCTCGGACTCATGGTTCCTCCGTCCGCGTCGCGCCCGCCTCCCCACTGCCCGGGGAGGCGAACGCCTGCCCATGCCCCTCACTTACGACGTCGAGCCGACGACGCCCTCGACCAGGTAGTTCATGCTCTCCAGCGCCGGATCGGTCTGGATGTGGCTGGTGCCGGCGGCGATGACGGTGTTGCCCTTGTTGTCCTTGAGCGGGCCTTTGAAGATCACGTAGTTGCCGTTCAGCATCTCGAGCTTCACGGCATCCGCCTTGGCCTTGCCGGCCGGGGCCGCCGCAGGCCCGTAGGCCGACGTGCGGACGAAACCTTCCTTCAGGCCGCCGCGCACGAAGTTGGCCGGCGCCTTGCCCGCCTTCATCGCATCGACGAAGCCGGTATAGACGCGCTCCCAGTTCCATTCCGCGCCGGTCAGATAGCCCTTGGGCGCAAGCTTGGCCTGATTGGTGTGGTAGCCGCAGGTGTAGATGCCGGCGCGCTCGGCCGTCTCGACCACCACCTTCGGCGAATCGACATGGCAGGTCACAACGTCGACGCCCTGCGCGATCATGCTGTTGGTCGCCTCCGCTTCCTTGACGGGCATCGACCAGTCGCCCGTGAAGATCACCTGGGTGGTCGCCTTGGGATTGATCGACTGCGCGCCCAGCGTGAAGGCGTTGATGTTGCGCAGGACCTGCGGGATCGGCTTGGCGGCGACGAAGCCCAGCTTGCCGCTCTTGGTCGTGGCGCCGGCGACGATGCCGCTCAGATACTGGCATTCGTCGATGTAGCCGAAGTAGCTGCCGGTATTGATCGGGTGCTTGCCTTGCTGCCACAGGCCGCCGCAGTGGCGGAACTGGATCTTCGGATACTTGCCGGCTTCCTTCAGCATGTACGGATCGAAGTAGCCGAAAGACGTCGGGAACAGCAGCGTCGCCCCGTCGAGGTTGATCATGCTCTCCATCGTCTTCTCGACCGCGACCGTCTCCGGCACCTTCTCTTCCTCGACGATCTTGACGCCGGGGAGCTTCTTCAGAGCGGCGGCGGCCTCGGCATGGGCCTGGTTGTAGCCGTAGTCGTCGCGCGGCCCGACATAGATGAAGCCGATCACCAGGGGCTTCTGTGCGTTGGCGGCGCCGGAAAGGCCAAGAGCGGCCGCACCTGCAGCACTTCCCAGGAGCGCCCGTCGGCCGATTGTGAGCTTGTCGATCATCGTATTCCCCTGCGTTCCTCAACCCGGCCAAAGGCGGCCGGGATCGGCGGTCGCAAGCAGTGTGCCAGCCTGCAAAAACCTTCGTTTGGGGCCTGTTTTGCGGAAATCCTGGGCAATTACCGCGATTTGTCGGGGCTGGGCTGCTTTCAGCCGGGCTGACGCCGCGCCGGACCGCTCTCGAGAAAAGGCAATTGATGTATACAATTTTGCGCTATTGCATTCTTTTTGGGCATCCACAGGCCGAGTTGCATAATTTGGCCCTCTTAATGCATGCGCTGGTTCCATGAACATCACGACGCGGTCGGACGTGCAGGCCGACAACCCGACATTGACCGAGAAGCTCGCCTCGGCGATCGCCGACGGGATCCTGAACGGTTCGCTGGCGCCCGGCCTGCGCCTGGACGAGGTCTCGCTGGCCCAGCAGCACGGCGTCTCGCGCACGCCGGTGCGCGAGGCGTTGCGTCAGCTGGCCATGAGCGGCCTCATCGACATGCGCCCCCGCAAGGGCGCCATCGTGTCCAAGGTGACGCCCGAACAGCTGGAGAGTCTGTTCGTGGCGATGGCCGAGATGGAGGCGACCTGCGCCCGGCTGGCGGCCATGAGCATGACGCCCATCGACCGGCGGCGCCTGCATGCGCGGCATGAGGCGATGATGGCGCTGGCGGCGGCCGGTGATCCCGACGCCTATTCCGACGCCAACAACGCCTTCCATTCCGCCATCTATGCCGGTGCCCACAACGCGCCCATCGCAGAGTTCACGCTCGGCCTGCGCCGGCGTCTGGCGCCGTTTCGCCGGGCACAGTTCCGGATGGAGGGAAGGCTCGTGCGCTCGAACCAGGAGCACGATGCGGTGGTGCGGGCCATCCTGTCCGGCGATGCCGCGGCGGCGCACGCCGCGATGCTGCACCACGTGAGCCTGGTGGAGGACGCCTACGAGGCCTTCTCGGCCAGCAACGCCGCGTGATGCGGCCGGGGACCGTCAATTGAGCGAGAACGGAAAGTACTTGGCGTCGAGTTTCTTGTAGGTGCCGTCGGCGATCATCTCGCCCAGTGCCTTGTTGAAGGCTTCGCGCAGCTTCACGTCCTCGCGGCGTATCCCGGCCGCGACGCCGATACCCAGGGTCTGCGTATCCTTGATGTCCTGGCCGACCAGCTCGCAGCACTGGCCTTCCGGCTTCTGCGACCAGAGCCAGAGCTGCGCCTTGTCGCCGAATACGGCGTCCACCTCGCCTTTGGCCAGTGCCTGCAATTCGTCGGCGACCGTGGCGTAGCGCTTGATCTGGGCCGATCGGCGGAAGCTCTTGTCGATCCAGTCGGCGTGAGTGGAATCCTTCTGCACGCCGATGCGCTTGTTGCGCAGGAGGGAAGGCGGGCCGTCGAACGGCGCACCCTTGGCAGCGATGAAGGCGCCCGGTGAGAGATAATAGCGGCGCGACATGCCGAGCCGGCGCCGCCGCTCGGGCGTGACCTCGAGCGAGGCCATAACGATATCGAACTTCTTGTCGATCAGGCCGGGGATGAGGTCGTCCCATTTGGCCGCGACGAACTCGCATTCCGCCTTGATGCGCTGGCAGATCTCCTGCGCCAGGTCCATCTCGAAACCCGCCGGCAGGCCCTTGCGGTCGAGGTAGTTGAACGGCGGATAGCTGCCCCACGTGGCGACCGTGAGCTTGAAGGCGGGTGGCGGAAACGGGGATTTGGGGGCGGCGGCCTTCGTCTGGGGGACGGGCTTGGCGGCTGACGCCGGCTGCTTGGATGGCTTGGAGGTCTGAGCGAGTGCGCCGCCGGCGAGCACGGCCAGCGCCAGGCAGGCGAGCAGGAGACGCCTCATGCGATCAGCCGCTCCAGGAGCGCGTTGAGACGCTGGCGGCCCGCCGCCGTGGCCCTCAGGTGCGCCGGATCGATCTCGAGGAAGCCGGCCTCGACCAGGGGCGCGAGCCGCGCTTCGCCGAGGGCGTCGACGGGATCGGCATTGGTCATTGCCGCGAAGGTGGCGCGATCGATGCCTTCGACCAGGCGCAACCCCATCATCAGTGCCTCCTCCATACGATCCCGGCCGGTGACGGTCGTGGCCTCCGCCGTTCCGTGTCCCGACCGCTCGACGGCCTCCAACCAGGCTTCCGGGCCGCTCGCCCGCCGCGTCGCGCGCTTGGCGTCGCCGACGGCGAAGCGGCCATGGGCACCCGGTCCGACGCCCACGTAATCCTGATACCGCCAGTAGATCAAATTATGGCGGCAAGCGGCACCGGGGCGGGCATGGTTGGAGATCTCGTAGGCTGGCAGCCCGGCGGCGGCGAGCCGGGCCTGCGTCTCCTCGAACATCCGGGCGGCATCTTCCTCGTCCGGGAGGGTGAAGGTGCCGCGGGCGTGTTCCGCGAAGAAACGCGTGCCGCGCTCGATGGTGAGCTGATAGACGGACAGATGCTCGCCGGCGAGGGCGAGTGCCCGTTCGAGTTCCCGTGACCAGGCCTCCGGTGTCTGTCCCGGCCGCGCATAGATCAGGTCGAAGGAGTAGCGGGCGAAGTGACGGCGCGCCGTCTCAAGCGCGGCTGTCGCCTCCTCGACCGAATGCTGGCGGCCGAGAAAGCGCAATGCGTCGGCATCCAGCGCCTGGATGCCCAATGACACGCGATTGACGCCGGCCTGCGCGAGGGCCTCGAACTTGTGCGCCTCGACCGACGTCGGATTGGCCTCCAGCGTGATCTCGAGGGCGTCGCTCGTGTCCCAGAGGTGCCGGATGCGGCCGATCACGGCGGCGACCGTTTCCGGTTCCATCAGCGAGGGCGTGCCGCCGCCGAAGAAAATCGACTGCACCTCGCGACCGGGCGCCTCGCGGGCGGCGTGCTCGATCTCCTTCAGCAGAGCTGCCTGCCAGCGTGCCGGGTCGACGTCGTCGCGGACGTGGCTGTTGAAGTCGCAATAGGGGCACTTCGACTTGCAGAACGGCCAATGAACGTAGACGCCCAGCGGCGTTGGGCTCATCGGAAGCAGGCCTCGACGAGCATCCGGAAGGCGCGTCCGCGATGGCTGATCGCGTTCTTCTCCTCTTCCGTCATCTGTGCCGTCGTGCGTTGCATGCAGACCGGCTGGAAGCAGGGATCATAGCCGTGGCCGCCCAGCCCGCGCGGCGGCCAGATGATCGTGCCGTCGAGCGTGCCGTGCACGAGCTCGACATGTTCGTCAGGCCACGCCAGCGCGAGGACGCAGTGGAACGTCGCGGTGCGGGCGGTTTCCGTGTCCGGCACCCGGCGCTTGGCGAGCTCTTCCTGGATGCGCTTCATGCCGACCATGGCATCGCGCGTCGGTCCTTCCCAGTCCGCCGTATAGACGCCCGGCTCGCCGCCGAGCGCATGAACGCTGAGGCCCGAATCGTCGGCCAGGGCCGGCAGGCCGCTTGCCCGGGTCGCGGCCAGCGCCTTGAGGACGGCATTCTCCTCGAACGTCGATCCGGTCTCGGGCGGCGCCGGCAGGCCGAGTTCGCCTGCCGACACGATCTCCACCCCATGGGGCTTGAGCATGGCGCGAATCTCGGCCGCCTTGCCGCGATTGTGGGTCGCCACAACCAGCTTAGGCAGCGAGAAGCGCCGGGCCATCACGCCTTTCCGATCGCCAGACGCTGCAACTGGGTCAGTTCGCCGATGCCCTTCTTGGCGAGCAGCATCAGCTCATGGAATTGCGCTTCGGAGAACGGTTCCTGCTCGGCCGTGCCCTGGACCTCGACGATGCCGCCGGTCCCGGTCAGCACGAAGTTGGCGTCCGCTTCGGCCTTGGAATCTTCCGGATAGTCGAGATCCAGCACCGGCGTTCCCTGCCACAGGCCGCAGGAAACGGCGGCGACCTGGCCGGTGATCGGATTGGCGGCGAGTTTGCCCTGCTTGATGAGCCACTCGAACGCGAAGTGCAGCGCCACCCATGAGCCCGTGATGCTGGCGGTGCGCGTGCCGCCGTCGGCCTGCAACACGTCGCAGTCGATGTTGATCTGGCGCTCGCCCATGGCGGAGAGGTTGACCACCGCCCGCAGGGATCGTCCGATCAGGCGCTGGATCTCCTGGGTCCTGCCGGACTGCTTGCCGCGCGCGGCTTCACGGTCGGTCCGCGTATGTGTCGAGCGCGGCAGCATGCCGTATTCGGCGGTCACCCATCCGCGTCCGGTGTTGCGCATCCAGGGCGGCACCTTCTCGTCGACCGAGGCGGTACAGATGACATGGGTGTCCCCGAACTTCACGAGGCAGGACCCCTCGGCATGGCGGGAAAAACCGGGGTCCAGGGAAATCTTGCGAAGCTGATCGGGTGCGCGGCCGGACGGGCGCATGATGGGGTCTCCTGCGGATGGACAGGGCTTATGGACAATGCCGGCCCGGCGGACAAGCGCCCCCGACAGCCGCCCCTTTCAGTCGGCCGTGCGGATCATCCAGCCCCGGCGCCGGAAGCCATTCTTGACCAGGGAAACCATCAGCGTTCCCTGGATAATGACGATCGTCGGCAGGCCGATGGCCAGGGCGAGGAACTGCTGGAGGGGCGAGACGTACGAGGTGACGCCCAGGAAGAGGATCGTCCCCACGGCGAAAACGAGATTGATGACGATGGCCTGCAGGATGCTGCCGTAGCCGATCCACCGCACGTAGGCAGCCCCCAGCAGGCCCGCCCAGATATAGGAGTGGCCATAGACGACGACGGATCGCTCTGTCCTGGGATGTTCGAAACGATAGCTGCGGAACACACCCGATTTCTACACGCAAACGGACCTTGGGGCGAGCCGCCCGCGTTGACCGGGATGCCGGGCCTACCTACATTTTTTCCATGGCTATCCACCGTCTCGGACTTCCGGGCGGTGTCATTGCGGACACCGGCCCGGCCCAGCGCCAGGCGACCACCGTTGCCGAACTCAACGATCGGGCGCGCGAGGTTCTGCGCCTCGTGGTCGAAAGCTATGTCGAGACCGGCGAACCCGTCGGCTCGCGAGCCCTGACCCGCAGGATCACCGAAACGCTGTCGCCCGCCACCATCCGCAACATCATGGCGGACCTTCAGGATCTCGGCCTGCTTTATGCGCCGCATACTTCGGCCGGCCGGCTTCCGACCGACGCGGGGCTGCGGCTGTTCGTGAACGGGCTGCTCGAAGTCGGCAATCTTTCCGAGCAGGAGCGGGAAAGCATCGAGGTGCGTTGCGCCGCCGTCGGTCGCAGCATGAACGAGGCGCTGGAGCAGGCAACCAGCCTGCTGTCGGGCCTGTCCCGTTGCGCCAGTGTCGTGATGGCACCCAAGACGGAGCAGCCGATCAAGCATATCGAGTTCGTGAATCTGGGCCCCGGACGGGCGCTGGTGGTCACCGTGACGCAGTCCGGCCAGGTCGAGAACCGGCTGATCGATACGCCGCCGGGCATGCCGACCTCGGCCCTCGCCGAGGCCAGCAACTACCTCAATGCGCGGCTGAGCGGCCGCACCTTCGAGGAAGCGCGGCGGCTCATCCTGGAGGACATCAAGCTCAAGCGCGCCGAACTGAACGATCTTACGGCGCGGGTGATCGAATCGGGTGTCGCGACCTGGGCCGGGGAGCCGGGCGGGGCGCTCATCGTGCGCGGCCAGGCGCGACTGCTCGAGGACATCACCGCCATCTCCGACCTCGAGCGGGTCCGTGCGTTGTTCGATGCGCTGGAGCGGGGCGAAAGCTTCGCGCGGCTGCTCGAACTCGCCAACGGCGCCGCCGGGGTGCAGATCTTCATTGGCGCGGATAATCCGATGTTCGCCAACACCGGGTGCTCGATGGTGGTGGCGCCGTTCCGCGATTCGCAGGAGCGGATCCTGGGCGCGATCGGCGTGATCGGCCCCACCCGCCTCAACTACGCACGCATCATCCCGCTCGTCGACTATACCGCGCGCACCATCGGCCGGATGGTGGGTTAGCGCCTGTGCGGACCAGGGCCGAGGCTCCGGCCCCGCAAAGATCTACCAGTCCCGTTCGTCGAAGTTCTCGAACTGCTTCATGTCGTCGTCTCCGGCCGGTGACGGCGCGGTCTCGGCGGAAGGCTGGGAGAGGACGCGCACCCTCGTTGCGGGCCCGATCAGCGATACGAGCTCGAGCATGTCCTGGCGCGCGAAGGCGACGCATCCGTGGGTCGGGCCCATATCCTCGCGGGCAATATGGAGAAAGATCGCGCTGCCCCATTCGCCCTCGGGCGGGTCGTCGTTGTAGCCCACCACGACGACAAGATCGTAAAGTCCGTCCTGCCGCCACATCTTCTCGTGGCTCCAGTCGTTGGGGATGCGTACGAGTCGGTTGTAGGAAGGCGACCGCGGATCGTCGCACCAGCCATCATGCTCGGTGATGGGTCGGGCCGGCAGACGGACCTTGGGCAGGACCAGCCGGTCGTTGCGGAAATAGATCCGGCGCAGAGGAAATTCGCCGGCAGGCGTGGCAGCGTCGCCTTCGACCTTGTCCTCTCGCACGCCGCCTGCACCGAGGACGCAGCGCCAGCGGCGCTCGCCCAGGGTTGCCCAGCCGAGCGCCGAATCGGCGGAATCGGCCTGGACCATCAGGATCCGGCTCAAATCATCGGCTTCTGACATTGAATCGCGCTCCTGCCGCCTTCATAAAGGCACGCCTTCGAGGGAGGAAGTTATGGCTTTCGTTCTGCCGCCGCCGCCGACCGTCGGCGTTCCGGTCCACGGCACCAAGGATCTGTTCCCCGTTCGTCGCATCTTCTGTGTTGGCCGCAACTATGCCGCCCATGCCCGCGAGATGGGCCACGATCCGGACCGCGAACCGCCCTTCTTCTTCACCAAGCCCGCAGATGCGATCGTGATCTGCGCCGATCCGAAGAATCCGACCAAGGTCGCCTATCCGCCGGCCACCAAGAACCTGCACCATGAAATGGAGCTGGTGGTCGCGATGAAGTCCGGCGGCGCCGACATCCCCGTCGACAAGGCCCTCGACCATGTCTTCGGCTATGCCTGCGGCCTCGACATGACCCGCCGCGACCTCCAGAACCAGGCCAAGGACATGGGCCGCCCCTGGGACATGGGCAAGGGCTTCGACCAGTCCGCTCCGATCGGCGAGATCTATCCGGCGAGCCAGGTCGGCCATCTGTCCAAGGGCACGATCCAGCTCGATGTGAACGGCAAGACCCGGCAGAAGTCCGACCTCAACGCGCTCATCTGGAGCATCCCCGAGACGATCTCCTACCTGTCGGGCCTTGTGACGCTGGCCGCCGGCGACCTGATCTACAGCGGCACCCCCGACGGCGTCGCCGCCGTGGTGAAGGGCGACACCCTGGCCGGCTTCGTCGACGGCTGCGGCACGGTTACCTGCACGCTGGTCTAGGCGCATTCCGGGGCGCGGGAAGATCGCGCCGTACGGACAAAGCGGTGACGCGCGACCGGAGTCGCGCGCCCCGGGCCCTATAGCTGCTGCGCTCGAAAGGTATCGCAGCGGTTGATGTCGCCGTTCTCCAGGCCGCGCTTGAACCAGCGCACGCGCTGCGCGGATGTGCCGTGCGTGAAGCTGTCGGGCACGACCCGGCCCTGGGTCTGCCGCTGCAGCCTGTCGTCACCGATGGCGGTCGCCGCCGCGAGCGCCTGATCCACGTCCCGCTCTTCGATCATCCTGCCGCCGCGCTCCTGGTTGGCGCGATTGGCCCAGACGCCGGCGAGGCAGTCGGCCTGCAGCTCGACCCGCACCGACATCGCATTGGCGTCGCGCCGGCTCATCCTCGCCTGCATCTGCGAAACCTTGTTCGTGATGCCGAGCAGGTTCTGGACGTGATGGCCGATCTCGTGCGCGATCACATAGGCCTGCGGAAACTGTCCGGGCGAGCGGAAGCGACTCGCGAGTTCGTCGAAGAAGGAGAGATCCAGGTAAACGCGCTGGTCGGGCGGGCAGTAGAACGGCCCCATCGCCGCCTGGCCCATGCCGCAGGCGGTCTGCGTCGCGTCGCGATAGAGCACCAGGCGCGGCTGGCGATATTGCCGCCCCATCTGCTGGAACAGCTCGCCCCAGACGTCCTCCGTGCTCTTGAGCACACGCGAGGCGAACTGGACTTCCGGATCGGCGCCGGCCGACGGGCGCGACGCCGTGCGCGTCTGGCTGGGCGGCTGGACGTAACCGCTGCCGTCCGACAGGCCTCCCAGCAGGGCGATCGGATCGACGCCCAGGATCAGGCCGATCACGATGATTGCGATCAGGCCGAAGCCGCCCTTGAGCAGCCCGCCGCCGACGGGGATGGGGATGCCGGGGCCGCCGAACCCACCGCCGCCGAAGCCTCCCGTGAAGCCGCCTTCGTCACGGCGATCCTCGATGTTGCTGCTCTCGTCGCCATCCATCCGCATGGCAGCGTCTCCGTCATCTACCTATATTGGCCGGCGATGAGTCTCACCGTCGCCACCTGGAACATCAATTCGGTGCGTCTGCGCATCGGCAACGTCGAACGGTTTCTGAAGCACCGCAAGCCGGATGTGCTGTGCCTGCAGGAAACCAAGTGTCCCGACGAGTTCTTTCCGCATCAGGCGTTCGAGGCGCTGGGCTACCGGCATCGGCTGGTCCAGGGGATGAAGTCGTACAACGGCGTCGCGATCCTGTCGAAAGTGCCGTTCACCGCCACCAGTATCCATCACCGCTGCGGCCGCGAGGATTGCCGGCATATCGAGGCGGCGCTCGACATCGGCGGCGATCCCATCCTGCTGGACAACCTCTACATTCCCGCCGGCGGCGACATCCCCGATCCGGACGCCAACGAAAAGTTCGCGCACAAGCTCGATTTCTATCGCGAGATGGCGCGCTGGTACGCCGACCGCCGCCCCAAGCCGCGCGCCCGCAAGGGCCTGCGCCGCATTGCGGTCGGCGATCTCAACGTGGCGCCGCTCGAGCATGACGTCTGGAGCCACAAGCAGCTGCTCAAGATCGTGTCGCACACCCCGATAGAAGTGGAGCTGTTCGGCAAGATGATGGCAGCCATGGACTGGATCGACGTGCCGCGCCGCTTCGTGCCGGCAAGCGAGAAGCTCTATTCCTGGTGGAGCTATCGCAACAGCGACTGGCGCAAGTCGAATCGCGGCCGCCGGCTCGACCACATCCTGGCGACGCCCGCCCTGTCGGCGGCGATCCGCAGCTACCACATCGACGTCGACCTGCGCGACTGGGACCTCGCATCCGATCACGTACCGGTTCTGGCGACATTCGACGTCTGAGCGGCCGCCGCGACCGGCCTGCAGTTGAGGAGGACGAAAGATGGCATTTCTCGGCATCCTTCTGATCGGTCTCGTGATCGGCCTGCTCGCGCGCCTGCTCACGCCCGGCCCGACGCCGCAGGGCATCCTGGTGACGATCGTCATCGGCATCGCCGGATCGGTGCTGGCGACCTATGGCGGCCAGGCGCTCGGCTTCTATCACGCCGGCGAGACGGCCGGTTTCATCGGCTCGGTCTTCGGCGCGATCGTGCTGATCGTCCTGGCGCGGCTGTTCAGCGGCCGCTAGCGCACGCGATAGAGGAAATAGCGGTCCTTCGGGACACCGGGCGGCTCCGGCAGGCGCTCCCAGCGCGGCACGGCGAGCGCCTGGTTGGCGAGAACGTAGCCGCCCGAGGCTGCGAGCGTGTCGAGCGCCGGACCCAGCCACTTACCCATCGCCACATTGGCCGCATGATCGCCCGTGCCGAGATCGGTATGGATCAGGGCGGCGCTGGCGCCCAAACGCGCCGCCGCGCGCGGGATCGCTTCCCGGGCCTCGCCCAGGAACAGCCGGTCGTCCGGCGGGATGCAGTCCGGATGGGCCGCCACCTTGCGTTCGAAGACGTAGATGTCGCGGCCGGGGAAAAGCGTGCGCAGATGGTCGTAGGTGCGCCCGTTGCCGAGGCCGATTTCGAGGATCGGGCCGGGCAGGCGATCAATCTCGGATTTGAGAAAGTTCAAGCAGTCGCGCTGCGCTTCCATGCGCGCGATGAAGCTGTCGAGGCGGCTCATGGAGGGGCGGTCAGGCGGCTTTGGTGGCGGCGCGAAGTTTCTGGTTGGTGTCCTCGAGGCGATGCGCCAGCTCGCGCATCATCTCGATCGCCATCTGCGGGAACTCCGATACCAGACGATAGAACATGTCCTTCGAAATCTTGAGCGTCGTAAGCGGCTCGCTTGCCCTGATGGTGGCGGTGCGCGGCACGTCGCAGAGGATCGCGATGTCGCCCACGAAGCTGTTCTTCCTCAGCTCGGTGACCTTGATCTGGCCGCCCGGTGTTTCGAGCAACACGTCGGCCGTGCCGCCGAGAATGACGTACATGGCATCGCCGACATCGCCCTGGTGGAACAGCTCCTGCCCTTCGGCGTAGTTCATGCGCTCGCCGGTGAAGGCGATCAGCTTGAGCTTGGACGACTCCACCTTGGAGAAGAGCGGTACGCCCTTGAGAATCTCCACTTCCTCATTGAGGTTCATAGCATCCTCCTGAACTCGCTTTCCTCCGCCCCCTAGGCTTGCTGGACGAGTTCGCCGTAGAGCCCGCCCTTGGCCTTGAGTTCGTCCGGTGTGCCCTGCGCCACGATCTTTCCACCCTGCATCACGATCACGCGGTCGAAGACCTCGGCCTGGTTCGGCCGGTTCGCGATCCATACGATGCCGCGCCCGTCTTTCGATACCGCCAGGATATTGTCGCGAATGCGATCCTGGGTACGACCGTCGAATACGGCAACCGCCTCGTTCACCACCAGGAATTGCGGCCGCTTGATCAGCGCGCGGGCGATACCGAGCTTCTGGCGCTGCGTCGCCGGAAGGCGTTTGCCGGCAACGCCGACATTATATTCCAATCCGACTTCGATCACCGAGTCGCGCAGGCTGAGCTCGGCCAGGACCGAGGTGATGAGTTGCCCGATGCGCGTCTCGGCCTGGGCCTGCCCATAGACGAGACGGCCGAACAGGACATTGTCCTGCACGGTGGCGGCGCTGTTGTAGCGGGCGAAGTCGTAGAACTCGACCTGGCCGCGCAGGTTGTCGGGCAGGCGGGCGGCGAATTCGCGGCGGGCCGCCAGCAGGCGTTCTTCCATTGCTGCGTCGATCAGACCCAGGCGGTGGCGGGCCTCGATGTAGCGCAGCGGCAGCGTCATCAGCCTCGGGCGATCGGCCTCGGGTACGGCTTCGACTCCCTTGCCGCCCAGTCGCTGCAGCAGCAGGCGGACGTTGGGCAGCTCATCGGCGGAGATGAAGCTGTACTGCTCGAACAACGGGTTGTCGGGCGACAGCCCGGAGAAGAGTTCGACCATGGTTTCGGCGATGGATAGGCCCATCCGCAGCAAATCCTGGTCCAAACCGGTGTCCTTCAGGACCGATTGGACGTAGGCGTTCGCGGCCAGATTGTCGCCGTCGAACTCCCGGCCTACCGGCGTGCCGAACAGCAGGTTCTCCGCCACCGACAGGTTCTTGTTGTACTTGTCGGCGTTGAACGGCTCGATGAGCCCGGCATAGGCCGGATCCTGCAGTCGCCCGTGCAACTCCTTGCGCGCCGCCAGCACCTTCTCCGCCAGATCGGGCCGCCGCGCGCCGTCGATCGCGCCGCGCAGGCCGAGTGAATAAATCTCCTCGTCGAACTCGACCTGCTTGAGCACGTCCACCATGCGCGGCAGGAGGTCCGCCGGGCCCGTGGCGCCGGCAAGCTCGTAGTCGATCCAGTCGGCGTTGGGATCGAGCACCGGATTGCCTGCCCGTTCGGCCTCGCGCCAGAAGGCCTCGCGGACTTCGCGCGTGGCGTCGTCGTAGGTCGCCGGCTTGACGGGCCGGTGCTTCAGGCCGAACAGCAGGTTGTCGCGCACCGAAAGCGGGAAGAGGTAGGTCTCCTGGCCGATATAGGCGGCCCGCGAGCCCAGCACGTATTCGGGGATCTGGAAGAAGTCCTGCCCGTCGATCTTGACCGATCCGCCGCTGGGCAGGGTCATCCGGCCCAGCACCTGTCCCAGCACGTCCTTGCCCGAACTCGCGGCGCCGATGACAGCCAGCCTGGCGTCCGTCGCCACCGTGAGGTTGATGCCATCGAGCTGCTTGACGCGGCCGTCGTCCGATACCGTCACGCCCGACAGGGCGAATTCATGGCCGAGCGGCGGCGGCGGGCCGTCGGGAAGAGCCTGCAGCTCCGGCGGCATCATGCCTTCGGGCTGGAACTGGTCGATCACCTGCTCGTACTTGATCTGCACGTCCTGACGCTGCTGGTCCCAGTCGATGAGTTCCTTGATCGGCGACGGGAGATCCTTGTAGGCCAGCAGCACGCCGACCACGGCACCGACATCCATCTTGCCCGTGATGGCGAAGTAGCCGCCCAGCAGGTAGATCGCGAACGGCGTCGCCTGGGAAAGGATGTTGTTCCAGAACTTGGCGACGAACTTCTTGTTGTAGAGATCGAAGCGGATCTTGAAGATGTGGCCGAGCCGCTCGGAGATGTCGGCGCGTTCGTAGTTCGAGGCGCCGTGAACGTGGATCTCGTTCACGCCGTCGGCGGTCTCGGCGATGCGGCCGGCGAGCAGGCGGGCCGAGAGCTGCCGCTGGCGCCCCAGCACGAGCACGGGTTTGCGCAGCCGCGGGACGATCACCATCTGCACGCCCAGCAGCGCGATCACCACGATGCTGAGCAGCATGTTCTGCATCATGATGAAGGCGATGGCGGTGAGCGCCTGACCGCCGAGGAACATCGGCTGCACGAACGCGTCGCCGATGAAGCCTCCCAGCGGCTCGACCTCGTCCTTGATCATGGTCGCCAGCTCGGCCTGCTTGACCTTGCGGAAGTGCGCGGGCGGAAAACGCAGGATGCGGTCGTAGAGTTCGTAGCGCATGCGCCGCAGCATCCGCTCGCCCATGCGGCCCTTTTGCGTGTTGATGACCTTCTTGAACTGGCCGTTCACGATCACGGCCGCAAGAAAGACGAAGCTCATCACCACGAGGTACTGCATCTGGTCGACCGTGAAGCCGTCCAGCAGGTGTATGCTGTGGCCGCCCAGGAAGGCCGGCAGCGGGATGTCGATCCGGAGGATGCGGATCTCGGTCCCTTCCTTGAAGGCGATCCCCGAGATGCCATTGTTGACGATCGACTTCGGGACGCTCAGCGACAGGAAATAAAAGATCTGCGCCAGCAGCACGAGGGCCAGGATGACCAGCTGCTCTGACCTGCTGTGCCGCCAGATATAGGAAAACAGGTTGCGCTGCATCGAACTCCGACGTGCGATCGCCTCGCATCACCTATATTCGATCAGTCCGTTGATTACATTCGATATTTTTGCGTCGGCAGTAGGGGTTCGCGTGGCCCCAGCCTTATGGCATATTCCTGCGAAATTCCGGTCGGGGCAAAGGCGCAACGGCCGCGGGGGAGATGGCTTCGCATGCCCGCTACCAGCCGGTCAAAACGTGTACTGCTCTATAGTCACGATTCCTACGGCCTCGGCCATGTCAGCCGGTGCCGGACGATCGCCAACGCCATCGTCGAGGCCGACAACTCGATCTCGGTGCTGATCATCTCGGGATCCCCCGTGATCGGCTCCTACGAGTTCCGCTCCGGCATCGATTTCGTGCGCATTCCCGGCATGGTGAAGCAGATCACCGGGGAATACGACGCCGCCAACCTGCGGGTGGGCGCGGAGCATACGCTCGAAATCCGGGCCCGCATCATCCGGGACACCGCCGACATCTATCGGCCGGACCTGTTCATCGTCGACAAGGAGCCGCTGGGCTTGCGCGGTGAGGTGATGCCGACCCTGGAGCTTCTGAAGAAGCGCGGTACGCCCCTGGTCTACGGCCTGCGCGACGTCATCGACGACCCCACCCAGCTTGCCGTCGAATGGCAGCGCAAGAACGTCATGCCGGCGCTGCGCGATCTCTACGACGAGATCTGGGCCTATGGGCTGCCGCAGATCAACAAGCCCCTGACCGGGCTCGACCTGCCGCCCTCGGTGCGCCACAAGACCATCTATACCGGCTATCTGCGCCGCGACCTGCCGCTGCATGCCGACATCCCGCACGAGGTCGAGGAGATCGGCGGACCGTTCATCCTTGTCACGCCGGGCGGCGGCGGCGATGGTGAGGAACTGGTGGACTGGGTGCTGTCGGCCTACGAGACCGACCCGAACATCCCCTACGGCGCCGTGATCGTCTTCGGCCCCTTCATGTCGGCGACGGCGCGCGAGGCCTTCAAGGAGCGCGCGGCCGGCTTCGCCAACATCCGCACGCTTACCTTCACGAGCCATCTCGGCGTCCTGATGCAGCGGGCGGCCGGCGTGGTCGCGATGGGCGGCTACAACACGTTCTGCGAGATCCTGTCCTTCGACAAGAGGGCCATCATCGTGCCGCGCACGCGCCCGCGTCTGGAGCAGTTCATCCGCGCCCGTGCCGCGCGCGATCTCGGGCTGGTCGAGATGCTCGACGCCGGCAAGGGGCGCGACCCGCACGTGATGGCGACCGCGCTGAGGCAGCTGCCGCAGCAGGGGCTGCCGAGCGACGTCATTGTGCCCGGCCTGCTCGACGGCCTCGGCAATGTCTGGCGGCTGGTTGCCAAGCAGCTCGCCCGGCCACATCGTGGGCCGGCGCCGGTGGAAACGTCCGATGCGCCGGGCGGGCCGCCCGCGCCCGCTCCGGATGACCTCGCGACAGGCACAAAGCTCTAAATCAATCGGTGTTGCATGACGGATGGAAATGACGCGCGTATCGCGGTCGTGGTGAAGTGCTGGCCGCGGCTGTCGGAAACCTTCATTGCGCAGGAGATGGCAGGGCTGGAGGCCCGCGGGCTCAAGCTCGTCATCTATTCGCTGCGGTTGCCGACGGATCCGGCCATCCACCCCGTCCATGCGCGGGTCAAGGCGCCGATCGTCTATCTGCCGGAGTATCTCAAGAACGATCCGCTGCGCGTGCTGCGGTCGTGGTGGAAGGCGCGCAGGCTGCCGGGCTATCGCAAGGCCCGGGCGCGCTTCCTCCACGATCTCGTGCGCGACCGCACGCCCAACCGGGTGAGGCGCTTCGGTCAGGCCATGGTGCTGGCGGCCGAAATGCCTGACGGCATCGAGCGCATGTACGCTCACTTCATCCATACGCCGGCGTCGGCAACGCGCTATGCCGCGATCATGCGCGGCCTGCCCTGGAGCGCCTCGGCGCACGCCAAGGACATCTGGACGAGCCAGGAATGGGAGCTGCGCGCCAAGCTCGCCGATATCGACTGGCTGATCACCTGCACGCAATACGCTCTTGGCCGGCTGAAGGAGCTGGTCACCGACCCGGACCGGCTGCGGCTGGTCTATCACGGCCTCGATCTCGCCAACCTGCCCGTGCCGCCGGTGCAGCGGTCCCGGCGCAACGGCACCGATCCGAAGGATCCGGTCACCATCCTCTCCGTCGGACGCCGCGTCGCCAAGAAGGGCTACGACGATCTCCTGGCGGCACTGGCCATGCTGCCCAAGGATCTCAACTGGCGTTTCGAGCATATCGGCGCCGGCGTGCTGGGCGATTCGTTCGAGCACATGGCCGAGCAGCTCGGGATCGGCGACCGCTGCACCTGGCACGGCGCCCGGCCGCAGGCCGAGGTGTTCGCAGCCTATCAGCGCGCCGACATCTTCGTGCTGGCGAGCAAGACGGCCGACGACGGCGACCGCGAGGGCATGCCGAACGTCCTGCAGGAGGCAGGCTATCAGCGCATGGCGATCGTCTCCACGCGCTCGGCGGCGATCGGGGAATTCATCACCAACGACGACAACGGCCTCCTGGCCGATCCGGCCGCGCCGGACCAGCTTGCGGCGGCGCTCGAACGACTGGCGCGCGATCCCGATCTGCGGGCGCGTTTCGGCTCGCGCGCCAACGAGGTGGTGCGGACGCGCTTCTCCTACGAGGCCGGCGTCGACTGGATCGCGCGTTCGCTTGCCCAGCCGCCCAACGCTCGCCTCGCGCCTCAGATCGAGATTCCTGAGGCGCGCGCCGCCGAATAGGCGCGGGGTCGCGCAACCGTCATGCGGGTGCTGTTGCACACGCCGCTGAAGCCACCGGACAGTCCGGTCGCCTCTGGGGATCGCGAGATGGCGAGAGGTCTTGCGCGCCTGCTGCGGCGGCTGGGTCATCGCCTGGTGGTTCCGGCGGCGAGCCGCGTTACCCCCGGCATTCCCGCGCCGCAGGCGCATGAGGCCCTCGAACGGCGTGCCCGCGCCCAGGCGGCCCGGCTCGTCGCCCGGTGGCGATCCCTGCCGGCCCGTCATCCGGAGCGTTTCGACCTCTGGTTCACCTATCACTGCTGGTATCGCAAGCCCGACTGGCTGGGCCCGCTCGTGACGCACGCCCTCGGCATCCCCTACGTCATCGCCGAAGGGTCGCATTCGCCGAAGCGCGCCCAGGGACCGACCCGCCTCGGCCATCGTGCCGCCGAGCGCGCGCTTGCCGCGGCCGATCTCGTCCTGACCCTCAACCCGCGCGACATCGCCGGAGTCCGGTCGCGCCTGCGGCCGGGGGCGCGGCAGGTGCTGCTGCCACCTTTCATCGACACGGCGCCTTACCAGACGGCTGCGGCGGCGCGGCATCGCGCCGGCGATCCGCCGCTGCTGCTGAGCGTCGGCATGATGCGGCCGCGCGACAAGCTCGAATCCTATCGCGTCCTGGCACAGGCCTTCGCACGGCTGGGCGACAGGGCCTGGCAGGCGCTGCTCGTGGGCGATGGCGCCGCCCGCCCCGAAGTGGCGACGCTGATGGCCCCGTTCGGAGCGCGGGTGCGCTTCGCCGGTGCGGTTCCCCATGATCGTCTGCCCGACCTGTACGCCGCCGCCGACCTTTACCTCTGGCCCGCAATCAACGAAGCCTATGGCATGGCATTTCTCGAAGCCCAGGCCGCCGGATTGCCGGTCGTCGCCGGTCGTACCGGCGGCGTGCCGGCCGTCGTCGCCGACGGCGTCTCGGGCCTGCTGACGCCCGTCGGCGATGCCGAGGCCTTCGCCGATGCGGTCCGGCGCCTGCTCGACGATCCGGCCGAGCGACGGCGGTTGGCGCAAGGGGCGGCGCGGCGGATGGCGCAGCATCACGACGAAGCGGTCGCGGCGCATCGCCTGCGGGCGGCCTTGCGGGGACTGCGATGAGCGGCGTGTCCTTCGCCGTCCTGCGTCATGCGCCCACGAGCTGGAACGAGACGCGTCGCCTCCAGGGCATGACCGATATCGCCCTCAGTCCCGTGGGCGAGGCGCTGGCCGCGCGTTGGCGGCTTCCCGTTCCCGTTCGCGACTGGAGGCGCTTCTGCAGCCCGTTGCAGCGCGCGCGCCGCACGGCGGAGCTCCTGCAGCCCGCTGCCCCCGTGATAGTCGACGACCGCCTGCGCGAGATGAGCTTCGGCGCCTGGGAAGGGCAGACGATTGCCGAGCTGCGTGCCACCGTCGGTGCGGCGTTCATCGAGGCCGAGCGCCGCGGGCTCGATTTCGAGCCACCGGGCGGCGAGTCGCCGCGCACCGTCATGATGCGCCTGTCCGGCTGGGCGGCGGAGATCGCCGCCGGCGGCGAACCGGTGCTTGCCGTCTCGCACAAGGCCGCGATCCGGGCGCTGCTTGCCCTGGCGACAGGCTGGGACATGACTGGCCGTCAGCCCGTGAAGCTCGACTGGCACAGGCTGCATGTCTTCACGGCCCACGACGACGGCCGCGTCGTGCTCGAGCAGGCGAACGTCGCCATGGATGAGGCGGCATGACCGGCCGCATCTTCTTCTACGTTCAGCACCTGCTCGGCATCGGGCATCTGCGGCGGGCGGCGGTCCTGGCGCGCAGCCTGGCCGACAGTGGCTTCGACGTGTTGCTGGTCTCAGGCGGCGCCCCGATCCCGCTCGATCTCGGACAGGCCCGGCTCCACCAGCTTCCCGCGGTGCGCGCGCGCGACGAGGGTTTGCGCGAACTCGCGCGCCTCGACGGGACGCCGCTGGACGATGCCTTCCGCACCGCCCGCACGCGGGAACTCCTGGCCGTGCTGCGCGCCGAAGCGCCGGATGTCGTCATCACGGAGCAGTTCCCCTTCGGGCGCACGCAGCTGCGCTTCGAGTTGATGCCGCTGCTCGATGCCGCGCGGTCGTTGCGGCCGCGTCCCCTGATCGTCTCCTCGGTGCGCGATGTGGTGCGCCGCTCGGCGTCGGCTGCGCGCGTCGCCGAGACGGTCGAGATCCTGTCGGCCTTCGATCTCGTCCTGATCCACGCCGACCCTGCCGTCGCGGACTTCGGCGCAAGCTTCGCCGGCTGGGATCGGATCGCTGCGCGGGCGGTCTATACCGGCTATGTCGCGGCGCCCGCAGGGGCGGCGGTGGCCGACGCGGATGCGGGCAAGAACGAAGTCATCGTGTCGGTTGGCGGCGGGGCCGTCGGGGCGCCGCTTCTGAGGGCGGCCCTTGCGGCACGGCCTTTGAGCGTCCTGGCCGACCGGCGATGGCGCCTGCTTTGGGGCGGCAACCTGCCCGAGGCCGAGCGCGCGGTCCTGGCGGCTGCCGACGGCGTCGTCGTCGAGCCTGCACGCGCGGATTTCACGACGCTGCTCTCCAATGCGCGCCTGTCGATCTCGCAGGCGGGTTACAACACGGTGATCGATACGCTGCGATTTGCCGAGCGCGCGGTGCTCGTTCCCTTCTCGACCGAGCGCGAGACCGAACAGGGCGACCGGGCCCGCCTGCTGGCCGAGCGCGGCATGGCGGCTGTCGTGCCCGCGGAAACGCTTTCGGGCGCAAGTCTTGCCGAAGGCATTGCGCGCGCGCTGGCCGGCCCGTCGATTCGAAGTTTCGCGCCCTGCGATGTCGAGGGCGCGGCGGCGACCGTGCGAATTCTGAGGGAAAGGTTGTCGCGATGATCGCCACGAGCGCCTGGCAGGCCTTCGATGACGAGATCGCGCGCTGGCGCGATCTCGGTCGCGTCGCGCCGATGTGGTGGCGGGATGACGATGCGGTCGATGCCGGCCCGGCGCTCGAGCGCCTGCTGGCCGTCCGGCGCGAGGCGCAGGCCCCGCTGGCGCTTGCCGTCGTGCCGGCAGGGGCGACCGAAGCGCTCGCGGCCCGGCTGGCGCGCGAGCCGGACGTCGATATCTTGCAACACGGTTACGCCCACACCAATCACGCCCCGCCGTCCGACAAGAAGATCGAACTCGGAGCGCATCGACCGGCGATGCTGGTAGTGGGCGAATTGGGTACCGGACGACTCGCGCTCGAGCGGCTGTTCGGCGCGCGCGCCTTGCCCGTATTGGTCCCGCCCTGGAACCGGATCGCGCCGCTCCTGGTGCCGACCCTGCCGGAGATCGGCTTCGTCGGCCTGTCGACCTTTGGTGTCCGCCGTCGCGTCGAGCCGGTGCGGGGATTGCTCCAGGTCAATGCGCATGTCGACCTGATCGACTGGAAAGGTGGACGGGGCTTCGTCGGGGAGGAGGCGGCGCTTTCGGCTCTGCTGCATGCGCTTGCCGCAGCGCGGGAGTCTGGCGAGCCGGTCGGCGTGCTCAGTCATCATCTTGCGATGGACGAGAGGGGTTGGGATTTCCTAAGGTCGTTGATGGGATGGGCAAGAAAGACGCCGGGCGTGGAATTGCGCGCGGCGCAAGTGATTTTCGCGTCACGGGAGGCGCGCTCTTGAGTTCATTGGTGCTGAGCTATCCGCGCCATTCGCTCTGGGCCGACTATATTCGCGCCATCGGCGGAGCCGTGTTGTGCGGCCTGCCTCTGTTGCTGTTCCCGGTCGAGCGCTGGATCGGCCTGGTGCTGGCGGCGGGCTTCGTCGTCTTCGCGCTCTTCTTCATCCGCACCTTCCTGCGGCAGAGGACGCGCTACATCCTCGGTCCTGATGCGCTGGCGGCCGACGGTCCGTGGGGCGCACGGGTCGAGTGGGATCGCCTCGATCGCATGAAGCTCGCCTACTACTCCACAAAACGAGATCGGTCGGGCGGATGGATGCAACTGGCCATACGATCCGCAGGCTCACGTACCGTGAAGATCGATTCCTCACTCGATTGTTTTTACGATATCGTTGAGCAAGCGGCGCTGGCAGCCCAGGCGCGTGACCTGGAACTCAGCCATGCGACGCGCGCCAATTTGAGATCGATGGGAATTTCCGTGGCGGGTCAGGAAGAAACGGTATGAAGGATCTGCTGCGGGTCGAGAATCTGACGGTGGAATTCGGCGTGCACGAGGGCATCCTCCGCGCCGTCGACAACGTTTCCTTCTCGATTCCGCCCGGCGGGACGGTTGCCCTCGTCGGCGAATCGGGGTCGGGCAAGTCGGTCTGCAGCCAGGCCATCATGGGATTGCTGCCGCGGGCAGCATCGATCACCGCGGGCTCCATCCTGTTCACCGATCCGCGCGACTCCTCGGCAACCGTCGACATCGCCAAGCTCGACCGGCGGGGGCCGGAGATTCGCACGATCCGCGGCGGCGAGATCTCGATCATCTTCCAGGAGCCGATGACGTCGCTGTCGGCGCTTCATACGGTCGGCGACCAGATCGGCGAAGCGGTGGAGCTGCACGGCCAGCACACCGAGGCTGGCCGCGGCTCGCACCGGCTGAGCCGTGCCGAGATCGACGAGATCACCGTGTCCATGCTGCGCATGGTGGGCTTCCCCGATCCCAAGCGGGCTCTGCGCACCTATCCCTTCGAGCTTTCCGGCGGCCTGCGCCAGCGTGCCATGATCGCGATGGCGTTGGTCTGCCGTCCCGCCCTGCTGATCGCCGACGAGCCCACGACGGCGCTCGACGTGACGATCCAGGCCCAGATCCTGCGCCTCATCAAGGACCTGCAGAAGGAACTCGGCATGGCGCTGCTGATGATCACGCACGATCTCGGTGTGGTCGCCAATGTCGCCGAGGATGTGGTCGTGATGTATCGCGGCAAGGTGGTCGAGGCGGGCGGCCTCCACGACATATTCGGCGATCCGCAGCATCCCTATCTCAAGGCGCTGCTGCATGCCGTGCCGCGCTTCGACATGAAGCCGGGCGAGCGGCTGCAGCCCATCCGCGAGATCAAGGCCGCGACCGGCCACCTCCTGAGTCAGAAGGCCGAAGTCGAGCCGCTGTCGACCTTCAATCCGAAGGCGCCGGTGCTCAAGGTCCGTCACCTCAGCAAGACCTACAAGATCCGCAAGGCCGACACGCTCGTCGAGCAGTTGATGGGTGGCGGCAGCACGCGCGTCGTGCGCGCCGTCAATGACGTCAGCTTCGACGTGATGCGCGGCGAATGCCTGGGCCTCGTCGGCGAATCGGGCTGCGGCAAGACCACCCTCAGCAAGATGCTGATGCGCGGCATCTCAGCCGATCCCAACGAGGGTTCGGGGCGCGTCGTCTTCGACGACTGGGGCCGCAAGACCGACGTGATGACGCTGGAGGGCGACGATCTCGCCAACTTCCGCACCAAGCTGCAGTTCATCTTCCAGGACCCGTTCGGGTCGCTCAATCCGCGCATGACGGTCTACGACATCCTGGTCGAGCCGCTGGTGATCCACAAGGTCGGCGACGAGGCCTATCGCCGCGAGATGGTGGGCGAGCTCATGGAACTGGTCGGCCTCGATCGCCGGCAGCTCAGCCGCTATCCCCATTCCTTCTCGGGCGGCCAGCGCCAGCGCATCGGCATCGCCCGCGCCCTGGCGCTGCGGCCCGACATGGTGATCTGCGACGAGCCGGTCTCTGCCCTCGACGTGTCGATCCAGGCCCAGATTCTGAACCTGCTCAAGGATCTGCAGAAGCAGCTTGGCCTCACCTACCTCTTCATCAGCCACAATCTGGCGGTGGTGGACTACATCGCCGACCGCATCGCCGTCATGTGCGCCGGCCGCCTGGTCGAGCTGGCGCCGGCGGGCGAGCTCTTCCGCAAGCCCCTGCATCCCTACACCCGGGCCCTGGTTTCGGCGGTGCCCATTCCCGATCCCGGTCAGAGGCTCGACCTGCGGGCGCTGATGGAAGGCAAGGCGTCCGATCCCAGGCAATGGCCGGCGCCGTTCACGGACACGGGCACCGCGCCCCTCTACTGGACAGAGGTCGAGCCAGGCCATTATGTGCGCATGACGCGGGAGGCGGCCTGACATGTTGAACTACGTCGCTCGGCGCCTGCTGCTGATGATCCCGACGCTCTTCGTCATCAGCCTGATCGTCTACATGATCATCAACATGCCGCCTGGGGACTGCGTGACGTCGCAGATCGAGGAGCTGCTGTCGCGCGGCGATGCCGACGCGCTGGCGCGGGCGGATGAACTGCGCGCCCTCTACGGGCTCGATCATTCGGTCTGGTATCGCTATTTCAACTGGCTCGGCGGCGTCTTCCGCTGGGACTTCGGCCTGTCCTGTCAGGACACCGTGCCGGTGAAGGCGCTGATCGGCGAGCGGCTGATGCTCACAATCGTCATGGAGAGCTGCACCATCCTCTTCATCTGGACGGTGTCCTTCGTCATCGGCGTCTATGCGGCGACCCACCAGTATCAGGTCGGGGATTATGCCGCCTCCTTCATCGGCTTCCTCGGCCTCGCGATCCCGAACTTCCTGCTGGCGCTGGTGCTGCTCTATGTCGGCAAGGTCTATTTCGGCGTCTCGATCGGCGGCCTGATGGATCCCGAGTTCATCGAGAAGCCGATGTCCTGGGACAAGGTGGTCTCGATCGCCCAGCATCTTGTCATTCCGACGATCGTGATCGGCACCTCCGGCACCGCCGGCATGATCCGCCGCCTGCGCGCCAATCTCCTCGACGAGCTGCAGAAGCAGTACGTCGTCACCGGCCGCGCCAAGGGCCTGTCGCCCTTCAAGCTGCTCGTCAAATATCCGCTGCGGCACGCCATCAATCCTTTCGTCGCGGACATCGGCCATCTGCTGCCCGAGGTGGTCTCCGGATCGGTGATCGTCTCGGTCGTGCTGTCGCTGCCGACCATGGGGCCGATGCTGCTGAGCGCGCTCAAGACGCAGGACGTCAATCTTGCCGCCACCTTCCTGCTGTTCGTGGCGGTGCTGACCGTGATCGGCATGCTGATCTCCGATCTGCTGCTGGCGGCCCTTGATCCGCGCATCCGCTTCGGCGCGGCGGGCGAGAAGTGAGGCGGCCATGACCGATACGACATCGAGGCCCGCCACCCGCTCGAGCACGCCGCACTTCGTCAGTCGCGAGCCATGGGATCCCTACGTCGCCGACAAGCTCACCGGCGAGCAGGAAAAATACTACATGGCTGGCCAGTGGAAGCTGATGTGGTGGCGCTTCCGCCGTCACCGGCCGGCGGTCATCTCGGCGGCCTTCCTGGCGCTGATGTATCTTTCCATTCTGATCTGCGAGTGGGTCGCGCCATACGACCTGCACACGCGGCACGGCAAGTACATCTTCGCACCGCCGCAGGGCGTCCATCTCTTCCATGACGGCAAGTTGGTGGGCCCGTTCGTCTATGCGCTGAAGATCGGCCGCGACATGGATACGCTGCAGCGCGTCTATCAGCCCGACCATGACCGGCCGCAGAAGCTGCGCTTCTTCTGCTCGGGCGAGAGCTACCAATTCTGGGGGCTCGTCGAGGGCTCGTTCCACTTCGTCTGCCCGCCCGAGGACGGCGCCTTCTTCCTGCTGGGCACCGACCGGCTGGGCCGCGACATGCTGAGTCGTATTGTCTACGCGGCGCGTGTCTCGCTCACGATCGGCATCATCGGCATCGTCCTGTCGTTCACCCTCGCCCTCATCCTGGGGGGTCTTGCGGGTTACTACGGCGGCTGGGTCGATCTCGTGGTGCAGCGGCTGACCGAGATCCTGAAGAGCTTCCCGCATCTGCCGCTGTGGCTCGCCCTGTCCGCGGCACTGCCGGTCACCTGGTCGCCGCTGCTGGTCTATTTCGGCATTACCCTGATCCTGGCGTTGCTAGATTGGCCGTCGCTGGGGCGCGCCGTGCGGTCCAAGCTGCTGTCGCTGCGCGAGGAGGACTACGCCCTGGCGGCCCAGATGATGGGGGCCAAGCCCGCCCGCATCATCGGCCGGCATCTGCTGCCGGGCTTCATGAGCCATCTGATCGCCTCGGCGACCCTGTCGATCCCCTCGATGATCCTGGCCGAGACGGCGCTGAGCTTCCTGGGACTGGGTCTGCGGCCGCCGATCACCTCCTGGGGCGTTCTGCTGAACGAGGCGACCGACATCAATGTGGTGGCGGTCAACTGGTGGCTGATGTTCCCGGTGGTGCCGGTGATCCTCGTGATCCTCGCCTACCAGTTCATGGGCGACGGCATGCGCGACGCCGCCGACCCCTACGCTTAGGCGCTCGCGTCAGCGGCCGAGGAGCGGAGGGGGTGTCGTCGTGGATCCCGGCCCGAGCGGACGCTGCACCATGACGCTGTCGGCCCAGCGGCCGTAGCGGTAGGCGACGCCGGGCAGGAAGCCGACCCTGGAAAAGCCGAATCGTTCGTGCAGGCCCAGCGAGGCGGCGTTGTCGGCGTCGATGTAGCCGATCATCTGCCGGAAGCCGGCCGCCGCGCAGGCATCGATCAGGGCCTGCAACAGCAGCCGTCCGACGCCGCGGCCGAGATGCTCGTGATGAACGTAGATCGAATGCTTGGCGGTGTAGCGGTAGGCCGGCCGCTTGCGGAACAGGACCGCATAGGCGTAGCCCACGATCTCTCCGCCGGAGGTCGCGACCAGATGGGGCAGGCGGCGATTGCGCATGTTCTTGCGCCGGTCGCGCAGGTCGTCCGGCTCCGGCATGCCGCCCTCTTCGGCCCCTTCCTCGACGCCGCGACGGATGTGACGGCGATAGATCGCCAGCATGGCGTCTATGTCGGCATCGCGCGACGGGCGGATGACGATGGGGTCGCTCTCCCGCTGTGATCCCGCTTCCATCTCCGGCGTCCTATTCGGCGACCATGTAGGTGTGGAGCCGGACGCGGCCGTCGGCATCCACCTCGCGGTAGACGCCCTGGATCTCCACCTCGAAGCCGGGGAAGGCGGTGAAGCTCGCCTCGAACATCCTGAGATAGTCGATCATGGGCTTGGCGCGTTCGGTGAGCCGCTCGCCCGGCACGACGGTGGCGATGCCGGGCGGATAGACGACGAACGGCGTCGTGGCGATGCGGCCGGCGATGGCGTCGATCGGCAGGTAGTCGACGTCGTTGCGCACGAGGCAGCGCGCCGCGTCGTGCGGCGACAGGGCGATCTCCGGCAGGTGTTCGGCCGAGAACTGCTTTGCCTGCAGCGTGCTTACGGCGGCGTCGCGGAAGAAGCGATGCATCTCGCCGCAGAGGTCGCGCAGCCGCACGCCGGCATAGCGCGCCGAGCGGCGCCGGCAGAATTCGGGAATGACCTCTTCCAGCGGCGCGTTCTCATCGTGCAGCTTCTTGAAGGCGACCAGGCCGCTGACCAGCGTGCCGGCCTTGCTGGCCTCGACGCCGGGCGTGAGCAGGAAGAGCAGCGAATTGAGGTCGTTCTTCTCGGGAACGATGCGGTTCTCGCGCAGGAACTGGGCGACGATCGGGGCCGGGATGCCGTGTTCCGCGTAGGTGCCGGTGGCCCGGTCGAAGCCGGGCGTGAGCAGCGTCAGCTTGTTGGGGTCGGTCATGGCGAAGCCCGGCTCCATGTCGGTGAAGCCGTGCCAGGCGGCGCCCGGTGCCAGCTGCCAGTAGGACGGGTCGGTGGCGAGCTGGTCGGTGCTCACCGTCTCCCAGGCGACGTCATGCACCGCGCCGTCGCGGGATACGTCGCGGATCGCGACGCGGTCGGGCACGAAGGGATCGAAGAACCAGCGCCGCTCGGGACGGGCTTCGTTCTCCTCGAATTCGCGCCGGATGGCCCGGATCTTCTTGCGCAGCTCGATGCCGAGCCGGATCGTGTCGTCCCACAGCACCTCGCCCGAGCGGCCCTTCATCATCTGCGCGCCGACGTCGAGCGACGCAAACAGCGGATAGAAGGGCGAGGTGGAGGCATACTGCATGAAGCTCTCGTTGAAGCGGCGATGCTCGACGCGTCGCTTCTGGCCGCGGATGTGGCGATCCTTGGTGTGGATCTGCGACGCCTGGGAGAAGCTGGCGAGCTGCTTGTGTGTCGACTGGCTGGCGATGATCCCGGGGGCGTCGGGGCCGAGATCGGCCAGGCCCATGGCGAAGCGGCCGGCATAGAGCGGATGGAACTTCATGAAGCCGGCCCACGCCTCGTCGAACAGGATGTAGTCGCACAGATGGCCGATGCGCTTCAGGATCATGTCGGCGCTGTAGATGGTGCCGTCGTAGGTGCATTGCTCGATCACGGCGACGCGGAAGGGGCGCGGCCTTTTCCACGCTTCCGGATCCTTGACCAGCGGATGGGTGCGGATGCGCTCGCGCAAGGCGGCTTCGTCGAGGGCATCCCAGCGCATCGGGCCGATCAGCCCCCAGGCGTTGCGCGCCGTGGGCACATAGACCGGGATGCCGCCGCTGATCATCAGTGCGCCATGGTGCGCCGCCTTGTGGTTGTTGCGGTCGAACAGCACCAGGTCGCCGTCGGTGACGAGCGCGCCCAGCGCCACCTTGTTCGAGGTCGAGGTTCCGTTGAGGACGAAATAGGTCTTCTCCGCCCCGAAGATCTTGGCCGCTTCCTTCTGGGCGGCCAGGGCGGGGCCCTCGTGGGTCAGCAGGTCGCCGAGATCGAGCACCGAATTGTCGAGGTCGTCGCGGAACACCGCCTCGCCGAGATGCTCCATGAAGACGCGGCCGATGGGGCTGCGGCTGTAGAACACGCCGCCGTTGTGTCCGGGGCAGGTCCAGAGCTGGTTGCCCTGCTCGGCATAGTCGACCAGCGTGCCGAAGAACGGCGTCTTCAGCGTCTCGGCGTACTTCTTGAGGCGGCTGATGAGATTCTTGGCGATGAAGGCCGGCGTCTCTTCCGACAGGAAGACGTAGCCGTCGATGAAGTCGAGCACCTCCACGGGCAGGTCCTCGAAGCGCTTGCGGCGGATCAGCAGCACGATCGGGAAATCGAGGCCGCGCCGCCGCATGAGATTGATCAGCGCCGCCGTCTTGCCTTCCAGGCCCTTCTTGCCCCAGTCGACGACCATGCAGCCGATGGCTGCGTCCGTCTGGACCGCGATCTCCGCGTCCTCGAGCTTGCGCGCCTTGACGACTTCGAAGCCGGACCGCTCGATCTCGTCCACGATCTGGTTGAATCGGACGCCCTCGAGATTGTCCGCCTCGAAGGCGGGCATCGCGAACAGAAACGTGAACCGTCGAAAGTAATCCATGCCTGCCCCTGTCATCCGGTGGCCCCTGACCATCCGCCGAGAGATGTCGGCGCGTTGCATGACAATACGGTGACTGTCGCGGGGCAGAGTGTACAACCGGCACCGTTTTGGCGACCCGCACCCGATCATGGCGCCGATCCGAGGCGCAGGGCGGCTGCCGGAATTTCGAGCCGATCGCCGCGAATCCCGTAAGGCTTTGATTTTCAACAAATTGCCGAAAATAACCTCACTCAAAAGAGTGTGATTAAAAAATCACACTTCCGCCCCATTTGGGTCTAGCGACGGCCATGGGGGGCTTCCATCTTCCGCTTGTATCTCCCCCGAACGTGGTCCCCCCAAAGCCACGTTCAGCCTCCTCGGAGGCGTTCGGCCGCCCTCTCACTCTCCCCCGAGAGGGCGGCCATTTTCTTTTCCGGGGCCCCCCAGCGGACATGGTAGGAACGGCGGCGCATGACGACCGCCCTTCTCGACGTTTCGGGCCTGTCCTGCCGCCGCGGCGGTCGGCGTGTCTTCGACAGCCTTTCCTTCTCCGTCGCCGGCGGCGAACTGCTGGCGCTGACGGGCCGCAACGGCAGCGGCAAGACCACCCTCCTGCGCGCCATCGCCCTTCTGGTGCCGGCCCAGGCCGGCCAGGTACGCTGGCAGGGCGAGGACGTGCGCGCCGATCGCGAAGCCTGGTGCCGCCGGCTGGCCTGGCTTGGCCACCAGGAGGGGCTGAAGGGCGACCTCACCGTCGCGGAGAACATCGCCGTCGCCGAACGCCTGCGCGGGCACGTCCCCGAGCCGGCCCGGCTGCAGGCGGCGCTCTTGGCCTTCGACCTCGACCGGCTCGCCCACCGGCCGGTGCGCACTCTCTCGGCCGGCCAGAGACGGCGCGCGGCCCTGGCCCGCGTGGTCGCTTCGCAGGCGCCGCTGTGGCTGCTCGACGAGCCGCTGAACGCCCTCGATGCGGCGGCCCGCGCGGCGCTGGAGGCGGCGCTGTCGACCCATCTCGCCGCCGGCGGCCTCGCCATCGCCGCGACCCACGCGCCGCTGGCCGGCGCCCGCGCGCTGGAGCTGGCATGAGCGGCGTCGGCGCCCTCTTCCTGCGCGACCTGCGGCTGGTCTGGCGCCGGCCCGGCGACGTCGCCGTCGTGCTCGCCTTCTTCGTCGTGGCGACGGTGCTGTTTCCGCTCGGCATCGGGCCGGAGACGAACCTGCTGGCGCGCATCGCCGCCGGCATCCTGTGGTGCGCGGCGCTGTTCGCCTCGCTGCTGTCGCTCGATCACCTGTTCGCCGCCGACTACGAGGACGGCTCTCTCGACCTGCTGCTGCTGGCGCCCTGGCCCCTGGAGCTTGCCGCCCTGGCCAAGTGCGCGGCCCACTGGGCCGTGACCGGCCTGCCGCTGGCAATCCTGGCGCCGCTCTTGGGCGTGGCCTTCGGTCTCGACGACCGGAGCCTGCTGGTCCTCGCGCTCACGCTGCTGGTCGGCACGCCGGCCCTGTCGCTGATCGGCGGGCTCGCCGCCGCCCTGACGCTGGGAGCCCGGCGCGGCGGGGCGCTGCTCGCCCTGCTGGCGCTGCCGCTCTGCGTGCCGACCCTGATCTTCGGCGCCTCGGCCATCGAGGCCAGCGCCACGGGCGAAGGCTTCATGGTCCATCTGGCGATTCTGGGCGCGCTCGCCCTGGTGTCGCTGGCGACGCTGCCCTGGGCGATCGCCGCCGCCCTGCGGCAGGCGGGCGAGTAGACAGGCCCGGGTCCAGGAAGGATAGAAAGCCCCGCCATGGCCGATCTCCATTTCCTCGCCAATCCGGCCCGCTTCCGGCGCTTCAGCCGGCGCGTGCTGCCGGCGCTGTCGATCGTGACGGCGGTGGCGCTGGCGGTCGGCCTCTACTGGGCGCTGGTCGTGGCGCCGCCCGACTACCAGCAGGGCGACACGGTACGGATCATGTTCCTGCACGTGCCGACGGCGTCGCTGGCCATGGGCGGCTATCTGCTGCTGGCGGCGCTGGGCGCCTCGCTGCTGGTCTGGCGCCACCCGCTGGCGGCGCTGATGGCCCGCGCCACGGCGCCGGTGGGCGCCACCTACGCCGCCGTGTGCCTCGTCACCGGTTCGCTGTGGGGCCGGCCGATGTGGGGCACCTACTGGGTGTGGGACGCGCGGCTGACCTCGTTCCTGCTACTGTTCTTCCTCTATCTCGGCCACATCGCGCTCAGCCGCGCCTACGACGATTCCGAGCGCGGCGACCGCGCCGCCGCCATCCTCGCCATCGTCGGTGCGATCAACGTGCCGATCATCAAGTTCTCGGTAGACTGGTGGAACACGCTGCACCAGCCGGCCTCGATCATGCGCATGGGCGGTCCGTCGATCGATCCGTCGCTGCTGTGGCCCCTGTTCTGGATGATGGGCGCGCTGGCGCTCCTGTTCGCGACGCTGGTCCTGCTGCGCACCGAGACCGAGATCGACCGCCGACGTCTTGAGATTGCCGAGAACCAGGATTAGCGCACCGCCATGGACAATCGCAGCCGCTGGCTTTTCATCGGGATCAATGTCGGCGCGGTCGTCGTGGCCGTGGCGGCGTTCCTGCTCTATCGCAGCCTGCAGCCCGTCCCGGGCGCCGACACGACGCTCGAAGGCACGATCAGCCAGCTGCCCACCTACGGCCTGTACGACGACGTCGGCTTCCTGCCCAAGCCCAGCCAGCGCATCACCGCGCGGCGCGTGGCGCCGGGCAAGGTCGTCTACGACGTCACCTACGGCATCGACGCCAACGGCTTCCGCGTCATGCCGCCCAACCCGCCCGATCCCGATGCCTGCGTCGTGCTGTTCGGCGATTCGAACACCTTCGGCATCGGCGTGAAGGACAACGAGACCTATGCCTGGCAGCTTGCCGAGCGCGGCAAGGGCCGGGTCGCCGTGTTCAATTTCGGCATCGGCGGCTCGGGTCCGCACCAGATGCTGGCCGGACTGCAGTCGGGCCGCTACCAGAAGGCGCTCACCTGCACGCCGACCGACGTCTATTACTTCTTCATCGTCGAGCATATCGGCCGCGCCACCGGGCGGCTCGCCCCCTGGGATCCGCACGGCCCGCGCTTCCGCCTCGGCGCCGACGGCCGTCCCGTGCGCGACGGCAACTTCGACACGCCGCCGCCGCTGCCGGTGCCCGACCTCGACGAGGGCTTCCTCGGCTGGCGGCGCCTTGTCTACGGCATCGACGGCTACGGCACCCGGGAGGAGGCGGCACTCACCGCCGCGCTGATGGTCGAGTCGGCGCGCGAGATCGCCCGCATCGCGCCCAAGGCGCGGTTCCACGTGCTGTTCTGGACCATGGTCGACGACCAGCGCCTCGACCAGATCGCGCAGACGCTGACCGCGGCGGGCATCACGGTCGATCCGGTGCAGCGCATCGTACCCGACTACCGCGACCACCAGATCCGCTACGTCGTCGGCCGCGAGGACGGCCATCCCAACCCGAAGACCCACATCCGGATCGCCGACTACCTGTGGGCGCAGATCGTGGCAAACCGCCGCTCGGCCTCGGCTTCCGCGCCCCGGCCAAACGGGCTATCCCACGCCCCATGACCCTGCTTTCCACCGGCTTCCTCGCGATGGGCGGCTACGGCGCCTACATCTGGAGCGCCTATGCCGCGGCGCTCGTCGCGCTGGGCGGGCTCGTGCTGGTCTCGGTGGCGGAGCGGCGCCGGGTGCGCCGGGCGCTGGCCGAGCGCGGCCTCGACCGCCGGCGGTGACGCTCATGGGTGGCGGCTCGTGACGCCCAAGCGCAAGCGGCTGTGGCTGCTGGTCGGCTCGCTGTGCGTCCTGGGCGCGGCGGCGGCCCTGGTGCTGAGCGCCTTGAGCGACAACATCGTCTTCTTCTATTCGCCGAGCCAGCTGGCCGAGAAGCATCTGCCGCCCGACCGTCGCTTCAGGCTCGGCGGCCTGGTCGAGGAGGGCAGCGTGCGCAAGGAAGCGGGCGAGGTGCGGTTCCGCGTCACCGACCTGCAGCGCAGCCTCGAGGTCGTCTATCGCGGCATCCTGCCCGACCTGTTCCGCGAGGGGCAGGGCGTGATCGCCGAGGGCACGCTGGGCCCCGACGGCGTCTTCACCGCCCGCGAGGTGCTGGCCAAGCACGACGAGAAGTACATGCCGCCGGAAGTGGCGAAAGCGCTGAAGGAGTCGGGCCGGTGGCAGGAAGGGAGCGGTAAATGAGCGCTTTCACCCGCTGTGTGGAGGCTTTCGGGTGGTGCGGCAGCGCCGGTGTCTTTTCTGCACGGCGCGGCGCCCGCGCTGATTACAACGCTATACACCGCCAACTCCGGCAGGCTGCAAGCCTTCGCGGCAAGGAGGCTTCGTGCTGCCGGAGTTAGGCCATTTCGCGCTGATCCTGGCGCTGGCCGTCGCGCTGGTGCAGGCGACGCTGCCGCTGGTCGGCGCAGCGCGCGGCGACATCCGGCTGATGGCGCTCGGCCGCACCGCCGCGCTGACGCAGGCGTTCCTGATCGTGCTGTCCTTCGCCGCGCTGATGCAGGCCTACGTGACGTCGGATTTCTCCGTCGCCACCGTCGTCGCCAACTCGCATTCGGCCAAGCCGCTGCTCTACAAGATCAGCGGCGTCTGGGGCAATCACGAGGGATCGATGATGCTCTGGGTGCTGATCCTGGCGCTCTTCGGCGCCGCGGTGGCGCTGTTCGGCGAGACGCTGCCCGACGGCCTGCGCGCGCGCGTGCTGGCCTTCCAGGCCTGGATCGGCGTCGGCTTCCTCGCCTTCATCCTGTTCACCTCGAACCCGTTCCTGCGGCTCAGCCCGGCACCGCTCGACGGCAACGGCATGAACCCGCTGCTGCAGGATCCCGGCCTCGCCTTCCATCCGCCGCTGCTCTATCTCGGCTATGTCGGCTTCTCGGTCACCTATGCCTTCGCGCTGGCGGCGCTGCTGGAAGGCCGCGTCGATGCCGCCTGGGCGCGCTGGGTGCGGCCGTGGACGCTGGCGGCCTGGTGCTTCCTCACGCTCGGCATCGCGCTCGGCAGCTGGTGGTCCTACTACATCCTCGGCTGGGGCGGCTTCTGGTTCTGGGATCCGGTCGAGAACGCCTCGCTGATGCCGTGGCTGGCCGGCACCGCGCTGCTGCACTCCGCGATCGTGGTGGAGAAGCGCGACGCGCTGAAGAGCTGGACCGTGCTGCTGGCCATCCTCGCCTTTTCCCTTTCGTTGTTGGGGACCTTCCTGGTCCGCTCGGGCGTGCTCACCTCGGTGCATGCCTTCGCGCAGGATCCGGCGCGCGGCATGTTCATCCTCGGCTTCCTGCTCGCCGTCACCGGCGGCGCGCTGGCGCTCTATGCCTGGCGCGCGCCCAGCCTCCAGGGCGGCGGCCTGTTCCAGCCGATCAGCCGCGAGGGCGGGCTGATCCTGAACAACCTGCTGCTCTGCACGCTCTGCGCCACCGTGCTGCTGGGCACGCTCTACCCGCTGTTCCTCGATCTCGTCAGCGGCGCCAAGGTCTCGGTCGGGCCGCCCTTCTTCAACGCCACCTTCGTGCCGATCTCCTTCGCCCTGTTCGCCGCCCTCTGCGTCGGCCCCTATCTCGGCTGGAAGCGCGCCGAGCTCTGGCCGGCGCTGGTGAAGCTGCGCACCGCCTTCGCCGTGTCGGTGATCGCCATGATCCTGGCCGCCGTGCTGATCGACCGCCGCGCCACGCTGGCCGCGGTCGCCTTCGGCTTCGGCGTGTGGCTGATCCTGGGCAGCCTCTACGAGCTCGCCGACCGCGTGAAGCTCGGCCGCGTCTCCTGGAGCGAGACGAAGCGCCGCCTGCGCGCCACGCCGCGCGCGAGCTTCGGCATGACGATCAGCCACGCCGCGCTCGGCGTCGTCGTGCTGGGCGCCGTCGGCACCGCGGCCTGGAACGCCGAGCTGATCCGCACCTTCAGGATCGGCGACCGCGCCGACTTCGCCGGCTGGCAGGTGACGCTGGCCAAGGTCGTGCCGGTGCGCGGCCCCAACTACGAGGCCGAGCGCGCCGAGATCGTCGTCACGCTGGACGGCAAGCCCTACACCGTGCTGACGCCGGAACGCCGGCTGTTCCTGGTCCAGCGCCGCGAGGTGGCCGAGACCTCGATCCACTCCAACCTGCTGCGCGACCTCTACGCCACCCTGGGCGAGGGCGACGTACAGAAGGGCTGGACCGTGCGGCTCTACTACAACCCGCTGGCGCCGTGGATCTGGCTCGGCGCCGCGCTGTGCGCCCTGGGCGGCTTCGTCTCGCTCAGCGACCGCCGCCTGCGCGTCGGCGCGCCGAAGCGCTCGCGCGTGATCGTGCAGGCCGCCGAATGACCACGCTCCCATGAAATCCAACCGCCTCCTCTATCTCCTGCCGCTGCTGACGCTCGCCATCCTGGCCGGCTTCTTCGGCTGGTCGCTGCTGTCGGGCCGCGACCCGGCCTCGATCGGCTCGCCGCTGGTCGGCCGGCCGGCGCCGCGGCTGGAGGCGCCGGCGCTGTTCCCCGGCAAGCCGGCGCTCACCGACGCGCTGCTCAGGACCGGCAAGCCGGTGCTGGTGAACTTCTTCGCCAGCTGGTGCACGCCCTGCCTCGCCGAGCATCCGCTGCTGGAACGGCTGGCGAGCCGCGACGGCGTCACCATCATCGGCATCGCCTGGAAGAACAAGCCGGAGGAGGCGCGGGCCTGGCTGGAGCGGCTGGGCAATCCCTTCGCCGCCGTCGGCTACGACCTCGACGGCAAGATGGCGCTCGACTGGGGCCTCTCCGGCGTGCCCGAGACCTTCCTGATCGACGCCAAGGGCATCGTGCGCCTGCACTTCCGCGCCCCGATCCTGGAGAAGGACGTGAACGAGCGCCTGCTGCCGCTGCTGAAGGCGGGCTCGTGACGAGGCCCGCCCGCTCCGCCGTCCTTGCGCTCGCCGTCCTCGCGACAGCCTCCGTCCTGACATCCGCGCGCGCCGTCGAGCCCGACGAGATGCTGCCCGACCCGGCGCTCGAGGCCCGTGCGCGGGAGATCAGTCGCGAGCTGCGCTGCGTGGTGTGCCAGAACCAGTCGGTCGACGATTCCAACGCCGAGGTGGCGCACGACATCCGCCGCGCCGTGCGCGAACGGCTGGTGGCCGGCGACAGCGACAGCCAGGTGCGCGACTACATGGTCGCCCGCTACGGCGACTACGTGCTGATGAAGCCGCCGTTCCGGATGCGCACGCTGGTCCTGTGGCTGGGCGCGCCGCTGGTCCTGCTGCTGGGCGCGCTCGGCCTCTGGTGGACCGCGCTGCGCCGGCCGCCGCCGACTCCGCCGGCGCCGCTCTCCGAGGCGGAGAAGGAGAAGGTCGCGGCGCTGCTGGACTCCGGTGCGAGCGATTCTGGCGCGGGCGACGCCCCGCGGCCGCGGGACGACGGCTGAGCCGCCGATGTTCGAGTTCCTCCTCGCGCTCCTCACCGCCGGCACCATCGGCGTGCTGCTGGTCCCGCTCCTGCGCACGCGGCTCAAGGCCACCAGCCGCCTCGACAACGACCTCGCCATCTATCGCGACCAGCTCGCCGAGGTGGAGCGCGAGCGCGCCGCCGGCAGCCTGGGCGACGCCGACGCCGCGGCCGCCCGCACCGAGATCGAGCGCCGCATCCTCACGGCGGCAGACAGGGACAAGGCGCC
>JAFEFG010000040.1 GCA_018240685.1 Pseudomonadota bacterium | reverse complement strand
GACAAGGAGCTCGACTGGGTGATCGTGCGCGAGAACTCGGAGGGCGAATATGCCGGCGTCGGCGGGCGCGTCCACCAGGGCTCGCCGCTGGAAGCGGCGACCGACGTCGCCATGTTCACCCGTGCCGGCGTCGAGCGGATCATGCGCTTCGCCTTCCGGCTGGCGCAGTCGCGGCCGCGCAAGCTGCTCACCGTGGTGACGAAGTCGAACGCCCAGCGCCACGCCATGGTGATGTGGGACGAGATCGCCGTCGAGATCGCGCGCGAGTTCCCCGACGTCACCTGGGACAAGATGCTGGTCGATGCCATGACCATGCGCATGGTGATGCGGCCGGCCAGCATCGACACGGTGGTGGCGACCAACCTGCACGCCGACATCCTGTCGGACCTCGCCGCGGCGCTGGCGGGTTCGCTCGGCATCGCGCCGACCGCGAACCTCAATCCCGAACGCGCCTTCCCCTCGATGTTCGAACCGATCCACGGCTCGGCGTTCGACATCATGGGCAAGGGCATCGCCAACCCGATCGGCACCTTCTGGTCCGCGGTGATGCTGCTCGACCATCTCGGCGAGCCCGCCGCAGCCGGCCGCCTGATGGGCGCCATCGAGCGCGTCACCGCCGACAAGCGCTTCCACACCCCCGACCTTGGCGGCACCGCCCGCACCGCCGACGTGACCAAGGCGGTCATCGACGTGATCCACGGGGCCAACGTTTGAAATTGGAGGGCAGCGCTGGCAACCAGTTCCTCCAGGTCGCTTGCGCGTGTCGTCGCTGAGAACGGGAACGCAACCCGCTCGACCAGGCATCAATTTCTTCTCGCCAAGGGGATGAATGCGCGCGGGCGCTCGTACCGGACTCGAGTCGATTGAGTCCGGGCGACGCGTGAGGTGGATCGTGAAGAAATGGTATCTGAAGTTCCACCGCTGGATCGCCCTCACCTTCTCCCTTCCCCTCCTCGTCGTCCTCGTCACCGGCCTGATCCTGTCGGTCGAACCGTGGCTGATCGACCGCGCCGTCAAGCCGGGCACGCTGACGGCGGACCGCATCGAGGCGCTGCTGGCCCAGCACGACCCGCAGGGCAAGGCGCGCATGCTCGGCTACCGCAGCTATGACCATGCGCTGATGATCGGCGTCGATCGCCGCAACAGCACCACGGTCGATGTCGAGACCGGCGCCGCGCTGCCGGGCCAGTCCGGTCTGACGGCATTCCTCATCACCTGCCGGCGCCTGCACGAGACGCTGATGCTGGAGGCGCGCTGGCTGGTGATCGCCTCGACGGCGGCCATGCTGGTGCTGAGCGTGATCGGCATCCTCATGGGCCTGCCGCGCATCAACAACACGCTCGGCGGCTGGCACAAGGCGATGGCCTGGTTCCTGCTGCCGCTGATCCTGCTGTCGCCGGCGACGGCGCTGCTGATGGCGATGGGAGTCGGCACCGGCGGCGGCTTCGGCGGCCCGCCGGGAGCGGGCAGCCGCGGCGCGGCGCCGATGCCGCTGATGGAGGCCGTGCGCGTGCTGGGCGACAAGTACGATCTCGCCGGCCTGCTGTTCCTGCGCCAGGCGGGCGACCGCTACATCGTGCGTCTGGACGACGGCGGCGAGTTCCGCGCCATGTCCGTGAGCCGGACCGGCGTCACCATGCTGCCGCGCAACTGGCCCCGGCTGTGGCACGAGGGCAACTTCGCCGGCCTGTGGTCGTCGCTGATGAACCTCGTGATCTCGGTCGCGATGGTCGGGCTTCTGGTGACGGGCGTGTGGATCTGGCTGAGGCGCCAGATCCGACGCCGCGCACGGCGGGCGGCGTCGCGTCCGGCCCGCGCCTGACCAAATTCAGGCGTCGAAGCGGCTGATCTCCAACCCCGAGCCGACCGGCACGAGGATGCTGGTCATCTTCGGCTTGGCGCGGAGGACGCGGGCATAGCGCGCGACATCCTCGGATGCGGGACGGATCATGTTGTCGGCGACGATGATCGCGCCGGGATTGAGCTTGGGATAGAAGGCCTCCAGGCACGGCACGTAGAGGTCCTTCCACAGGTCGACCAGCACGAAATCGAGCTTGAACGGCAGCGCGCCGATCATCTGCACCGCATCGCCGACCTTGAAGTCGACGGAACCGGCGAGCCCCGCTTTCTCCGACATCTCGCGGGCGTAGGCCGATTTGTGCGGCGCCAGCTCCATGGTGGTGAGCCGGCCGCCGCTCGCCCGCGCGGCGTCGGCAAGCCAGATGCCGGAATAGCCATACGAGGTACCGAGCTCGAGGATGTTCGGCGCCTTGAGGCTGCGGGCCAGGATGTTGATCAGCTGGCCGGTGTCCGGCCCCACCGCGAGCAGCCGCCGGTCGCGCTCGTCGGGCGAGGAGCGGCCGGGCGGGCCGGCGAGGCGGGCCTTCGCCTCCTCCTCGATGCGGGCGTGATAGAGATCGAGAACGGCCTTCATCCTGTCGTCCATAGCGGCCTCCCTTCAGGCGTCGCGCCAGTCGAACTTGAGCGGGGCCTCGCGGAAAGCGAAGCGGTCGAGGTGGCGGGCGACGGCGCCCTTCAGCGCCTCGCGCTGCTCGGCCGCGCTCGCCTCCAGCCGGCAGTCGAGGCCGTCGGCGTGCGCCTCGAGCCGGAGCGTGGCGTCGCCCGGCCAGTCTGCCCCGCGCGCGTTGCGCGGGAATGTCACGGTGCCCTCGGTCTCGGTGAAGGTCACGGCGAGGTTGTGGCTCCAGTGCTTGCAGAGCTGCTGGAGGTAGCGGCTGGCGTGCGCGGTGGGCACGCGGACGGTGGTGGCGAACATGGAAAGGGCTCCGATGGAACGGGGATCGGGGATGCCGTGCCGCCTGCGCAGCACGTCGATGTAGGTCTGCCGCATCGGCGCCTCCTCAGAGGCGCTCGATCTTGCGCGCCGCCTCGTCGAGGATGGCGGCGATCTCGTGCTGGGTCTCGGCCTTCACGTCGCCGCGTTCGAGCCGGTACAGCAGCGCCGTCTTGAGGTTGCCCATGGCGCGGCGGACCGGCGCGGCGTCGGTGCGCTCGCGCATCGAGGCGAGCTCGGCCAGGCGGGCGAACAGCGCTTCCACCTCCTCCTTCTTCTCGGCGAGATGGGCGGTGCCCTCGGGCGTCACGGTGAAGGGCTTGCGCGCCCCTTCCGCATCCGCCTCGGCGATGTGGCCCAACTCCTGGAGCATGGTCAGCGTCGGATAGACGACACCCGGGCTCGGCACATAGGCGCCGCCCGTGAGCTCCTCGATGGCGCGGATCAGCTCGTAGCCGTGGCGCGGCTGGTCGGCGATCAGCTTGAGCAAGACGAGCCGCAGCTCGCTCGAGTCGAAGACGCGGCGGCGCCGGCCGCCCCGGCCCTCGCCCGCCTCCTCGCCCCAGCCGCCGCGGCCATGACGGCCGAAGCCGTGGCGCCCGAAACCGCGCGGCCCGAAGCGATGCCTCTCGCCGCCGGGGCCGCGCTCCATGGCGTACCCGCCTGTCCGTTCATCCCGTGCCCCGTCGTCCGGCTGCTCGCCGGCCTCGGGGCCGCGGCGGCCGAATCCGCGACAGCCGGCAAAGGCCGGGCGCCCGGGGCCGCGATGATGGTGATGATGGGAATGACGCACTTGATGTGCTCCTCTATGTTTTGACATGTCTAAGATATATCTTGACCGCTCACGATTACAAGCCCCCCGGGATCACTTTTCAACCGCCGCCATTGTGCAGTGCGGAATTCGTCTTGGATTTGCCAAGAAACGCCGCTACGAATCTTTGGTGCGGCGCAGCATAGCGACCGTCTTTCCCGGGAGGACGCCTGCCCCTCAGCGTTTGGAGTGGAGGAGCCGATGCCGGATACCGGATACGCCAGCGACGATTTGCAGGGCCTGCGGGCCGCAGAGCCACAGGGGCCGACACTGGACAGCCAGGAGCCGCGGGGCCAGCTCGCGTCGCGCCTCCTCGCCATGCCCAGCGACACCAACCCCAAGGGCGATATCTTCGGCGGCTGGATCATGTCGCTGATGGACATGGCCGGGAAGATGTCCGCCACCACCGTGGCCGGCGGCCGGGTGGTGACGGTTGCGGTCGACCGCATCGTGTTCCGCCAGCCCGTGAACGTGGGCGACGTGGTGTGCTGCTACACCGACCTCGTGCGCACGGGCCGGTCGTCGATCACGCTGTCGATCGAGGTGTGGGCCATGCGCCAGGGCCAGGGCGTGCGGGTGAAGGTCACCGACGCCGTCTTCACCTTCGTCGCCATCGACGACGACGGCCGTCCGCGCGCCTTCGCGCAAGAGACGCCGTCCTGCTGAGGCCGGCGGCGCCGTGCCCCCCGCCTCACACCTTGTCGAGGTCCCACTCCTCGGCCGAGGCGCCGGCCAGCGACTGGATCAGCCCCTCGTCCGCCGCGAGCGCCGCCGCCGGCCCCTGGTGCACGACCACGCCGTGGTCCAGCACATAGGCGGTGTCGGCGATCTCGAGCGTCATGCGCACGTTCTGCTCCACCAGCAGCACGGTCATGCCCTCGCGCTTCATGGCGGAGACGATGCTGAAGACGTCCTTGACGATCAGCGGCGCCAGCCCCTGCGACGGCTCGTCGAGGATCAGCACCTTGGGGTTCAGCAGCAGGGCGCGGGCGATCGACAGCATCTCCTGCTCGCCGCCCGAGAGCTGCCGGCCGCGGTTCAGGCGGCGTTCCTCCAGCCGCGGGAAGAGCTTGTAGATGCGCGGGATGTCGAACGGCCCGGCATGGCCCTGCGGCACCTTGAGGTTGTCCTCGACGGTGAGGTTGGGGAAGACGCGCCGCCCTTCCGGCACGTAGCCCACGCGCAGCCGCGCGACCTGGTAGGGCGCGAGCTTCGCCGCTTCGGTGCCGAACACCTTGATCGAGCCCGAGCGCGACGGCGTGAGCCCCATGATGCTGCGCATCATCGTGGTCTTGCCGGCGCCGTTGCGGCCCAGCAGCGTCGTGATGCTGCCCTCCTGCGCGGCCAGGGAGACGTCATGCAGGATGTGGCTCTTGCCGTAAAAGGTGTTGAGCCCGCTGACCTCGATCGCGTTCATTCGGCTTTTCCCAGATAGGCGTTCTGGACGTGCTCGTTGGCGCTGATCTCCTCGGGCGTGCCCTCGGCCAGCAGCTTGCCCTCGGCCAGCACCGAGATGCGGTCGGCCAGATGGAACACCACGCGCATGTCGTGCTCGATCAGGACGATCGTGTACTTCGAGTCGCGGTGCAGCCGGCGGATCAGGCCGGTGACCTGGTAGGTCTCCTCGTCGCCCATGCCCGCCGTCGGCTCGTCGAGCAGCAGCAGGCTGGGCTTGAGCGCCAGCGCCATGGCGATCTCCGCCGAGCGCTGGTCGCCGTGGCTCAGCTCGCCGACCAGCCGGTCGGCCTTGGACGTGAGGTTGGCCATGGTCATCACCTCCTCCGAGGCGTCGGCCACGCGCTTCCTGTCGGCGGCGTTCAGCCACGCACGCAGGCTGAAGCCGAGGCCGGTCTCGACCGCGATCCGCGTGTTCTCCCGTACCGTCAGCTCGGGGAAGATCTCGGTGATCTGGAAGGTGCGGCCCATACCCATCTTCACGCGGGCCGCGGCCGGAACGCGGCTGATGTCGTGGCCGTCCAGCCGGATCTCGCCCGACGAGGGCGGGAAGAAGCCGGTGATCAGGTTGAAGAACGTGGTCTTGCCGGCGCCGTTGGGACCGATGATCGCGCGCAACTCGCCGTGCCCGACGCGCATCGACACGCCGGACACTGCCTTGAGGTTACCGAAGTTCTTGGAGACGTTGCGGGCCTCCAGCTTCGGCGCTTCGTCGCTCATGCGCCGGACCTCTTCTGCAGCATGCCCATCAGCCCGCGCGGGAAGAACAGCACCACGGCCACGAACACCGTGCCGACGAAGAACATCCAGTTGGTGGTCATCGACGAGACGTAGTCCTGCAGCATCACGAACAGCACGGCGCCGACCAGCGGCCCCCAGAAGGTGCGCATGCCGCCCATGACGGTGATCATCACGATGTTGCCGGACATGACGTAGTTCAGACCCAGCGGATCGGCGAAGTTGTTCAGGAGCGCATAGAGCGTGCCCGCGAGCGCGGTGAAGAAGCAGGAGATGGAGAAGGACAGCCAGATGTGCCGCTCCACCGGCAGCCCCAGGAAGCGCGCGCGGCGCTCGTTCTCGCGGATCGCCAGCAGCGTCCGCCCGAACGGCGAGGCCAGGATCAGCGCCTGCAGGCCGACGGCGAGGCCGAACACCAGCAGGACGAAGAAGTAGAACAGCGTCTCGTTGCCCGCGATGTCGATCTTCGTAAAGCCGAGATCGATCGGCGCGCGCAGGAAGCCGCGCAACCCGTCATAGCCGCCGGTGAAGCTGTCCCACTTGTAGGCGATGTAGAAGCAGACCTGTCCGAAGGCGATCGTCACCATGGCGAAGTAAACGCCGCGGCGGCGCACCAGCAGCAGGCCGAACAGCGTGCCGGCGATGCCGCCCAGCAGCGTGCCCGCCAGTATCGCCAGCGGCGTCGAGGCGGCGACGTATTTCAGGGTCAGGCCGGCGCCGTAGGCACCCAGTCCGAAATAGGCCGCATGGCCGAAGCTCATGACGCCGGTGAAGCCCAGCAGCATGTTGAAGCTCATGGCGGCGAGCGCGAAGACCAGCACGCGGCCGGCGATCGCGGTGTATCCGCCCAGCATCGGCAGCCACGCCGGAACGGTCAGCAGCAGGGCCCAGATGATCCCCAGTTGCAGGTAGGCGCGTGTGCCCGGTGCGCGCCCGGTGGTCATGGCGGTGCTCATGTCAGCATCCCCTCCTCGCCCAGGAGCCCGCGCGGGCGGACCAGCAGGACGATCGCCATGATGATGTAGATCACCGCCTCGGCGCCGGCCGGATAGAAGACCGTCGTGAGCGCGGCGGCGACGCCGATCAGCAGGCCGCCCAGCAGCGTACCGGTCAGGCTGCCGACGCCGCCCACGATGATGGCGATGAAGCTCGGCATGATCAGGTCGTCGCCCATGTTGGGGTTGAGTCCGATCTGCCCCGCGGCCAGCACGCCCGCCAGGCCGGCGAGGAAGCTGCCGACGGCGAAATTGTAGGAGCGCAGCGCCGCGACGTTGACGCCCAGCGCCGACACCGTGTCGAGGTCGAGCGTTCCGGCCCGGATGCGCATGCCGACGCGGGTGTAGCGCAGCAGGGCGAACAGGCCGCCGACGGCGACAACCACCACCACGACCATGAACACGCGGTACCAGGTGACGAAGAAGAGATCGGGCGTGAGCGGCAGCGACAGGACGTCGGGGATGCCCAGCGGCAGCGGGCTCGGCCCCCAGATATAGCGGCAGGCGTCCTGCAGGATGAAGCCGAGCCCGAAGGTCAGCAGCAGGCTGTAGATGTGGTTGCGCGCATAGACGTGCCGGATCATCAGCTTCTCGATCGCGAAGCCGAAGATCGCGGTCAGGAACGGCGACACCAGCAGCGCGCCCCAGAAGCCGAGATAGGGCGTCAGCGTGTAGGCGATATAGCCGCCGATGGCGAGGAAGTTGCCGTGCGCGAAATTCACCACGTTGCTGAGATTGATGATGAGCGACAGGCCGAGCGCCATCAGCACGTAGAAGGCGCCAACGATCAGCCCGTTGGTGAGGTTGAACAGAACGAGTTGCAGCATTTGCCGGTCCGGAGCTGGAGTGCGAAAAAATGCGCCGCGGGGATGTTTCCCAGCGGCGCATCGCGTTCAGCCTAGGAGGGCCAGGAGATCTTGCAGCCCGTGGCCTCGGCGGGTCCCGCCGCCTTCTCGCCCGGAACGGTCGCCTCGATCGTGAAAAGATCGTCGGGCCCGCCGGGCCCCGGCGGATGCACCTGCCCCACGAAGATGTCGCTCATGAGCTGGTGGTCGCCAGCGCGATACTGGATCTTGCCCGGCATCAGAGCCACCTCCGGTGGCAGCTCGAGACCCGCGAGCGCATGTGCCATCTTCACCGCGTCGAGCGACTTGGCCTTTTCCGCCGCCAGCCGCGCGGCATGCAGCGAGACATAGGCCATCCAGTGGCGCGCCGTCGGCTTCCTGCCGCCGATCGCCGGAGAGATGGCGTCGACGAACTCCTTCACATGCGGCACGTTGGGCTGGTTCCAGTACCATTCCATGGTCCACCAGCCGGTCTGCGCCTCCTTTGGAACGGAGCGGATGGACTCGATCTCGAACAACGCGCCGCCCAGCGCCATCTCCTTGTTCATGCCGAACTGCACGAATTGCTTCATGCAGTTGATCTGGGCCGCGCCGCCCATGTTGTTCAGCAACACATCCGGCTTGAAGGCCTTGGCCTTGATCAGCGTCGCCGAGAAGTCGGTGTTGGCGATCGGCAGCATGTCGCCCTGCCAGGTGCCGCCCAGCGCGGTCAGGTTCTTGACGAAGTTGGCCTGCAGCGTCTGGCCGTAGGCATAGTCGGGCGTGATGAAGAACCACTTCTTGCCGAAGCGCTTGACCAGCTCGCCCGTGACAGCGGCGGCGTCCATCGCCGTGGTGTTGCAGGTGCGGAAGGTGTTCCACTTGCAGTCCTTGCCGGTGATCGGGTCGGTGTGCCCGCCGGGCACGATGTGGAACACCTTCTTGTCGCTGGTCACGCCCATGATCGCGTAGGCGATGCCCGAGTTCACGTCGCCCATGATCATGTCGACCTTGTCGCGCTCGATCAGCTTGTGGGCCTTCTGCACGCCGGTGCCGGTGTCGTTGGCACTGTCTTCGATCAGAAGCTCGACGGGCCGGCCGAGAATGCCGCCCTTCTTGTTCATCTGGGCGACCGTCCACTTGGCGCTCTCGACCTCGCTGACGGCGAGTGCCGAAAGGCTGCCGGTGATCGGATCGATGAAACCGATCTTCACCGGCGTCTCGCCGCGTGCCTTGATGATGAATGGACTTGAAAGCTGCAGGCCGCCTACCGCCGCCGTAGCAGCAAGGAACGTGCGGCGACGCGTCGTCAACCTGATCCTGTCAGTCATCGTTTGCCTCCCTTGGCTCCGCAGGTCCCGAACCGGCTTCTGCCAGGCGTCCCGCATCGCGAACGATAGACACTGCGGAGCAGAAGACAATCGTTCTCAACGGGTCAGGGGGTGATGCTTTGCCGCGGATGACGCACTCTGCGAAATCAACAGGCGGTCCAATTTATGCGCGGAATGTGTGAAATTACGCTCCTCGAGCCCGCCGGCCGCGCGTGGGACAGCCGGCGAGGAGACTGCGCAGAGACTAAAGTCAGCACCAACAGGCACCGCGGCGAAGCCGAAGCAGCTCGGCCGCATCAGCGTCCGAATTTCCCTTCGCCCCGCCGCCGCCCGGTGCTATCTAGCCTCACGCCTCTCCGGCAACCGGCCCGGGGAGGCGTTTTCGTGTGTGCAGGCCGGACACAGTTGCACAGTTAGGACAAGGCAGATGGCCAACGTGGCAGTGATCGGCGCCCAGTGGGGCGACGAGGGCAAGGGCAAGATCGTGGATTGGCTCAGCGAGCGCGCCGAGGTGGTGGTGCGCTTCCAGGGCGGCCACAATGCCGGCCATACGCTGGTCATCGGCAACGAGACCTACAAGCTTGCGCTGCTGCCGTCTGGCGTCGTGCGCAAGGGCAAGCTCTCCATCATCGGCAACGGCGTGGTGGTCGATCCCTGGCACTTCCTCGAGGAAGTGACGAAGATCTCCGCGCAGGGCGTGTCGGTGACGCCGGAGACGCTGAAGATCGCCAACCATGCCGTGCTGATCCTGCCGCTGCACCGCGACCTCGACGGCTGGCGCGAGGACGTGCCGGGCACGATCAAGATCGGCACCACGCGCCGCGGCATCGGCCCCGCCTACGAGGACAAGGTCGGCCGCCGCGCCATTCGCGTCGGCGATCTCGCCGAGCCCGAGCAGCTGCGCAAGAAGATCGACACGCTGCTGGCGCACCACAATGCGCTGCGCCAGGGTCTGGGCAAGCCGACCGTCGACGCCGACGCCCTGTTCGCCGAGCTGCAGGCGCTGGCGCCGAAGATCCTGCCCTTCGCCGAGGATGTGTGGGAGCGTCTCGACGCCCTGCGCGCGGCGGGCAAGCGCATCCTGTTCGAGGGCGCGCAGGCGACCATGCTCGACATCGACCATGGCACCTACCCGTTCGTCACCTCCTCCAACACGGTGGCGGCGCAGGCGATGATCGGCTCGGGCATGGGCAACGGCGCGGTCGGCTATGTGCTGGGCATCGCCAAGGCCTACACCACGCGCGTGGGCGATGGCCCCTTCCCCACCGAGCTGAAGGACGAGATCGGCCAGTTGCTGGGCGACCGCGGCCGCGAGTTCGGCACCAACACCGGCCGCCGCCGCCGCTGCGGCTGGTTCGACGCGGTGATGGTCCGCCAGGCGGTGAAGCTGAACGGCATCGACGGCATCGCGCTCACCAAGCTCGACGTCCTCGACGGCCTGAAGGAGATCAAGGTCTGCGTCGGCTACGAGCTGGACGGCAAGCGCATCGAGCGCTTCCCCTTCACCATGGGCGCGCAGGCCAAGATCAAGCCGCTGTGGGAGACCTTCGACGGCTGGCAGGAGAGCACCAAGGGCGCCCGCTCCTTCGCCGAGCTGCCGGCCACCTGCATCAAGTACGTGCGCCGCGTCGAGGAGCTGGTGGGCTGCCCGGTCGCGCTGCTGTCGACGAGCCCCGAGCGCGAGGACACGATCCTGATGACGGATCCGTTCCGCGACTGAGCTATCGTCGGTCGGCCGCCAGCGCTTCGCGCAGACGCGCGGTGGCCGCCCGCCCCAACTGAAAGGTCTCGGCGAGGCCGGCGAGACAGATGCGCGTCCCCGCCCGCGGTACCGTCTCGATCTCCTTCAGCCGATCGCGATTGATGATCAGTGAACGGCTCAGCCGCACGAATGGTGGTGCCGGCAACCTCGTCTCGAAGTGAGCCAGAGTGCGCCAGATCATGACCGCAGGCTGGTCGGCGACGAAAACACGCGCATAGTCTCCCTCGGCGCGGACGGCCGCGATCTCGTCGGGCGCAACCAGCAGGGAGCGCCGCGGCGTCTTCAGCTCGATGACATCCGCGCCAGACCGGCTTGCTTCGGAAAGAGCGAGCTGGCGCCGCACGCGCGCCAGAGACTCGACAAGGCGGGCGGGATCGAGCGGCTTCAGCAGGTAATCGAGCGCGTCGACGGCAAACGCCTCGACGGCATATTCGGCATAGGCCGTCACAAAAACAACGATCGGCGGCTTCTTCCAGGCTGCGAGTACATCGAAGCCATTCCCGAAACCGAGATCGATATCGAGAAACACCAGCTGTGGCTGCAGCCGCTCGACCGCCGCCACCGCTTCCATGGCCGTATCGGCTTCGCCGACGACCTCGACATCCGCGTGGGCTGCCAGCAGCCGCCGCAGCTCCTGCCGTGCCAGAGGCTCGTCATCGACGATCACCGTCCGAAGCATGGCTCCCCTTCCAGAACCAATGTCGCAACAACGCTGTTGGCCGCACCTTCCTCCGTCGCGTCGGCCTTGCGCTGATCCAAAGCGAAACGATGTCGGCCTGGATATTGAAGATCAAGGCGGCGGCGGAGGTTATCGAGACCGAGCGGAGGCTGCAGGCGGTGCCTCTCGGCAGATGGGGCGAGCGAGCCGGCATTCTCGATCTCGATGTGCAAGCCGCCGGGCCGGGCGCGGATGTCGATCCGGACATGTCGCTCGTCGCCGCGGCGGCCGTACTTGACGGCATTCTCGACCAGCGGCTGAAGCAGCAGGCTGGCGATGCGATGCGACGCTGCGGCCGGATCGACTTCCAGAGTCGCATGCAGACGCTTGCCGAACCGCGACCGCTGGATCCGCAGATAGGCCGACAAGCCTTCGACCTCCGCGGCAACCGTCACCACCGGCTGGTGGATGCCGGCAAGCGAATGACGCAAGTAGGCTGTCAGATCGCGCAGCATCGTCAGCGCCGTCGCGGGATGCCGAGAAATTTCGGCGGTCACCCCATTCAGCGCATTGAAGAGAAAGTGCGGATCGAGCTGCAGGCGCAGCTTCTCGATCTCCGCTTGCAGGGCCTTGGCTCGCACGATTGCCGTGCGCCGCCGCTCCTCCTGGCGCGCGATCTCTGCATGGATCCAGAAATAGGCGAGGCTCCAGGCGAGGAAGGCGAGGAAGTATCGAACCAGTGGGATCACCAACGGATCCCGGCCGAGATCAGCAGTCCCCGACGCTGCATGAAGGCCGAACAGAAGAGCCACCATGACAACTGAAGCTGCGAGAGAGGACAGGGTAACGACGGCACTCGATTGCAGCGTCAGTCCCTGCACATGATCCTGCCGGGCATAAATCGCCCGCAATCCCACTGAAAGCGCGACCAGGGCCAGTGCAATCACCGCCGTCGCCAGCAACGCGAACAGGAATGTGTCGTGAGTAAGGTAACGATCGAGCAACAGACGATCGACCAGATCGAACAGGACAAACAGGCCCCATCCGAGCCCTTGCGCCTTCCAGAAGCTCGGAATGCGCCTCCACCAGCATTCGATCGTCTCGATCGCCGCGCTCACCACGTTCGTACTCGACTCACAACCCAGGTCGCGAACACGGCTCGCGGCACACCATTATCTACCTATAGCCGACTGCAGGCGGCAGGCAAGTTTCGGAATCGCGCCGGATTTCGTCGCTTCACCGAATTCTGGAGCGCATTCACCGAGTTGACCGCTCTCCCCCTTCCATCGAGCGATACAGTTTCTGCCCGATCGACATCCACGAGGGGACTTGATGACAACCACGGCAATCACCTGGGCTTGGGGCACGAACACCCTGATCAGTTTCAACCCCACAACCGACACGCTCGATTTCGGCTGGTTCCAGGGCACTCAATTCACCGTGAGTGAAGTGAATGGCTCGGTCGTCATCTCAATCCCATCGAACAACCAGACTTATACGCTCGAAGGTATCACCCTGAGCGAGCTTCAACTCTCCAACATCGTTGCAAAGGACTCTTCGGCGATCGGTGAGTGGACAAGCGCTCTCAGTGGCACATCGAGCAGTTCGTCAGGGAGTTCCACGAGCAGCTCCTCCGGCTCTTCGTCAGGAACATCGTCGGGGACCTCCTCGGAGAGTTCCTCCGGCACGTCATCGAGCAGTTCCTCGGGAAGCTCCAGCACGGGCAGCGGCTCGTCGGACGGCGCGTCGACCTCCGCCTGGTCGTCGACGGCCGTCTACACGGCGGGCAACGAAGTCACCGAGAACGGTGTCACTTACATCGCCAACTGGTGGACTCAGGGTACCGATCCCGCCACGAACAACGGCGCCACCGGAACGGGCCAACCCTGGACCATTGTCTCCAGCAGCAGCAGCGGGTCGGGCAGCAGCGGGTCGGGCAGCACCGACGCGACCGCATGGTCCGCGACCGGCGTCTACACCACCGGCCAGGAAGTGGTGGAAAGTGGCATCATCTACGAGGCCAACTGGTGGAACGAAGGGCAGGATCCGGCAACCCATTACGGTACCGGGCAGCCTTGGACCGTGGTGGGCGCGGAGGATTCGAGCGCCCTCATTCCATCGGCACCGACCAACGTCTCGGCCGCCGCAACGACCTCCACCTCGACCGTCCTGAGCTGGACCGCCTCTACCGTCGCCGGCAACCTCGAAAACGTCACCGGGTATGCGATCTACGAGAACGGACACGAGATCGCCACGACGACATCCTTGAACTACAAGGTCACCGGCCTCACGGCCGACACCGACTACCAGTTCAGCGTCGCCGCCATCGATGCGGCAGGCACGTCGGCCGAATCGACGGCACTCGCCGTTCATACCGCGACCGCCGATACGACGACCAGCAGCTCGGAGAACATCGGGGTCTTCTCTCCCTACATCGACATGTCGATGGGCGTCGACGCCGACCTGGTCGGCATCTCGAACGCGTCCGGCGTCGAGAACTTCACGCTCGCCTTCGTGTTGAGTTCGTCCGAGGGCATCGGCTGGGGCGGCAGCGGAACGATCGCCAACGACACCCTCTCGAACGGAAGCACGATCTTGCAGGAAGTCCAGGCCATCCAGGCCGCGGGCGGCAATATCACCATCTCGTTTGGCGGCGCCAACGGACAGGAGCCCGCCCTGACCGCGACCAGTGCCGCGCAACTGCAGGCCGAATACCAGTCGGTGATCGATCGCTACCACGTCACCTCGCTCGACTTCGACATTGAGGGCTCGGCCGAGACGAATACCGCCTCTCTGACGCTCCGGGATCAGGCCCTGGTGGGACTCGAAGCGGCCAATCCAGATCTAAAGGTGAGCTACACCCTGCCGGTGCTGCCGACAGGCCTCGACGCCAACGGGCTGAACGTCCTGGAAACCGCCCTCAAGGACGGGGTGAAGATCGACACCGTGAACATCATGGCCATGGATTACGGCTCCGCCGTGGACAACAACGGCCAGATGGGTCTCGACGCCATCAACGCGGCGATTGCGGTCGAAAAGCAGCTCGCCGACATAGGGCTGTCGGCAAAGATCGGCATCACCGTGATGATCGGCGTGAATGACGTGTCCTCCGAAGTCTTCACACTCGCTGACGCACAGGAGCTGGTCAATTTCGCCAAGAGCGACCCCCACATCTCCGAACTGTCGATCTGGTCGGTGGCGCGCGACAACGGCGACAGTGCCGGTGCGACCTATGCCTCGGCGACCAGCAGCGGCGTGGCGCAAACCCAGTACCAGTATTCACAGATCCTGCATCAGTTCGAGACGCAAAGCTAAGCGATCGACAGCTGATGCCAGCGCACACGACCGCCTCGGACCTGTCGAAGGCTCTTGCCGCCTGTCGCAAGGCCTTCGCGGGTATCGCCCTGTTCAGCGGCGTCCTGAACGTCCTGTACCTGACAGGCTCGTTCTTCATGCTCGAGGTTTATGACCGCGTGTTGCCGAGCCGCAGCATTCCCACGCTTGTGGGGCTGGCGGCACTGGCCCTTCTCCTCTACGCCTTTCAAGGCGTGCTCGATGTCATTCGAGGACGGGTTCTCCTGCGCATCGCCCGCTTCGTGGATGATGCGGTCAGCCAGCGCGTCTATCGCATCGTTGCCAAGCTGCCGCTCGTCGCGCCGGTGACGAACGGACTGCAGCCGCTCGTCGAGCTGGACCGGATCCGCGCGTTCATGTCGACGGTCGGGCCCGCGGCGCTGTTCGACCTGCCGTGGATGCCGCTCTACCTCGCCATCTGCTTCGCCTTCCATCCCCTGATCGGTGCCGCTGCGACCGTCGGTGGCCTTCTCCTGATCGGCGCTACTCTCCTCACCGAGATCCTGACACGCAAACCCGCCCGTGAGGCCGCGGCTCTGGCGGATCGCCGCAGCGGCCTCGCCGAGGAAAGCCAGCGCCATGCCGAGGCCATCCAGGCAATGGGCATGACCGGCCGCATCGCTACCCGCTGGTCCGAGATCAACCGCACCTATCTCGACACGCACCTGCGCACCGGCGACATCACCGTCGGTCTCGGCACGCTGTCGAAGGTCCTGCGCATGGTCCTGCAGTCGGCCGTGCTGGCGATCGGCGCCTATCTCGTCATCAACCAGAAGGCTACGGCCGGCATCATCATTGCGAGTTCGATCCTCACTGCCCGCGCCCTCGCTCCCGTCGAACTCGCCATCTCGCAATGGCGCGGGTTCGTGTCGGCTCGCCAGAGCTGGCGACGCCTGAACGAGCTCATGGCCAAGATCGCCGTCGATCCCGCGCCCCTGCCCTTGCCCAGGCCGTCGCGCTCGCTGGTGCTCGAATCGGTGGCGGTGATGCCGCCGGGCGCCGGTCGCGTAGTTGCCTATGACGTATCGTTCCAGCTTTCCGCCGGCCATGGGCTCGCCATCGTCGGACCGAGCGCCTCAGGCAAGTCGTCGCTTGCCCGCGCCATCGTTGGCGTATGGCCCGCTGCGGGCGGCCGGATCCGCCTCGACGGCGCAGCGCTGGACCAGTGGGCGCCGGAGGCGCTCGGTCCACATATCGGCTATCTGCCTCAGGATGTCGGGCTGCTCGACGGCACGGTCGCGCAGAACATCGCCCGATTCGAGCCCCTGCCCGACGCCGGGAAGATCATCGCCGCCGCCCGGGCCGCGGGCGTCCATGACCTCATCCTGGCACTGCCCAATGGCTACGACACACCGGTCGGCGAAAGCGGCTCGAAATTGTCGGCTGGCCAGCGTCAGCGGATCGGGCTCGCCCGCGCCCTGTACGGGGAGCCGTTCCTCTTGGTGCTGGACGAGCCCAACGCCAATCTCGACAAGGAAGGCGACGAAGCCCTGACACGCGCCATCCTGGGCGTGCGCGAGCGCGGCGGCATCGTCATCGTGATCTCCCATCGGCCGAGCGCCCTCACCGGCGTCGACATGGTGCTGGTGATGCGCGTTGGACGCCAGCAGGCGTTCGGACCGCTGGACGTCGCCCAGGGCAACGTTCCGGCACCGGCGCCCTTGCGCAGCGGAGGCGTGGCCGCATGACGATCCACCAATCGGTTCGGCGCCATCTCCTGGCGGGCATGGCCGCCGTCGCCGTCCTCGTGGGCGGCGTGGGGGGCTGGGCCACCACGACGGAACTCTCGGGCGCCGTCATTGCGCCAGGCCAGATCGTCGTCGATTCGAGTGCGAAGAAAGTACAGCATCCAACCGGCGGCGTCGTCGGCGAGCTTCTGGTGAAGGACGGCGATCGGGTCAGGGCAGGCGACGTGCTGGTACGGCTCGACGAGACGCAGACCCGTGCCAATCTCGGCGTCCTGACCAAGGCGCTCGATGAGCTCGCGGCTCGACAAGCCCGTGACGAGGGCGAGCGCGACGGCGCCGACAAGGTCGTCTTTCCGACGGCACTGACAAGCCGCACGACAGATCCCGACGTCCAGCGCGTGATGTCGGGGGAGCAGAAGCTGTTCGAGATCCGGCGCACGGCGCGTGAGGGCCAAAGGGCCCAGCTGAACGAGCAGATCGTCCAGCTCAACGAGCAGATTCGCGGATATCTCGAGCAGATCGCGGCGAAGTCAAAGGAGATCGACTGGATCCAGCAGGAACTCAGGGGCGTCAACGAGCTGTGGACCAAGAACCTTGTTCCCTTCGCCAAGGTGACGACCCTCGAGCGCGACCTCGCTCGGCTCAAGGGTGAGCGCGGAGCGATGACGGCGACGGTCGCGCAGGCCCGGGGCCGCATCGCGGAGATCGAACTCAAGACACTGCAGATCGACGACGACCTGCGGACCGAAGTCGGCAAGGACCTGGCCGACATCCGCGGCAAGAAGTCGGAACTCAGCGAAAAGCGCATCGCCGCCGAGGACGTGCTCAAGCGTGTCGACCTCGTCGCCCCGCAGGACGGCAAGGTGTTTCAGAGCGCCGTCCATACCGTCGGCGGCGTGCTCCAGCCGGGCGAGGTGGCGATGTTGATCGTGCCCGACAACGACCGCCTCGTCGTCGACGCGAAGGTCCAGCCGCAGAATATCGATCAACTCCACCTGGGACAGCACGCGACGCTGCGTTTTCCCGCCTTCGACCAGCGAACGACGCCCGAGATCGTCGCCGAAGTGACACGGATCGGCGCCGACGTCACCCAGGACGACAAGAAGAACGAGTCATACTACGCGGTGCGCCTCACCATTCCCGCAAGCGAGGTAGAGCGCCTGGGTACTCTCAAATTGGTCGCCGGCATGCCGGTCGAAGCCTTCGTCGCCACGCGCCCGCGCACGGCCTTGTCCTATCTCGTGAAGCCCATGCGCGATCAGATCGCGCGCGCCTTCCGGGAACGGTAGAGGCCGGGAGCGGTGATGGGCGGCCTCAGATGCTGAGGTCGAGCAGGTTGTAGTCCCTGATCCCGGCCTTTGCCGCCGCGTCCCAACGGTAGACCAGACCTTCGTCGGCGTGCGGCTTGTAGACGTAGGGGCTCTCGTCGGGGAAGCGTCGCCGCCTGGCATCGATCGCGTAGCCGATCAGGCGCGCGCGCTCCCTGATGCGGTCGGCATCGTAGACGGCTTCCTTGTTGTGCACGCCGCCCGCCTTTACGCCCAGCACCGACTTGCGGCGATGGAAACCGAAGTTGACCGTCACGCGCCAGTCCTTGCTGGTGTTGGCGAAGGAGCCGTGCAGCGACTGGCGGTTGGTGATGGCGACGTCGCCCGGTGCGGCGATGATCGGCACGGCGTCGGGCAGGCGCTCGCTGCCGGCCTCCGCGACCAGCTTCCGGATGTCGATCCTGCCCTGCTTGTGCGAACCCGGCACGACCCACACGCCGTTGGCCGCGGTGCAGCCGTAGAGCTGGGCCATGAAGTTGAAGCCGTGCGTGCCCTCGTCCCACTCGGGGCTGTCCCAGTGCGTGGTTCCGTCCTGGTGCCAGGCGACCGAGGCCCCTTTCCCCGGCTCCTTGATGAACAGCGCCTCGTTGAAGGGCGTGAAATCCTCGCCGTTGAAGGCGGCGGCCACCCGCAGCAGCCGGGGATGGCCGTAGACGCGCAGCGCCGCCTCGGAGAACTGCAGCGAGCCCAGGATGAGATAGACCACTTCCCGGGGCGCGTCGGCCGCGGCCTCAGGCTCGAACATCTTCACCGGATGCCGGCCGTTGGCGAGATCGGTGCCGCCGAACGGATCGCCGAGCGGCTTCGACCAGAGCAGCGTCGGCGCGGTGCAGTCGGCGGCGAGCGCGGGGCGGCCCTTGGCATCGACCTTGGCGCCGCGCTCCGCCGGCAGGCGGTCGAGGATATCCTTGATGTCGCGTTCGATGTCGGCGAGCTCGTCGGGCTTCAGCACGCCCTCGAAGACATAGAAGCCGCAGCGCCAGTAGGCCTCGACGATGTCGGGGTGCAGCGCACCGTCCTCGGTGAAGCGGATCGGGCCGCGGTTGCCGAGCGTGAAAGCCCGCTTCTCGCCGTCGCGCAGATAGGCCTGCATGGCCGCTTCTTCGGAGCCGTAGCTCACTCCGTCCATGGCGTTTCCTCCGGGAAGTTCTTCTTTTCCCGCAGGATAACGCCCGATGGCGGAGGCTGACAAAGTCTTCTTCCGCGCTTTCCCCTTCCGATTCCGCCCTGGGAAAGCGCCGTCCTCCGCCCGCGCGGGGCGAGAGGCAGCTCCCCTCGGCGGGTTTCGCCGAGGGGAGGCTGTTCCTACTGCATGCTCACCAGCGTCAGGTCGACGAACCAGGACTGGGGCGAGACGAAGCCCTTCACCTTCTTGCTCATCGCACGCGGGTTGAGGTCGTGGACGATGTAGAGCCACGGCGGATTGTCGACCAGGCGCTCATGCGCCATGGCGTAGTACTTGTTGTAGGTCGCCTCGTCGGTGGCCTCCGAGAGCTTCGCCATCGCGTCCTCGAACTTGTCGTCCTTCCACTGCTCGAAGTTCGAGCCGTTGGGCGAGAAGTTGGCCGCAGCAAAGTAGCGGTACATGGCGCCGGCGTCGCTCGAGGGCGAGCTGACATTGAGACCCATGGCGCCGTTCAGCATCGGCGCATCGGGCGCGGCACGGCTCGCGTTCAGCAGCACCTGCCATTCGACCGCGTCGAGCTTCACGTCGACATTGCAGGCCTGCTTGAGGTTCTCCTGCAGCGCCTCGTTCATCGGCAGCGGCAGCATCTGGCCCGAGCCCGAGGTCGAGATCATGATCTTGAAGCTGAGCGGATGCTTGTCGTCGAAACCCGCCTCGGCCAGCAGCTTCTTACCCTTGGCCGGATCGAACGTGTAATGGTTCTCCGGCTTGCCGAACGCGACGTCATCGGGCTTCAGCCAGCCGACGCTGGGCTCGGCGGTGCCGTTCAGCAGGCCGACGATGGCGTTGCGGTCGATGCAATAGTTCAGGCCCTGGCGCACGCGGACGTCCTTCAGCGGGCTGTCCTTGGCGGCCATGTTGTAGAACCACGGCCAGACGTGCGGATAGGACCCCGTGGTGATGACGAAGCCCGCCTGCTTGAGTGACGGGATGCCATCCGGTGGCGGCACCTCGACCCAGTCGACCTGGCCCGACCGCAGCGCCGCCAGGCGCGTGTTGGCTTCCGGGATCGGCAGCAGCACGACCTGGTCGACCTTCGCCATGCGCTTGGGATCCCAGTAGTCGGTGTTCTTCGCCAGCGTCACCGACTGGCGCTGCACCACCTTCGTGATCTTGAACGGGCCGGTGCCGGCCCCGCCGATCGCCGCGACCTTGCCCCAGTCCTTGCCGTTCTTCTCGAACGTCGCCGGAGAACTGAAGATCATGTAGGGCATCATCCACTGGAAGAACGACGCCACGATCGTGGTCGTGATGGCGACAGTGTAGTCGTCGACCTTCTTGTAGCTCGCCAGGATCGGAATGCGCGACCGCATGATGCCGGAGGCGTTGGCCTCGAACTGCGGGCTGTCCTTGTTGAAGATGCGCTCCAGGTTCCAGATCACGGCGTCGGCGTTGAAGTCGGTCCCGTCATGGAACTTCACGCCCTTGCGCAGATGGAAGATCCAGGTCTTCTTGTCGTCCGGCGACTGCTCCCACTTCTCCGCCAGTCCCGGCACCAGCTTCACGGGCCCGGTCGTGGAGAGATCGAAGGCGATAAGGCCCTCGAAGATCGGGAATCCGAGGAAGCGCATGCCCTCGAAGCCGTTGTTCGGCATGCCGGTCGTGGTCGGGATGTCCGACGCCGTCATGGCGATGCGCAGGGTGCTGTCGGCATAGGCGGCCGGCGCGGTCAGCATCGACGCGGCCAGCATGGACAAGACGGAAAGACGGAAACGGCGCATGTAGACTTCCTGTGCAGGTGTCGGCGGCAGCGGTCATGCAAGAGCCGGGCCGATCCCGCCCGCGACCGCTTTTCGCACCGCGGGGAGGCCGTCGCATTCGGGGTGGCGGGCCGTTCCGGCCGCCCGCTACCTTCCTGCGTCCAAGGAGGAAACCAATGCCCGATGCGCGCGTGACCAACACCATCACCGGCCGCGACGCCTTTCTGCGCGTGCTGAGCGACGAAGGCGTGGTGAAGATGTTCGGCAATCCCGGCACCACCGAACTGCCCATCATGCACGCGCTCTCCTCGGCGCCGCAGATGGGCTACGTGCTGGGCCTGCAGGAGGCGATCGTGATCGCCATGGCCGACGGCTATGCGCGCGCCTCGGGCAAGCTTGTTTCCTGCAACGTGCATGTCGCGCCCGGCCTCGGCAACGCCATCGGCTCGATCTACACCTCGTTCATGTCGGGCACGCCGATGATCGTGACGGCGGGCCAGCAGGAGCAGGGCCACGGCCTGACCGAGCCGCTGCTCTACGCGCCGCTCGTCCCCATCGCCCAGCCGGTCGTGAAGTGGGCGGTCGAGGTCAACCGCATCGAGGACCTGCCGCGCATCCTGCGCCGCGCCGCCAAGGTGGCGACGACGGCGCCGACGGGCCCGGTCTTCATCTCGCTGCCCGGCGACATCCTGAACAACGAGGCTGCGATCGACCTCGGCGAGGCGACGCGCGTCGACACCGCCGTGCGGCCCTCCGACGAGGCGCTGGAGCATCTGGCCCGGCGCCTGCTGGCGGCCAGGAACCCGGTGATCGTGGCCGGGCCCGAGATCGCCTCCTCCGACGCCTTCGCCGAGGCGGCCGCGCTGGCCGAGACGCTGGGCGCCCCGGTGCTGCACCAGACGGTGGGCTACGGCGCGCATTTCCCCAGCGAGCACCCGGCCTATATCGGCGCGCTGAACCGCGACCAGAAGCGCGTGCGCCAGATCCTGTCGGACTACGACCTGATGTTCTGCGTCGGCTCGGACGTGCTGAAGATGTCGGTGTGGAGCGAGGTCGAGCCGCTGCCGGAGACGACCAAGGTGGCGATGCTGGGCCTGCGCGACTGGGAGATGGGCAAGAACTTCCCGGCCGAGATCGCGCTGCGCGCCGACGTCAAGGAGACCCTGAAGGCGCTGGTGCCGCTCCTGAAGAAGCTCGGCGGCCGAGCGCTTGCCGACAAGGCCAAGGCCAGCCTGGCGGCGCTGGCGCCGAAGAACTGGAGCGCCCAGCGCGCCCAGCGCCTGAAGGCGCTGGCCAAGCCCGTCGCCGGCCAGCCGCTGGCGGGCGAATGGGTGATGGCCGAGCTCACCGAGCGGCTGCCGAAGGACGCCATCATCGTCGAGGAAGGCCTGACCACGACGACCACCCTGCCCAGCTACTTCGCCTATCGCGACCGCAACAGCTTCTTCGGCAACGTGAGCGGCGGCATCGGCTGGGGCATCGCCGCGGCCGTGGGCGTGGCGATCGCCGAGCCCAGGCGGCGCGTGGTGGCGGTGATCGGCGACGGCAGCGCGATGTATTCGATCCAGGCGCTGTGGAGCGCGGCCAACCTCAAGCTGCCGATGACCTTCCTCATCTGCAACAACGGTGGCTACCAGATCCTCAAGAACCGCCTGAAGCTGTTCCACGGCAACGACACGCCGATCGGCATGGACTTCGTCGATCCGCCCATCGACGCCATGAAGATCGCGCAGGGCTTCGGCGTCCCGGCCGAGCGCGTCGACACAGCCGAGGGCTTCACGGCGGCGCTGCAGAAGTCGCTGGCGACCACCGGCGGCCCGACCCTGATCGAGGTGATGGTGAAGAAGGCCGGCTGAGCGGCCGCCTTCCCGCCCGCGCATGCGGCGCGGCATCCGCTTGACCGTCCGATCCGCGCGCCCTACTCCTCGCGGATCGTCGGTCCTCCCTGACCGGAGGCGAAGAGGGAACGCCGTGGCGCCCGCGGGCGAAAGCCTGGGGCCAATCGGCGGCTGTACCCGCAGCTGTGAGCGGCGAGCGCGTGCCCGGCATGCCACTGGATCCCGATCCGGGAAGGCAGGCACAAGCGACGACCCGCGAGCCAGAAGACCTGCCGGCGAGAGCGTCGCTCTTCCGATGGACGGGACGATCCAGCGGAACGGTCACACCGAGAGGTGACGCGCATTGCGTGTGACTTTCGAGGGACCGTTCGATGCTGAAACCCCGCCCCCAGACCCTTTGCCCGCCCCTGCCTCGCGGGGACGCCCCGATCGACGGGGCGCGCTGACATGCTGCGGGTCCTGCGCACGACTTTCGACGACCAGGCGACCGAACTGCGCCTGCCCCTGATCGGCCTCTACGGCCTGCTGATCGCGGCCAACCTCGCCGCCTGGACCTGGGCCTGGATGCTGTTCGGTCACAAGCCGCTGCTGATGAGCACGGCGCTGCTGGCCTATACGCTCGGGCTGCGGCATGCCGTCGACGCCGATCACATCGCCGCCATCGACAACGTGACGCGGAAGCTGATGCAGGAAGGCAAGCGGCCGGTCAGCATCGGCTTCTTCTTCGCCATCGGCCATTCAGCGGTGGTGGCGCTGGCGGCCGCGGCCATCGCCACAACGACGACGCTGCTGACGGACCGCTTCGAGTCCTTCAAGGATGTGGGCAGCGTCGTCGGCACGCTGGTCTCGGCGCTGTTCCTGTTCGTGATCGCCTTCGCCAACCTCATCATCCTGCGCGGCATCTGGCGGACCTTCCGGCGGGTGCGCGCGGGCGGCCACTACAGCGAGGAGGATTTCGACCTCCTGCTCAACAACCGCGGCCTGCTGGCGCGCCTGTTCCGCCCGATGTTCCGGCTGGTGCACAAAAGCTGGCACATGTTCCCGCTCGGCTTCCTGTTCGGGCTGGGGTTCAGCACCGCGACCGAGGTGACGCTGCTCGGCCTCTCGGCCACCGAGGTCGCCAACGGCGTGTCGGTGTGGGCGATCATGGTCTTTCCCGCCCTGTTCGCGGCCGGCATGTCGCTGCTCGACACGACCGACGGCGTGCTCATGCTGGGCGCCTACAACTGGGCCTTCGTGAAGCCGATGCGCAAGCTCTACTACAACCTCACCATCACCTTCGTGTCGGTGGTGATCGCGCTCCTGATCGGCGGCATCGAGACGCTGGGCCTGCTGGGCGAGCGGCTCGGCCTGTCGGGCTGGTTCTGGGACGGCATCGCGGCCCTGAACGGCAACTTCAACGACCTCGGCTTCCTGATCATCGCCGTCTTCATCCTCGCCTGGATCGGCTCCCTGATCGTCTACCACTACCAGGGCTTCGACGAGATCGAGGCCCAGCGGCCGGCCCCCTGAACACCCTCGCGAATTGCGCTGGCCGACCTTCAGCGCAATTTCCGAGGGTCATCGCAGATGGTCGTCCGGGAAAAGGAACTGGTCCGGCCGGGCGGCTCCCTGCCTCCAGCCGCCTGAACGGCAATCAGTAGCCGAAGGGCATGCAGGCCCTCGAAGGATCGTTCCCTATCGGACTCCGTCCCTCTCTCCCCCTTTCCTCACCTTCTTCTTTCTCTCTCTTCTCTCCCTTTTCTCTCTTTCTTCTCTCCCTCTCTCTTCTCTCTCTCTCCAGCTCCATCCATCCCCTCCTGATCTCTCGATCTCCCACCTTTACCCCGGGGGATTTCCCTGGAGAGCTTCTTCCGGAGACCGGCGATCAGGAACGACCCTCGGAAATTGCGCTGAACGACAGGTGGCCGATCGAGGGCCCAAAAAGAAAGGTCCCCCGCCGAAACGGGGGACCTTGATCATCTTCTCTCTCCGGAGTCCCTCGGAAATTGCGCTGAAGGTCGGTCAGCGCAATTCGCGAGGGTCGATGTCGATGGTCAGCGGGCTGCCGCGCGCGCGTCGGTCTTGCGCGAGGACTCGGCGGCCGCCTCCACCACCATGTTCTTCATGGCCTTCTGCAGCTTGTCGAAGGCGCGCACCTCGATCTGGCGCACGCGCTCGCGGCTGATGCCGTACTTGGCCGACAGGTCCTCGAGCGTCTGCGGCTCGTCGACCAGGCGGCGCTCGACGATGATGTGCCGCTCGCGGTCGGTGAGCTGCTTCAGCGCCAGCGCCAGCATGTGCTTGCGCTGGCCCAGCTCCTGGTTGTCGGCCAGGCGGGCCTCCTGGTTGGGCGACTCGTCGACCAGCCAGTCCTGCCATTCCATGTCGCCGTCGGCCTTGACGGCGGCGTTGAGCGAGCTGTCCGGCGCGGCGAGGCGGCGATTCATGTTCACCACCTCCTCCTCGGGCACGCCGAGGCGGGTGGCGATCTTGGTCACCTGCTCGGGCGACAGGTCGCCCTCCTCGATGGCCTGCATCTGGCCCTTGAGCTTGCGCAGGTTGAAGAACAGCTTCTTCTGCGCCGCCGTGGTGCCCATCTTCACCAGCGACCAGCTGTGCAGGATGTATTCCTGGATCGAGGCGCGGATCCACCACATGGCATAGGTGGCCAGGCGGAAGCCGCGGTCCGGGTCGAACCGCTTCACCGCCTGCATCATGCCGACGTTGCCTTCGGAAATGAGCTCGGCCACCGGCAGGCCATAGCCGCGATAGCCCATGGCGATCTTCGCCACGAGGCGCAGATGGCTCGTCACCAGCTTGTGTGCCGCCTGGCTATCCCCATGTTCCTTCCAGCGCTTGGCGAGCATGAACTCTTCCTGCGGCTCCAGCAGGGGAAACTTGCGGATCTCCTGGAGGTAGCGCGCCAGGTTCCCCTCCGGCGACAGGGCCGACGGGAGGGCGGGCAGGTTTGCGGATACAGTACTCATTGGGGGCTCCCCCTTTCTGCGTAAACGGGCGTTTAGCACTCTCGCCCGTAGACTGCTAATGTTGACTCTATTAGTCGGATAGCTGTCCGGTCAACCCTAAAATCCGACGAAATCCGTCGGGAATTAGGCAGATACCTTAACGTTGTTCAGTTCCGCCACGAGCATCCGCATGTCATGCGGCAATTCTGTGGCAAAGGTCATCTCGCGCCCCGAGGTGGGGTGCCGGAACTCGAGCAGGGCGGCGTGCAGCGCCTGGCGCCCGAACGTCTTCAACGCCTCCGGCACCGCCCTGTTCCGGGGCGGGGTCCGTGTGCGGCCATAGACGGGGTCGCCCACCACCGGGCAGCCGATATGGGCGAGATGGACGCGCACCTGGTGGGTCCGGCCGGTATGCAGCTTGGCCGCCACCAGGCTCGCCCACGGCGCCAGGGGCGGGCCGTAGCTGTGCTCCAGCCAGTATTCCGTGACCGCCCGTTTGCCTCCGCTGCGGCGCACCGCCATGCGCTTGCGGTCGACCGGATGGCGGCCGATGGCGGCGTCGATCGTGCCCTCCCGGGGCTTGGGCACGCTCCACACCAGGGCGTGATAGACACGCGTGAGGTCGTGGGCGGCGAACAGCTTGGACAGGGCGTGGTGGCTGGCGTCGTTCTTGGCCACCACCATGACGCCGGACGTGTCCTTGTCGAGGCGATGGACGATGCCGGGCCGGCGCACCCCGCCGATGCCCGACAGGCTGTCGCCGCAATGGGCCAGCAGTGCATTGACCAGCGTGTTGTCCGGGTTGCCGGGCGCCGGATGGACCACCAGCCCGGCCGGCTTGTTGAGGACCAGCAGGTCGTCGTCCTCGTAGAGGATGTCGAGGTCGCGCGCCTGCGGCAGGGGCTCGGCCGGTTCGGGCTCAGGAATATCGACGATGAACTGCTCGCCCGTTTTGACCTTGCGGGACGGCTCTTCTATCGTCCCGCCGCCCGCCAGTGCCACGCGGCGGCCCTCGATCAACGCCTTCACGCGGCTGCGCGTGAGGGCCGGCAAGGCAGCCGCCAGCGCGCGGTCCAGCCGTTCGCCGGCGGCGGCGGCGTCGAAGGTCACGATGTGGCGACCGGTTTCGCTCATGGAGTTGTCGTGGCGCCCCCTGCTCGGACTTCTGCACCACTGTGGCTGAAGGTGCTGGTGATCGTGATGGGCCTGGTGATCGTCACGGGCTTCATCCTCGTGGCCACCGAAACCATCCGCCGCCTGTCTACCTCCGGCGGCGTCCAATCGCCAGCCGGCACCCCCTTCGCCCAGCGCATCGCCCTGCCCTCCGGCGCACAGGTCCTGTCGATGACGGCCGTGGGCGATCGCCTGGTCGTGCATGTCGAAGGGCCGGACGGCCTGCCGACGGCCTATATCGTCGATCCCCGCACGGGAGCGCTGCTCGGCACCATCACCTTCCCGCCCGGCACCGCGCGTTAGCATGCTCGACCGTCTCTCGATCACGGCGGCCGGTTTCGGGCGGGCGCAACGGTTCGACGACGCCGTCCCGCGCGCGCCCGGAATCGACGCCAACCGTTCCGAGGCGCTGGCGCGCCGTCCTGAGGAGCAAGAATGAACTTTCGCAGCGACAACGAGGCGGGAGCCCATCCGCTGATCATCGATGCCGTCGGCCGCGCCTTCGCCGCGGGCACGGCCCATTCCTACGGAGCCGACGACTGGACCCACAAGGTCGAGCGGCGGCTGCGCGACGTCTTCGATCATCCCGGCCTCGTGGCCTATCCGGTCGCGACCGGGACCGCCGCCAACGTGCTGGCGCTGTCGTGCTGCACGCCGCCCTGGGGCGCGATCTACTGCCATCCCGGCTCCCACATCGCCGTCGACGAGGCGAACGCGCCGCAGTTCTATACGTCAGGCGCCCAGCTCATCCATGTCGACGGCAAGGCCGGCAAGATCGATCCCAGGGCGCTGGCCGCTGCACTGGCGCAGCCGGTCTATGGCGTCGTCCACCATCCCCAGCCGGCCGCCGTCAGCATCACCCAGGCCACCGAGTGCGGCACCGCCTACTCGCCCGAGGAGATCGCCGGTCTCTCGACCTCGGCGCGCCGGCACGGGCTCAAGCTGCACATGGACGGCGCCCGCTTCGCCAACGTCCTCTCCTATGTCGGCTGCGCGCCGTCGGATCTCACCTGGCGGGCCGGCGTCGACGTGCTGAGCCTCGGCGCCACCAAGAACGGCGCCATGGCCGCGGAGGTGGTGATCTTCTTCGACAGCGAGCTGGCCCGCGAGTTCGAGTTCCGGCGCAAGCGCGGCGGCCACCTCTTCTCCAAGATGCGGCTGATCTCGGCCCAGCTCGACGCCTATTTCGCCGACGGGCTGTGGCTCGCCAACGCCCGTCATGCCAACGCCATGGCGCGGCGGCTGGTGGCCGGGCTGACGGCGCTCAAGGGCACGTCGCTCCTGTATCCCGTCGACGCCAACGAGATCTTCATCGCCCTGCCCGCCCACATCCACGACGCGCTCGAGGAGGCCGGGGCCGAATACCATCCCTGGCCGTCGGACCGGCCGGGCGAGCGCGCCTACCGCCTGGTCACGGCCTTTGACACCGACCCGGCCGCGGTCGATCGTTTCCTCGCCATCGCCAAGGCGGCGGCATAGAGATCAGGGACATGACGCATCAACGTACGCTTACCGCCGCCCATTGGGGTGTCTACGAGGTCGAGTACGACAAGCAGGGCAAGGCCGCACGGCTGCATCCCTTCTCGAAGGACCCCGACCCCTCGCCGATCGGCCTGCACATGCTCTCCGACGAGGTGGCACGGCTGCGCGTGCGCCGGCCGGCGATCCGCAAGAGCTGGCTGGAGAACGGTCCCGGCAGCGCCACCGACAGGCGCGGCCAGGAGCCGTTCGTCGAGGTGCCCTGGGACGAGGCGCTCGACCTCGTCGCCGCCGAGCTCAAGCGGGTGAAGACGACCTTCGGCAACCGGTCGATCTTCGGCGGCTCGTACGGCTGGTCGAGTGCCGGCCGCTTCCACCACGCGCAGAGCCAGGTGAAGCGGTTCCTGAACTGCTACGGCGGCTTCGTGCGCCACCAGGATTCCTACAGCCTGGCCGCCGCGCGCGTGCTGATGCCGCACATCGTCGCCGGCATGGAAGAGCTGATGGCCATGCACACGCGCTGGGACGTGCTGGCGGAGCATTGCAGGCTGTTCGTCACCTTCGGCGGCGTGCCGCGCAAGAACGCGCAGATCAACGCCGGCGGCGCCACGCTGCATCACGTCAAGGGCGGCCTCTACACGATGGCCGCCAAGGGCGTGCGCTTCGTGAACGTCACGCCGACGGCCGAGGATCTCGACACCGGCGGCGAGGTCGAGTGGCTCGCCGTCCGCCCCAACACCGACACCGCGCTGATGCTGGCGCTGTGCTACGTCCTCTATACGGAAAAGCTCTACGATCGCGCCTTCCTCGATCGCTGCACGGTGGGCTTCGACCGGTTCGTGCCCTATCTCACCGGGCAGACGGACGGCCAGCCGAAGACGCCGGAATGGGCGGAGCGCATCTGCGGCATCCCGGCGGCACGGATCGCAAGCCTCGCCCGCGAGATGGCGGCCACCCGCACCATGGTCAGCATCGGCTGGTCGCTGCAGCGCAGCCATCACGGCGAACAGCCCTTCTGGGCGCTGGTGACGCTGGCCTGCATGCTGGGCCAGATCGGCCTGCCGGGCGGCGGCTTCGGCGTCGGCTACGGGCCGGTCAACCTGATGGGCAGCCCGCATCCGCGCTACTACGGCCCGACCCTGCCGCAGGGCACCAACCCGGTGAAGGACTTCATCCCGGTCGCGCGCTTCACCGACATGCTGCTGCATCCCGGCGCGCCGTTCGACTACAACGGCGAGCGCCACGCCTATCCCGACATCCACCTGGTCTACTGGGCGGGCGGCAATCCCTATCACCACCACCAGGACCTCAACCGCCTGCGGCAGGCCTGGCGCAAGCCCGACACGATCATCTTCCACGAGCAGTTCTGGACGCCGGCGGCGAAGATGGCCGACATCGTGCTGCCGGCCACGACCAGCCTCGAACGCGACGATATCGGCTACGGCACGCGCGAACCCTTCGTCATCGCCATGAAGAAGGCGCGCGAGCGGCTCGGCGAGGCGCGCGACGACTACGACATCTTCCAGGCGCTGGCGCAGCGGCTGGGCGTAGGCGAGGCGCATTCGGAAGGCCACAAGGACGCCTTCTCCTGGATGGAGCATCTCTACGAGGAAGCGCGCGTGAAGTCGGCCAAGGCCGGCGTCACCCTGCCGCCCTTTGCGCAATTCTGGAGGGACGGCCTGGCGGAAGCCAAGGGCGAGAGCCGCGATCCGGTGATGCTGGCTGCCTTCCGCGCCGATCCGGACCGGCACGCGCTCAAGACGCCGTCGGGCAGGATCGAGATCTATTCGGAGCGCATCGCCTCCTTCGGCCTCGACGACTGCCCGCCGCATGCGACCTGGATGGAGCCGGTCGAATGGCTGGGTGCCAAGGCGGCCGAGCGCTATCCGCTGCACATGCTGTCGGATCAGCCGGCGGACAAGCTGCACAGCCAGCTCGACCACAGCCCCTACGCCAAGGCGACCAAGATCAAGGGGCGCCAGCCGGTCACCATTCACCCGGAGGACGCCGCGGCACGCGGCATCGCCGACGGCGACATGCTGCGCGTCTACAACGATCGCGGCGCCTGCCTGGCCGCAGCGCGCCTGAGCGACCGCATCCGCCGCGGCGTGGTGCGCCTTTCCACCGGCGCCTGGTTCGATCCGGCGGACTCGGGCTCCAACACGCCGCTGGAGAAGCACGGCAACCCCAACGCGCTCACCCTCGACATCGGCGCCTCCAAGCTGAGCCAGGGCTGCATCGCCCAGACCTGCCTGGTCGAGATCGAGCGCTTCGACGGCCCCGCGCCGGCAGTGACGGCGCACACACTGCCGGCCTTCGATGCGCAAGGCTGACGCGGGTCCAGGCCTGCCCACGGCGTCGCCCGGAACGCCGGCCATGAGCACGTACCCGGAATGACCGCGCACGGCATCCGCGGCACGTTCTTCGACTTCGTCGACGATCCCTGGAAGCATGTCGGCCGCGAAGCCGACTCGGCCCGCTTCCTCGTCGACGGCCTGCTGGTGATCGAGGACGGCAGGATCATCGACTTCGGCATCTACGAAGAGACGGCAAGACGCCACCCCTCCCTCGCGATCACGCCCATCCGGGACCGGCTGATCCTGCCCGGCTTCATCGACGGCCATATCCACTTCCCGCAGACGCGGGTGCTGGGTGCCTTCGGCGAGCAGCTCCTGCCGTGGCTGCAGCGCTGGGTCTTTCCCGAGGAGCTGAAGTACGAGGACCGCGACTATGCGCGCGACGCGGCGCGGCGCTTCTTCGACAACCTGCTCGCCGCGGGCACCACGACCTGCCAGGCCTTCACGACCAGCGCGCCGGTGGCGACGGAGGAACTGTTCGACGAGGCCGGCCGGCGCAACATGCGCCTCATCGCTGGCCTCACCGGCATCGACCGGCTGGCGCCGGCGGAATACATGCGATCCGCTTCCTCCTTCTATGCCGACAGCAAGCGCCTGATCGAGCGCTACCACCGCCGGGGCCGGAACCTCTACGCCATCACGCCGCGCTACGCGCTCGGCGCCACGCCGGAGCTGCTCGACGCCTGCCGCCGGCTCAAGCAGGAACATCCCGACTGCTGGGTGAACACGCACATCTCGGAAGACACGAGCGAGGTCAGCGCCGTCGTCGAGGCCCATCCGGGATGCGCGGACTATCTCGCCATCTACGAGAAGTACGGCCTCACCGGCCCGAAATTCACCGGCGGGCACGGCATCTGGCTGTCGGACGACGAGTTCGGCCGCCTGGCGCGCAGCGGTTCCGCGATCTGCTTCTGCCCCTGCTCCAATCTCTTCCTCGGCAGCGGCCTGTTCCGGCTTGGCCGCGCCACCGACCCGCGCTCGCGCGTGCGGCTCTCCTGGGGCACCGATGTCGGCGCCGGCAACCGCTTCTCGCTGCTGGGCGTTCTAGACGAGGCCTACAAGGTCGGCATGTGCAACGCGGGCCGGCTGCACGACAGGCCGGAGGAGGCCGAACGCAACAAGGTCTCGCCCTATCGCGGCTTCTGGTCGGTCACGCTGGGCGGCGCGGAAGGGCTCTATGTCGACGATCTCGTCGGCAACTTCGAGCCCGGCAAGGAGGCCGATTTCGTGGTGCTGGACTGGAAGGCCGGCCCCTCGTCGCTGACCTGGCGCCAGTCGCTGATTGCCGGCGAGGAAGGGCCGACGACCGTCGACCAGGCCGCGGACCTCCTGTTCGGCGTCATGATGGTCGGCGACGACCGGGCGGTCGATGAGACCTGGATCATGGGCAAGCGGCTCTACAGGAAGGGAGGGAAATGATGGGCATGTCCTCTCGCGTTCCCGGGCGGCGCCTGGCGACGGCGCTTCTCCTTGCCGTCCCAACCTCCGCCCTGGCGTCCACGATCGTGGCGCCCTCTGTCATGGCCCAGGGGCAGACGCCGCAAGCCTTTCTCGACGGGCTCTACCAGCCCTACCGTCAGGAAGGCTTCAAGGGGCAACCATACTGGGAGCCCCGCCGCTTCTTCGCGCCCGACCTCGCCGCCGCGATCGAAAAGGACGTGGCGGCCGCGAGGCAGCACAAGGAGGCGCCGCTTCTCGACGGCGATCCCTTCGTCGATGCTCAGGACTGGCAGATCACGGATCTCACCATCGTGGCGTCGGCCGGCGACAACACCGCGCAGGGCGCCGTGGCCTTCCGGAATCTCGGCGAGCCCAAGACGCTCACCGTGCTTCTGATCCGGACGCCGCAAGGCTGGCGAATCTCCGACATCGTGAGCGCTACTGGTTCGCTGCGGAAACTCTACAGGCTTCCTTAGCGCCGGAGCGTCATTCCCGAAGAGTCGAATTGGCGGGCTTTCCACGTCCGGGCGCCTCTACGGACCCTGCTGCGCGATGACTTTTCGCCGATTCATGCCGTTGTCCCGGCGCAGGCGCGGCTGACGCGACGAGCGCCGGACGACGGGCGAAGCAAAAGTCCTCGCGCTTTAGTGCCGCCAGCCCGGGTCGGTCTTGTCGAGCTTGCGGACCAGCGCCGCGAATTCGAGGTCGCCGATGCCGACATCGGATTCCATCTCCGAGAAGCGGTCCATGTCGGCACCCGACTTGGTGGCGAGATTGTCGCCCATGACGTTCAGCGTGCCTGCCGCCGCGGCGTCGATCTGGATCTGGCAGGCGCGCTCGAGGCGATAGAGCCGCAGGAAGGCTTCCGGCACGGAGCGACCGGTCGCGAGCAGGCCGTGATTGCGCAGCAGCATCGCCTGATGGTCGCCGAGATTCTTCAGCAGCCGGCCGCGCTCGTCGAGATCGAGGCTCGGCCCTTCGTAGTCGTGATAGGCGAGCTTGCCGTGGAAGGCGGTGGAAACCATCGAGATCGGCAGCAGCCCATCCTTGAGCGCACACACCGCCATGCCGGCCCGCGTGTGGGTGTGCATCACCACCTTGTGCCGCATCGCATGGGCCATGTGGATCGCGGAATGGATGACGAAGCCCGCATAGTTCACCGGATGGGGGCTGGATTCGACGATCCGGCCGTCGAGATCGATCTTCACCAGGTTCGAGGCCGTGACCTCGTCGTAGTTGAGGCCGTAGGGATTGATCAGGAAGTGCGGCGCGTCGCCCGGAACGCGGGCCGTCAGATGGCCGTAGATCAGCTCGGTCCAGCCGAAATAGTCGACCAGCCGATAGGCCGCCGCGAGCTGGCGGCGCAGCACCGCCTCGCCTTCCCGGGGCGGCAGGGAATAGACGTCGATGCCGGTGATCGGCAGGTCCTGGGCGATCGGCATGTCCATGGTTTCGTTCCTCCCGGCGGAATCGGTGAATCCTCGGCGCCGGGCTAGGATGCGGCAAACCAAGAGGAAACGCCAATGTCCGATACCGCTTCGACCTCCGCGCCGGTCTCTTCTCCGGCCAAGCCCCGTCTCGACACGACCCGCCTGCAGAAGATGGCGCAGGCCTATTGGGAAAGCGCCGCGCTGATGGCCGCCGTCGAGCTCGACGTCTTCACCGCCATCGCGCGCGGGCACGATACCGTGCCGACCGCGGCCAAGGCGGTCGGGATCAGCGAACGCAATGCCGAGCGCCTGCTCACGGCGCTGGTGGCCATGGCGCTGCTCACGCGCGAAAGCGCCGGCAAGGACAGCCGCTTCGCCAATGCTCCCGACGTGCAGCGCTTTCTGGTCAAGGACAGCGACCGCTATGCAGGGCCCTGGATCCTGTTCACCAAGCCGCGCTGGACCGCCTACGGCGAACTCAGCCAGCGGCTGCGCAGCCCGGTCGAGAAGCGGCTCGGCGCCTACGAGGCGTTCACGGTCGAGGACGCCCGCCGCTATCACGCGGCCACCTACTCGATCGGCATGGGAGCCGCCCGCCTGTTCAGCCGCAGCGTCGATCTCAGCGGCCGCAAGCTGATGCTGGACCTCGGCGGCGGCTCGGGCGCCTACAGCATCGTCGCCACCCAGACCTTCCCCGGCCTGAAGGCGATCGTGCTCGACCTGCCGCCGGTGACGGTGGTGGCCCGCGAATACATCGAGGCGAACAAGGCGGGCGACCGCGTCAGCACTCTTGCCGGCGACTTCACCACCAGCGAATTCCCGCAGGGCGTCGATGTCGTGGTCATGGCCAGCAACCTGCCGCAGTACGAGCCGGCGCTGATCCGGCTCGTGGTCGGCAAGGCGTTTGCCGCCCTCGTCCCCGGCGGCGAGATGCACCTGATCGGCGAGACCCTGCACGACGACCGGCGGGGGCCATTGTCGGCGGCGCTGTGGGGCCTGAACGAAGGCGTCTTCGGCAGCACGGGCCTCGCCCATACCGAATCGGAGGTGAAGGGATATCTGCAGGATGCGGGCTTCCGCGATGTCGCCGTCCACCCCTTCGTTCCGGGCGTCCTGTCGCGCGTCACGGGCCGGAAACCCGGATGATTCCCGAGCTTGCGCCGGACCGCGCCTTCGACTATCTCTCCCGCTCCGGTCTCGCTCCCATCGTCTAGAGGCCTAGGACGCGGCCCTCTCAAGGCTGAAACACGGGTTCGACTCCCGTTGGGAGCGCCAATTATTTCAATGGCCGACCGATGAGCCCCGCCTTCGACCGCTGGTCGGGAAGGCGATGGGGACCCACCAGGGTAGTCTTCACGGAACATGACGGGGCAAGCCCGGACGGACGATCGCGGCATGTGGCGATTGGTCCGTCATCGAGGTTGCCAGCCTGCGATCTCGAACGTCAAAGTCTGCCCTATCGTTCTCACACGACCGAGACCGGGAGCGTCATGCCGATCTACATGGAGATTTCGCGCCTGCACCGCACGGTGACCATTGTTGCCCGCGGAAAGGTGACAGCCGATGACATCCAGGGCGCGGCCCGGGAACTCTTCGATGCCCACGTGCCTGAATTCACCAAGATCATCGATATCTTCTCGGCCAGCTCCGATCTCTCGGAAAGTCAGGTCCAGCAGGTAGCCGATCTTTTCCGGGCCGATCCGAAGGAAAAGCGCGGCCCGGTCGCCTTCATCATCAACCCGGCCCGCGTGGGCTTCGGACATGCCTTCGCAAAGGTGACGCAGGGCGAGCGGCCCATTCGTCTTTTCGAGAGCCTTCATCAGGCGCGGGACTGGCTGGAAGACGCAAAGACGCAAACGGCGGAGCGTACCGCAGGCACCCCGCATCCGGCCGGCGGCGACGGGCCGTCGCCATGGAACGATCCCGACCGGCAGGGCATCCTCATCCGGGGCCACCAGCGGCGCGAGATCCCCAAGGGATCGCTCCAGCGCGCCGTCTCTTACTGACGCAGATCCCTCACGACGGGGCCGACGGACTTCCTGCCCCGCAAGCAGCGCGCGCGTTCATCGCTTCGCGGGAACCGGGCGCTTCCGCCCCTCTTCGAATCGCGCCATAACATAAGTCCAGGCTGATCAACCGGGGGGAAAGAACGATGGAGCCCAGGACGAAGACGTTTGCGATCGCTGCCATAGTGTTCATTCTCGCCCTGATCGGATACCTGTCGGAAGGCCAATTCGGATATCTCCTGCGCTGACACGCGCTTGATCCCGCCTTCCCCGCCCGAACCGCCGCCGCGGTCCTTCCCTCGTCCCCTGACACCCCTGCCCAATTTCCGTGGCACAAAGCCGGCCTCGACAGGTATCCATGGCGGCCGGAAGGCGCCGGGGATGCGGCGGCTGTATCCCCAGTATGGAGAGATGGGCGCGGCAAGCCAGAGCGGCAGGGAAACGATGACAGAGGGATGCAGGCTGCCCGATGACGGACGGAACCGCCGGGCTCCGACCAGGGACACCGGCGGCCAATGACCGACAGTCGGATCCTCGGCGCCACGCACGACGCGACGACATCCGGGTCGCGCGCCAATGACGATGCCGGCCGGCCGTTCCGCGTCGCCGGGGGCCGTCACGCTGGGGGCTACTGGATCGACATCCCGACCCTCCTGATCGCCGGCGGCGCCTTCTTCATCGGCGTCATCCTCTGGCTCGACAATGCCCAGGGCGGCCTCACGGGCAACGGCATCATGAAGGCGAAGCAGCTGACGCCGTGGATCATCGATCCCGCCCATGCGCCGCTCGATCCGTCGAACTATCTCTTCTTCCCCGCCTATGGCGCGCTTTGCCGGGTCCTTGACCTGCTCGGACTGTGGGCCGGCGATCCGCGGCGGCAGATCGCGCTCCTCAACGCACTGAGCGCAAGCCTTTGTCTCTGCGTCGTCTACCTTCTGGTCCGCCACATTACCGGGCGGCGCATCCTGGCCCTGCTCGCCGCGCTGTTCCACCTCGCCTGCTACGACGTGCTCGTCCTCGCCGTCATCAACGAGGACATCATGTCGAGCTACACGGTGATGTTCTCCTCGATGGCCCTGGCGGCCATCTGGTTCGCGCGGCCGACCGCGCTGCGGGTCTGCGTCGTTGCCGCGATCTTCACCATCGGGTGGCTGTTCGAATGGCGGCTGATGTTCCCGACCCTGCCGGCGATGCTCGCCGCTCTCTGGCTCTGCGAGAAGCGGCCGACGATACGTGTCGCCTGGATCGCCCTCTTTGCCGGCGCCATGCTGGCGACGACGGCCGTGGTGGCGCTGGCCTGGCACGGACATGCCGGTGCGGTCGGCGTGACGGGGCTGCTCTGGACCGGCAAGGGCGTCGGATCCTCGTGGGGTGGCTTCACCTGGCCGAAGGTCGTCTACCTTTTCGACGGCATGACGGGCTACCTGCTGGGTGCGGGCATGATCACCATCGCCGATTTTCCCGGCGGATGGGATGTCTGGCGCATCACCGGCCTCACGATGATCGTGGCGGCCGCGGCGGCGTCGATCGCGATCCTGTGGCGCGCGCGGAGCAGCACGCAGGCCTGGGCACTGGCAGCGGTCTTCGGCGGCACGTTCCTCGCCGGCGAGGTGATGAACTTCTACTCGCAGCCGCAGGATCCGCAGATGCAGATCAACGTCATGGGTTGGCTGACGCTCGGCGCTGCGCTCATCGCGGGCGATATATGGCGGCGGCGGGGACCTGCCGGCCCCCGGCTCCTGGCCGCCGTTTCGATCGCCCTGCTGGCGAACAGCCTCTGGAGCCTCACGCCCGTACGCGGCGCCGACACGAACTGGCGCCTGGCCGTGGAGCGCATCAAGAAGGTCGCGGACCCGACACGCACGGTGTTCCTCCTTCACGATTTCGAATGGTCGTCCTCCTACTTCCGTTCATTGGGAGCGACGCCCGAGCCGGGGATCGCCGACCTCGCTGCGGCGCCCACACCTTCGCCGCCGATCAGATGGATCGGCCTGATTGCGACTCTGCTGCGGCATCCGGACTGGAGTCCGGACAAGCATGCCGAGGCGCTGAAGGCGGAAATCGAGCGCGCGCGCAGTCTCGGATATGACGTCGTGACCGTGCGTGTCTGGACGGACACGTTGCCGGAACTCCTGTCCGAGACCGGCATGGTCGCCGACGCCGACCGCATCGGCGCGCTCTATCGTGTCCTGCACGACAGCTTCGTCGGCGTACGCCTTCTCGACGATGCGACCGCCGGATCCGTCTATCGGCTGGAACCAAAGGACCGAGCCGGGAAATAACCTGTACGGCGACGCCGGCTTCAGGGACGCCAGCTTCAGGTCGGAAGCCCCCCGTGCGTCGTGTCGGTTCGCCGCCTGGCGCAACCGATACGCGAAATAATCACTCTACCCCTTTGATAATCGATGATTTTGGAATAAACTATAAGTTGCGTCGTGTTTTTTGTACCTCGGGGAGAAATAGATGAAGAAGGCATTGTTTTCCGCCGCCCTGGTTGTGGCGCTTCCGATCGGCGCCCATGCGCAGGTGCCGACAACCGGGTTCTATATTGGGGCGGAAGGCGGCGTTAACTGGATGCTGAACACATCCTCCAACACCACCTTCTGGGGCGGCGGCGTTTCCGTGACCGGCACCACGAACGCCTATCCCAATACCGGATGGGCCGCCGGCGGCATGATCGGCTACGACTTCGGCGGCCCGCGGGTCGAACTCGAAGGTGTGTATCGCAGCAACACGGCGACGGCGAACATCAGTGGCATTTCCGGCTCGGCCGGCGTGTCCTTCAATCAGACAGGCATCATGGCGAATGTCCTGTATGACTTCATGTCCGGCCAGACCATCACCCCCTATATCGGTGCGGGTGCCGGTATCGCCTTCACCAACGCGGCAGCCCTGGGCGGATCCAGCAGCAGCACCCAGTTCGCATACCAGGGGATCGTGGGCGTGGGGTGGAACATCGACTCGCAGTTTCGCCTGAACCTGGATGGGCGCTACTTCGGCACCACCAGCCCCACCTACAACTATTCGGGCAATTTCGCCGGGACGGCCTACGGCCTGAACGGCAGCTACCCGAACAACAACTTCAGCATCATGGCGAGCCTGCAGTACAAGTTCGGAGCGCCGGCCGAGGCCGCGCCGCCGCCGCCGCCGCCGGTGCAGGCGCCGTCGTTCATGGTGTTCTTCGACTGGGATCGGGCGAACCTGTCGCAGCAGGCGCTGGCGACGATCAAGCAGGCGGCCGACGCCTACAAGGCGAAGGGCAACGCCCGCATCACGGCGACCGGCCACACCGACACGTCGGGCCCGGAGAGCTACAACATGGCGCTGTCGCTGCGTCGTGCCAACGCGGTCAAGGACGCCCTGGTGCGTGACGGCGTGCCGGCGACGGCGATCACGGTCATCGGCAAGGGCGAGCAGGGCCTGCTGGTCCCGACCGCCGACGGCGTCCGCGAGCCGCAGAACCGCCGCGTCGTGATCGTCCTCCAGTAA